>DASVVS010000033.1:0-93482 GCA_036386455.1 Thermoleophilaceae bacterium
GCGGTTCGTACAGTTCGATGCCTATGGCCCCTTCGAAGAATCTCCACGAGCGCCGCTGGCTGGCGCTGGCGCTGCTCGCGAGCGCGCAGTTCGTCGTGGTGCTCGACGCGTCGATCGTCAACGTCGCCCTTCCGACGATCGGCGAGGCGCTCAGCTTCTCGCAGAACAACCTGGCCTGGGTCGTGAACGCCTACATCCTCACGTTCGGCGGCTTCCTGCTGCTGGGCGGCCGGATCGCCGACCTGCTCGGGCGCCGGCGCGTGTTCATGGGCGGCCTAGTGCTGTTCGCGATCGCGTCGCTCGCGGGCGGCCTGGCCGAGTCGGAGGGGCAGCTGATCGCCGCGCGCGCGGTCCAGGGCCTCGGCGCCGCCATCCTCTCCCCCGCCGCCCTCTCGATCGTCACGACCACCTTCCGCGACGGGGCCGAGCGCAACAGGGCGCTGGGAGTCTGGGGCGCGGTCGCGGGCAGCGGCGGCGCGGCGGGCGTGCTGCTCGGCGGCGTGCTGACCGACGGCCTCGGCTGGGAGTGGGTGCTGTGGGTGAACGTGCCGATCGGCATCGCCGCGGCGGCGCTGGCGCCCTCCCTGATCGCCGAGAGCCGCTCGACCTCCGAGACGCGCCACTTCGACGTGGCCGGCGCCGTGACCATCACGGCGGGGCTGTCGATCCTGGTCTACGCGCTCGTGGACGCGGTCGACGCCGGCTGGGACTCCGCGCAGACGATCGGCCTGCTCGCCGCGGCCGTCGCGCTGATCGCCGCGTTCGTGAGGATCGAGCTGCGCTCGGCAGCCCCGCTCGTGCCGTTCCGGATCTTCCGCATCCGCACGCTCACCGGGGCGAACATCGTCGGCGTCCTGGTGGGCGCATCGCTGATGTCGATGTTCTTCTTCATCTCGCTCTACATGCAGCAGGTGCTCGACTACAGCGCGATCAAGGCGGGGCTCTCGTACCTGCCGCTGTCGGTCGCGATCATCCTGTCGGCCGGGATCGCGTCGCAGCTCGTCACGCGGCTCGGCTACAAGCCGGTGCTCGCCACCGGGCTGGCGTTCGTCGCCGCCGGGCTGATCTGGTTCTCGCAGGTCTCGGTCGGCGGCAGCTTCGCGAGCGACATCCTCGGCCCGTCGCTGCTGGCCGCCGTGGGGCTCGGGTTCTCGTTCGTGACGGGCACGATCGCGGCCGTGGCCGGGGTCGAGGAGCGCGAGGCCGGGCTCGCCAGCGGGCTGATCAACACCTCGCAGCAGGTCGGCGGCGCGCTCGGTCTGGCGCTGCTCGCGACCGTCGCCAACTCGCGCACGGAGTCGATCCTCGAGTCCGGCACCGGGCCGGGCGGCGTCGAGGCGCTCAACGAGGGCTTCCAGTCGGCGTTCCTGGCGGGCTCGGCCGTCGCGATCCTCGGCGTGCTCGCCACGCTCGCGCTGATCCGGTCGAGCGACAGCCGCGCGCACGTGGCGCTGCAGGCCCGCGACGCCGCGGCCGAGTCCCGCGCCTAGCGCGGATCGGCTCTAGCCTCCCGGCCCGATGGGCCGCAAGGTGCTCGCACCGGACGGGCGGAAGTGGAAGGTGGGGCGCGACTGGTTCCCCAGGCGCGTGCGGCGCCGCTGGGAGACCCGCGACGGCCTCGACGTCCTGGGCGACCTCGGCTTCGACCTGGACATCGGCCCGTTCGCCGCGGTGCTGGCGGTCGTGTTCGTCGTGATCGTCCTCGTCGTCGTGATCCTGCCGCTCCTGGCGCTGGCGGTCGAGGTCGTGATCGTGATCCTCGCGGCGCTCGCCGCACTGGCGGCCCGGCTGCTCCGCCGCCGCCCGTGGCGCCTGGTGGCGCGAAGCCACGAGCCCTACGACGAGGAGCTCGACTGGCACGTGGTCGGCTGGCGCGAGAGCGGCGAGGCGATCGACGCGATCAGGGCCGCGCTGGAGGCGGGACGCGAGCCGCGCCTGCCGGCCGGCGTGGAGGCGCGCCTAGCGCGCCGTTCTTCAGCCGGGGGCGCGTAGCCCTTCCGCCGCCGTGACCGCCACGACGGAGGAGTTCATCGGAGACAGCTTCCTCGCGGACCCGATCTCCTCCAGGTCGGCACCGCACGACGGGCACCCGTGAGCGCTGGGGGCTTGCACCGAGCTGTACGCGAGCGCCTCGCACGCGGGGCAGCGGAATTCGAACATTGGACCTGCTCCTCCTGCGCTCCCGCTCTGCGGCCTCGGCCACGGTCGTAGCGCGTCGGATGGTCCGGCGACTCCGCATGGCCTGCAAGCGAGAGACTCGCTGCCTGCACGAAAGCGTCGGCTTCTACCTAAGCCTACCCGCAAACCCGATCGCGAACCCGATAGGGACGCAGGATCAACCGTCCTCGGCGCCCTGCGCGGGATCGGCGTCCCCCGCCACCCGCCGCGGGTCCGGCACGCGGTCGTTCTTGGTGAACGCCGCCGGGGTCTCCGCCTCGAGCCGGTCGCGGGGCACCTCGGCCTCGCGGCTCTCGAAGCCCGCCCGCTCGTGCGAGCCGTCGCAGAACGGCTTGTTGCGGCTGTTCCCGCAGCGGCAGAGGAAGGCCCGGCCCGCCTCGCACAGCAGATCGCCGTCCGGCGAGACCACGCGCAGGTGCCCGCTCAGCCGCAGCGAACCGTCGGCCAGCGGCACGACCTGGGTCGGCTCCCCCGCGGCGCCCTCGCGCGGCGGCGGCGGGTCCTTGGCGGGCTCGTTGAGGTCGCCGGACTCCCAGCCGCGGCGCATGTGGGAGTTGTCGCAGAAGGGCTGGTTGCGGCTCTTCCCGCAGCGGCACAGGGTGAGCCGGTTCTCGTGCGCGATCTCCTCCCCCTCGGGCGTCTCCACCAGCAGGTCGCCGATCGTGAGCAGCGGCCCGTCCGGAATCGGCACCACCAGCGTGGGCCGCTGCGGCTCGTCTCCCGGCGCGCCGTCCAGGCGCTCGTAGCGCAGCGCGCCGGTCGGGCAGCGCTCCACGGCTGCGGCGATCGAGTCGGCGTCGGCGGCGTCGATCTCCACCCACGGGCGGCGCGAGGTGTCGAACACCTGCGGCAGCGCGTGCAGGCAGAACCCCGTGTGGATGCAGCGGGCCGAGTCCCAGTGCACGCGGATCGCGTCGCTCTCGTAGGTGCGGCGGTGCGGCATCAGCCGGTCACCGTGAGGATGCGCACGGCGGTGCCGCCTAGCCGCCGCGCACGTCGAGCACGACCTTGCCGGTCGCGCCGCGCCCGTCGATCAGCTCGAGCGCCTCGCGCGCCTGCTCGAGTGGGAAGCGCGCGCCCACCACCGGGCGGACCACGCCGTCGGCGACCATCGCGTCGATGGCGGCGCCGATCTCCCGGTTGACCTCCGGCTTGCCCATCACGTAGGCGCCCCAGCCGGCGCCCACCACCTCGGTGTTCTTCAGGAGCAGCCGGTTCACGCGTACCTCGGGGATCGAGCCGGCGGTGAAGCCGACCACGACCGCGCGGCCGCCCTCGGCGAGCGATCGCAGCGAGTCGGTGAAGCGGTCGCCGCCCACGGGGTCGAGCACCACGTCCACTCCCCCGCCGGAGATCTCCTTGGCCTGGTCCTTCCACTCGGCGTCGGAGCGCAGCACCTCGTCGGCGCCCGCCTCGCGCGCCACGCGCTCCTTCTCGTCGCTCGACACGACGGCGATCGTGCTGGCGCCGAGCCCCTTCGCCACCTGCAGCGCGGCGGTGCCCACCCCGCCCGCGGCGCCGTGCACGAGCACGGACTCGCCCGCCTGCAGCCGCCCGCGCAGCTTGAGCGCGAAGTAGGCCGTGTGGTAGTTGAGAATGAGCCCCGCGCCTTGGGCGAAGTCGAGCTCGTCCGAGAGCTTGAAGGTGAGCCACACCGGAGCCACGGCCGTCTCGGCGAACGCGCCGAGCATGCAGAAGGCGGCGACCCGGTCGCCCTCCTTCACGTCGGCGTCGCCCGCCGTGGCGCGCACGATCCCGGCCACCTCGCTCCCCGGCACGAACGGCAGCGGCGGCTTGACCTGGTACTCGCCGCGCGTCTGCAGCACCTCGGGGAACGACACGCCCGCCGCGTGCACCTCCACGACCACGCCGCTGCCCGGCGTCATCAGGTGCGACGGCTCAGCCGGCTCCGGGAGGTCGACGAGCTCGAGCGCCTCCGACGGCCCCTTCAGCTCGGTGATCTGCACGGCCCTCATGGGGCCGGGACCCTACCGATCGCCGCCGCAGGCCCCCACCTGCCGGGTGATCGACAGCGCTACGGGCGGGCCGCTCCCGCCCGCACGTGCCCGCAGCACGATCGAGTGCCGCTTCTTGGTCGCGCGGCGCACGGCGATCCGCACCACTCGCGAGCCCGCGCGCCGGGCGAGGACGCGGCCCTTGTACTCCGCCGTGACCTCCGCGTTGGGGCGCCCGGCGAGCCGCGGCAGTGCGAACGAGAGGTCCTTGCAGCGGGCCGGCTGCACGGTGCTCTCGCGCACGGACGAGCACGTGAAGCCCAGGTCGAGGGGCCCGTCGCTCTCGAGGTAGACCTTCGGCGCGCAGCCCACGCGCGACCCGACCCCGTCGACGGTGGCCGCCGCGACGTTGCGCGCCCGCACGTACAGCTTCGCGCTGCGCTTGAGGCTCGGCGTCGCGCCGGGGTGACGCTCACGGCGCTGGTACGGCATCGCGCCGTGCGAGCCGCCGTCCACGAAGCCCTCCGAGGTCCGCAGCGGCTGCATCTCCGGGTCCCCCCGGCCGAACGCCGCCGAGCGGGCGTCGATCGTGCCGCGCGGTGACGCCTTCGGGTCCCGGACGCGCAGCCCGCTCAGCCAGTAGGCGTGATCGGCCACCGCGCCCGCCGCCGCCGAGTCCTCGGCCGGGTCCACCACGTAGGTGACGTGAGGCGGCGTGCGGTCGGCGCGGTGCTCGCCGAGGAAGTCCGCGGGCCCGCCGTACTGGTCGTTCGTGGACAGCGTCAGGTGGTCGGCCGTCGGGAACAGGTCGTGGACGAACGTCACGCCGGCCGCCTGCATGTCGCCCACCATCCGCTCGGTGTCGTCGATCTGCACGAGCTCGTCGCCGGCGGCGTTCCAGGTCATGATCGGGGTGTTGCGCAGCGAGGCGAGCTGGTCGCTGACGCTGCCGGGCGCGCCCACGGTGGACATCCCGCGCCCGAACAGGTCGGGCCAGCGCGCCAGCAGGCGGAAGGTCCCGAAGCCGCCCATCGAGTAGCCGCTGACCGCGGCCCAGTCGGGGTCGAGGTCGTAGAGGCGCGCGACGTCCGCCCACACCTCGAACGTGTCCGCCTCGGCGATCCCGGCGTAGAAGCCGTCCGGTCCGCGCCCGCTCGGTGTGACCACGATCGACCCGGAGCCCCGCTCGCCGAACTGCGACTGGTTACGGGAGCTCGAGTACTGGTTGTAGTTGGCCGACAGCGAGTGCAGGAGCAGCGTCAGTCCGTAGCCGCGCTGCGGCCGCGGCTTCTCCGGCACGTAGATCGCGTACGGCTGGAGCTGGCCGACGAAGCGGCCCTCGCACTTCGCCCCCGCGGAGAAGCTCGACGCGAGGTCGAAGCAGACGCGACCCGGCTCGATCCCCTGCCCGAACTGGTGGCGGCTCGCGAGGATGCGGTTCATGGGCCCCGTCCGCGGCACGCCGGAGTCGTCGTCGGCGCCGGCCGCGAGCTTGCCGAAGTCCACCTCGGCGGCGAGCGGCGTCACGTCGCCCGTGCGCAGCGCGTCGGCCTGCACGCGCTCGCGCCACCAGGCCGCCTGCACGGCGGCGCCCGCGGCCGCGTCGCCGATCGTGTAGCCGGCGCCGAACTCGCTGGGGCGCGGATGCGGCTCGTCGAAGCGCGGGCCCACGTTGAAGAGCGCGGCGGTGCTCGGCGCCGCGCCGCCGGGACGATCGGCCGAGGCCGCCGGCCCCGGCTTGAGGTAGCCGCCGGCCGCCGCGTCCCAGAGGCCGACGCCGATCGACATCCGCACCTTGCCGGTCCCCGGGTTCCAGGCCGAGTGCGGCACGCGCACGTCCACCTGGCGGCGGCGGAGATCGACCGTCGCGCTGGCGCCGCCGGCCTTGACCGCGCCGGTCGCCGCGTCGCGCAGCTCGGCGGTCGAGCCGTGCACGGTCAGGAACAGCTCGGCCGGCGAGAGGACGCCCGCGCCGTGCGGCCACGGGCTCGGCAGCGCCGAGCTGCCCAGCGCGATCGTGAAGGCGGTCCGCTCGGCATCCTTCAGCGTGTTCAGGGTGACCCGGAACGCCGTGGCGTCCGGCAGCGGCCGGACCCGCAGCTCCACCAGGTCGGCGGCGTTGTGCGCGTAGACCGGGTCGGTCGGGTAGGTCATCGAGCCGGCGGCCGGCGAGAACAGGTGCGCCTCGATCCCGAACGGGTCGCCCGGGTCGCGCACGCCAGAGGCGCCGTGGTCGTCGTGCAGGAAGTCCTGGTAGAGCCACTCGCCGTCGCGGTAGGCCTGGGTGCCGGAGACGAGGATCGGCTTCGCGCGCCACGGGGCGGCGTTCTCGAGCTGCGGCACCTCCTTCGGCGGGGCGGCGTAGAGCGCCGCCGGGCCGGGGCGCTCGGCGTTCCGCGAGGACGGCAGGTCCGCCTGCGCCGCGCCTGGAAGCGCGAGCGCGAGCGCCGCCGTCAATGTCGCCGATAGGCCCCTCTTCATCCGCTCCCCCGCGCCGTTGTACCCGCGCAGCCGTTTGCCCACGCGCGAACCCGGCCGCGAGCGGCTCGCCGCCAGGCCGGTCCGCGCCGCCTGGAGCGGCCGGGGGCCGCCGAGCCGGCCACAGCGAGGGCGTAGGCTCAACCTCGTGAGCCCGATCCGCCCCACCGTCCAGGTCGTCGGCCGCCGGCTCGAGCCCGACCACCACGCGCTGCGCGACCACCTCACGCGGATCGCCCAGCCGCACGAGTGGTTCGAGGCGGGGTCGCCCGAGGCCGGCGAGCTGCTCGCGCGGCACGGGCTCCGCGATCCGGAGCTGCCGGTGCTGATCGACGGCGACGAGGTGCACACCGCCGTGACGGTCAGGAGCCTGGCCGAGGCGTGGAACGAGGCCAACCCGCCGCGACACGAGCACTACGACTTCGCCGTGGTCGGGGCCGGGCCGGCGGGACTGGCGGCCGCGGTGTACGCCGCCTCCGACGGGCTCCGGACGCTCGTGGTCGAGCGCGACGTGCCGGGCGGCCAGGCCTCGCACACGTCGATGATCGAGAACTTCTTCGGCTTCCCGGAGGGGATCGGGGGCGCCGAGCTGGCGCGGCTCGCGGGGCGGCAGGCCGAGCGCTTCGGCGCGGAGCTCGTGATGCTGCGGCCGGTGATCGGCGGCGAGCACCGCCACGACAACTGCCAGCGCTTCACGGTCGAGGGCGGCTACGAGGTGACCGCCGACGTGGCGCTGGCCGCGCCCGGGATGGAGTGGCGGCGGCTGGAGGTCGACGGCGTGGAGGAGCTGCTCGGCCGCGGCGTGTACTACGGCGCCGGGCGCAGCGAGGCGGTGCAGTGCGGCGGCGACGACGTGGTGGTCGTGGGCGCCGGCAACTCCGCCGGGCAGGCCGTGATGAACCTCGCGGACGCGGGCGCGCGGGTGAAGATGATCGTGCGCGGCGAGAGCCTGGCGAAGTCGATGTCCGCCTACCTCGTCGAGCGCGTGGAGCACCACCCGCTGATCGACGTGCGCCTGCGGACCCAGGTGACCGAGCTGCACGCCGGCGGCGGTCATCTCGAGGGCGTGACGGCGACCGGCGCGGACGGCGCGAGCGAGCGGCTCTCCGCGGCCGCGCTGTTCCTGTGCATCGGCGGCCGGCCGCGCACCGGCTGGGCGGAGGGAGCGGGTGTGCGCACCGACCGCGCCGGTTTCATCCTCACGGGGCCCGACCTGCTCGAGGGCGGCCGGCGGCCGGAGGACTGGCCGCTCGACCGCGATCCGCTCGCGCTCGAGACGAGCGTGCCCGGCCTGTTCGCGGCGGGCGACGTGCGCAGCGGCTCCACGAAGCGGGTCGCTGGGGCGGTCGGGGAGGGCGCGATGGCCGTCGCGCTCGCGCACCGGCGCCTGGAAGAGCTGCGCCGCTAGCGACCTACCGCTCCCCGGCCCCCCTGACCGGGGGGTAGGAAATGCGCCAACCGGGTACGGGCGCCCTCGAAAAGCAGGGGCGTCACAACTCGAACAGGGGGCTGGATGAAGCAGCTTGGTGCGGTTGCCATCTGCCTGCTCGGCGCGACTCTCGCGTTCGCGCCGGCGGCCGGAGCCCGGGATATCCCGGGCCAGTACATCGTGGTGCTGAAGGACGGGTCGGACGTGAGCGACGCCGTCGCCGATCACCGGCGCGGCGCGCAGGCGGAGGTTCTCGACAGCTACCGGCACGCGCTCCGCGGCTACACGGCGCGGCTGTCGGCGGCCGGCCTCGCGAAGGTCAAGGCCGACCCGCGGGTGGACTACGTGACCCCGGATCGCGAGGGCAACCTGTCGCTCGCTCAGCCGGCTCCCGCCGGGATCGACCGGATCGACGCGGACATCGCCACTCCGCTGGCCGGCGACGGCCAGGGCGCGGTCGACGCCGACGTGGCGGTCTTCGACACCGGCATCCAGACGAACCACCCGGACCTGAACGTGGCGGGCGGCGTCAACTGCCTCGGCGCGCCGTACAACGGCAACGACGGCACGATCGGGGACCAGAACGGCCACGGCACCCACGTGGCCGGGATCATCGGCGCGAAGGACGACGAGATCGGCGCCGTGGGCGTCGCACCCGGCGTGCGCCTGTGGTCGGTCCGCATGGGCGACGGGGCCGGGATCTCCTCGGCGTCCGCGCAGCTCTGCGGGATCGACTGGATCACCGCGAACGCCGCCTCGCTCGGGATCAAGGTCGTGAACGCCAGCACCGGGCTGTTCGGCAGCGCCGACGACGGCAACTGCGGCTACACGGCCAACGACGCGCTGCACCAGGCGATCTGCGCCTCGACCGAAGCCGGCCTGCTGTGGGTGTTCGGCGCGGGCAACAACGTCGGCGACCTGAACGCCATGCCGGGCGCGGGCTACGACGAGGTGCTCGCGGCCACGGCGATCGCCGACTCGAACGGGATCCCGGAGCCGGGCGCGACGACGACGTTCACCTGCAAGCCGGTGAACAGCAGCAAGAGCGCGGCCAGTCAGGTCGAGGACCAGTACACCGCGTGGAGCCGCTATGCGGTCAGCCCCGCCGACCAGGCGCACACGCTGGCCGCGCCCGGGTTCTGCGTGTACTCGACCTACAAGGGCAGCACGTGGGGCCGGATGAACGGCACGAGCATGGCCTCGCCGCACGTGGCCGGCACGGCGGCGCTCTGCTACGAGAGCGGCCAGTGCTCCGGCACGCCGGCGGAGTCCATCCAGAAGCTCGTGGGCGATGCCGCGGCCTACACCCAGGCCAACCCGGGATTCGGCTTCACCGGCGACCCGCTGCGGCCGGTGACCGGCCGCTACTACGGGTACCTGGTGCGTCCGGGTCTGTACTGAGCGGAGAGGAACGGCGCGCGCGCCGGGGTAAAACCCCGGTGTGCGCGCCCTTCTCCCCCCTCTGCTGATCGCCGCCGCCCTGCTCGGCGGCTGCCAGTACCCGCGCGACGTGGAGGGCACGCTCGACCGCGTGGACGGCGGCGGCACGCTGCGCGTGGGCGTGAGCGACAACGAGCCCTGGGTGAACCTCGACGGCGAGCAGCCCACGGGGGTCGAGCCCGAGATCGTGCGGCGCTTCGCCGACTCGATCGGCGCAGAGGTCCGGTGGGTCCAGGGCGACAGCGAGGAGCTGGCCGAGGCGCTCGAGGGCGGCCAGATCGACGTGGTGATCGCCGGCTTCACGCGCACCTCCGAGTTGCGCCGCAAGGTCGCGCTCACGCGCCCGTACGTGGACACCGAGCTGCTGCTGGCCCACCCGCGCGGCGAGTCGCTGCCGCCCGAGAGCGACGACGTGAAGGTGGCGGTCGAGGCCGACAGCCACGCCGCCTCGCTGCTCGAGCACAAGACCGACTACGGCTCGGAGGAGCTCGACTCGCTCGAGGGCGTGAGCGGCCCCGCGCTGGTGTGGGACTACTGGCTCGACGACCTCCCCAACCTCGACTCGAGCGGCCAGGACCTGATCGACGAGGAGCACGCGATCGCGGTCCGCCTCGGCGAGAACGCCCTCCTCGTGAAGCTCGAGGAGTTCCTGCTCGACCGCGAGGGCGAGTGGCGCGCCCTCGTGGACCGGGAGGGCAAGCCGTGAGGTATCCGCAGGGACCCGAGCTGCCGCCCGAGCAGGAGCGCGCGATGCGGAAGGCGATCCGGCTCGAGCGGTTCACGCTCGCCTACATGGTCACGGCGCTCACCGCCGTGTACTTCGCGCTCGGCAGCTCGCAGGCCATGAAGGCGGCGTGGCTCGAGGACATGCTGAGCCTGGTGCCGCCGACGGCGTTCCTGATCGCCAACCGCTACCGCGACCGCCGCCCGACCGAGCAGATGGAGTGGGGCTACCACCGCTCGATCTCGGTCGCGTACGTGGCGGGGGCGATCGCCATCGTCGTGCTCGGCCTGTTCGTCCTGTTCGACTCGACCCACAACCTGATCGGCGGGGAGCACCCGGCGATCGGGCTCGTGGAGCTGTGGGACTGGCACTTCTGGCAGGGCTACCTGATGCTCGCGGTGCTGATCTACACCGGCGTGCCGCCGGTGATCCTCGGCCTGATGAAGAAGCCGCTGGCCGAGAAGCTGCACGACAAGGTCCTGTACGCCGACGCGGAGATGCAGCGCGCCGACTGGATGACCGCCGGCGCCGCGATGGGCGGCGTGATCGGGATCGGCTTCGGCGTGTGGTGGCTCGACTCCGCGGCGGCGATCGTGATCGGCCTCGACGTGCTGCGCGACGGGATGCGCTACACCGGCCGCGCCGTGCTCAACCTCATGGACGCGCGCCCGCGCACGTACGACGAGTCGAAGCCGCATCCGATCAAGCTGCAGGTCGAGCACGAGCTGGTCCGGATGGACTGGGTGGGCGAGGCGGTGGTGCGGATGCGCGAGCTCGGCCAGGTCTTCGAGGTCGACGCCATCGTGGTGCCCGCGAGCGACGAGGCGATACCCGACCGCGTGGAGGAGACGATCGAGCGCCTGCGCGCGCTCGACTGGAAGGTGCACGACGTGTCGGTCACGGTCGTGCGCTCGATCGAGGAGATACCGGAGGGCGAGTCGCGCATCTCGCGCGGGCACGCCTCGTTCGAGGAGGTGCGTGAGGACGTGGGGCTCACGCCGGACGAGGTCGAGGCCGAGGGGGCGTCGGGACGCTCCTGAGCACGCGCAGCAGCCGGCCCGCGGCGGCCCGCCCGCTCAGCAGCGCGCCCTCCACGTGCGGCGCCCTGAGGTAGTCGCCCGCGAGCGCCACGCGGCCGTAGTCGATCCGGTCCGGGCGCAGCATCCCCTCCGCGCGCAACCGGCCGGCGGGGAAGCGCGGGAGCGCCTCCTCCCACCGGAGGGCGTGCGCCGGGGTCGCCCGCTCGGTCCACTCGCCGCCCGCGCCGGCCTCTCTCACCAGCGCGAGCGCCGCCTGGGTCAGCCCCTCCCCGTCCAGCCCGGCCATGGCGGCGTGGGCCTCGTCGGAGAGCGAGATCCTCACGAAGCGCGCGCGACCGGGTCCGGCGTCGAGCCGCGGCGGGTTGACCGACGCGAGCGAGCGCACCGTGTCCGTCGGAAACAGCAGCGAGGTATGCGGCAGCGGCACGCCCGACGGCACCCGCACCACCACGATCGTGGTGCGCGAGTACGAGGTCGAGCGCAGAAAGCCGAGCGTCTCGGACGGAGCGTCGGCGAGCAGTTGCGCCGCGGGCCCCGCGGTGGTCGCGCAGACCACCCCGTCGCACTCGAGCACCCGTTCGCCGTCCGCGTCCGCCACGGTGACAGCGGCTCGGCCGCCGGCGCCGTGCGCGAGCCCGGTGACCGTGGTGCCGAGGCGCACGTCGAGGCCGCCTGCGAGCGTCTCGGCGACCCGCCGCATGCCGCCCCTCACGCGGAACACGCTCGCCCCGCTCGCCGCGGCCCTCAGCATGGTGAGCAGCACGCCCTGGCTGGTCGTCTCGAGGTCCCAGTAGAGGAGGCCGCGCACGATCGGGCCGATCGCCCTGCACGCGACCTCCTCGCCCGCCCACCGGCGCACGAGGTCGATTGCCGGGCGGCGGTCGAACGGCGCGGCGGCCGTGAGGTCCGAGCTGTCGAGCCGCGGCCAGGCGGCGAGCAGGGGCAGCGCGAGCCCCGGCAGCCGCAGCCGCGACGGGACCGAGAGCAGACCACCGGCGATCAGCGCGGCGGGGCTGTCGATGCGATGGGCGCGACCGCCCGCCACGACGGCGCTCCGCTCGCGATCCGGAACCAGGTCGGCCCCCAGCCCGCCCGCGCGCAGCGCCGCGACGGTCTCGGTGCAGAACGAGGCGACGAACTGGGTGCCGAGGTTCACCGGGACGCCCTCGAGCTCGACGGTCCTGACGCGGCCGCCCGGCTCAGGTTCGCGCTCGAGGACGGTGACCGCCGCGCCGTGCCGCCGGAGCTCGCCCGCGGCCGCGAGCCCGGCGACTCCCGCTCCCACCACCACCACGTGCGGGGGCTGGACGCTCACAGAAGCAGCAGCGAGACGACGCCCGCCCCCCAGGCGGCGCGCAGGAGCCTGTGCGGTCCCGCGAGGTCGGCCGGCGTGTGGCCGTGCCTGATCAGGATCGACACGGCGACGAGGGTGGGCAGCGCCGTGCCGAGGCCGACGGCGACGGCGTACGGGACCGGCTGCTCGACCATCAGCGCGGGGAGGAAGATCACGATCGACGCGATGCCGCCGAGCCCCGCGGCCACGAGCGCCGTGGTGCGCACGCCGAGGCGCGTGGCCGCGGTCCTCAGTCCGGCCGCGGCGTCGCCGTCGGCGTCGATCGCGGTCTTGAGCACCTCGAAGGCGAGCGCGAAGCTGAAGACGGCGGCCTGCATGCCGAACACGGCCGGCGGCGTGGCGCCGCAGGCCACCGCCCCGTAGCTCACCGAGCAGCTCGCCAGGCCGGCGACGACCGCGTTGCCCAGGAACACCGTCTGCTTCCAGACGAGCGAGTAGGCCCAGGCGAGCACGAGCAGCAGCGCCGCGAAGGGCAGCAGGCGCGGGACCGGCAGCGCCAGCGCCAGCCCGGCAGCGCCGCACGCGCCCGCGAGGCACTTGGCCGCCGGCGGCGAGACCGCGCCGGCCGGCAGCGGCCGGAACGGCTTCGTGGCCGCGTCGAGCTCCCGGTCCACCACGTCGTTCACGACCTGCGCGAACGCGATGAGGCAGGCGATGCTCGCGGCGGCGAAGGCGACGGCCTCCGAGCCCTCCGGCCCGCCGCCGACCCTCGCGCCGGCCACGCACAGCACCGCGCCCGCCACGCACGTGCGGATGCGCGTGAGCGCCATGAGCGCGACGAGCACCGTGCGCGGCCGCCCGCCGGCCGTGGCGACCGCCACCCTCAGGCCCGGGCTATGCATCGACCCAGGCCCGCGCGGCACGCCCGCGCCGCAGCGCCGGTCCCACCGTGGCCCACGGTCCCGTGAAGAGGACCGCGAAGAGGACGGCGAGCGTCGTGTCGAGCCGGTCGGCCACGAGCACGACCGGCAGCACGAGGACGAGGAGGAGGTGGAGCAGCCCGGCGACCCAAGACCGTTCGCCCCCGGCCTGCGCGAGCCCGTACGCGAGCAGCGCGACGGCCAGCGCCCCACCCGTCAGCGTGAGCCCCATCCGCGCGAGCACGGCTGCTCCGCCGCCCGCGGCGAGCCCCGCGAGGAGCACGCCGATCATCGCGGCCTGCACCGCGAACCCGTAGACGGCGAGCGCCCGGGACACCCTGGCGCCGCCCCCCGGCAGCGGGCGCGCGCCGAGCAGGATCGCGGTGGTGCGGGCGCCCGCGGCGTGGTCGGTGGGCAGGTCGCGCACGCCGCCGTGCACGCCGTTGATGAGGGCGATCGCGAGCACCGTGTAGACGCACGTCCACAGCGTGTCATCCGAAGGGCTGCCGGCCGCCGACGCCGCGTAGGCCACCAGCGCGGCCCAGCCCGCGCCCTGGACGACGTCCGACAGCGGGCTCGCGCGCAGCCGCTTCCCGGCGACGTTGTAGACCGCGAGCAGGCCGAGCGCTCCCGCCATCCAGAGCAGCGCGTCGCGGCCCTCCGCCGCGGCCAGGGCGAGCGCGAGCGCGCCGCACGCCGTCGCGAAGGCCGCCACGGCTCGCGGGCCGATCACCCCCCGGACGAGCGGGCTGGTCGCGCGGCGCGGCTGTGTGCGGTCCAGCGGCAGGTCGATCACGTCGTTCCAGGCGTAGACCGCCACGTGGTACGCGACGGCGGTGACGAGGATCGCGACGAGCGACCCCGGGTCCCGCCCGTCCGCCGACGCCGCCCCGAGCAGGACGAAGGCGAACGTGACGCCCAGCAGCGCGGTCCGGCAGATCTGCGTGACGAAGCGGATGCCCTCGGTCACGCCGGCCTACCTGGTCCACTCGATCAGCGTGTAGTCGGACTCGCGCAGCGCCCTGAGGACGATGCTCGAGTAGCGGTGCGCCCACTCCTTCGGCGAATCCGTGTCGAGCAGCAGCGTGAACACCTGCATCAGCAGCGTCGTGCGCATGAACGGGTAGTGGATCGCCTGGTGCACGCCGTTGGTGTACAGGCCGACGGCCTCGACGTAGCGGTGGGCCGTCTCCACCTGGGTGGCCGCGAGGACCCGCTCGCGGAGCGACGCCGCGCCCCAGTCGGCCAGCCACACGTCGACGCTCACCCGATGGAGGCTCGCCACCAGCCCGAGCGCGTCCACCGCGCCCGGTTCGCTCAGGAACCGCTCGTCGGCGGCCACCGCCGGCTGCAGCGCCGCTAGCGCCAGGTCCGGGTGGTAGAGCCCGACGACCCCGGTGCCGGTCAGGCAGCTCCGCCTCACGTCAGGGTGGAGCGCCGCGTCGGCGATCACCGTCTCGTGCAGCTTCATCGGCTGCCCGGCTCGCCCGTAGGCCAGACCGAGCGGCACGAACAGCAGGTCGAGCCGGCTGAGCAGGGGGTCGGCCTTGCTCTGCTCGACGGTCTCGCCCGGGGCCTCGATCAGCGCGCGGGTCATGCGCTCGAGCGCGGGCAGCCACGCGGGAGGCGAGTCCGGAAGGGCGACGCCGTGCGCGATCAGCACGGTCGCGCGCCGCCGTGGCGAGCCGGCGTCGAAGAGCCGCTCGACCATGGGCCCGACCTCCGGGTATCGAGTGCTCGCGTGCACCGCCAGGACCTCGGCCGCGAGTATCCGCAGGAGCACCACCTCCGAGTCGAGCAGGCGCGCGAGCTGCTCCTCGACCGCGAGCAGGTCGGCCGCGGGGTCCAGTCGCGCGGCCACCTCGCGCACCGCGTCCGCGTCGTCGCCGCGCAGGGGGAAGAGCTGCGACTCCATCGCCGCGTCGAACTCCCTGGCCGCCCCGAGGACGCGGGTGGAGAAGTGGCGTGCCATGGCGGGCGATATCAGCGTGCGCTCCAGCAGCGAGCGGTTCAGCAGGTTCACGTGCAGCTTCTCCACGAGGACGCGGTGCCACAGCTCGCTCGTCAGGTTCGCGACCTCCGCGTTCCAGCAGTTGTTGATGTAGTTGGTGATGGTCGTGTTCGCCAGGAACTCGAGCATCGCGCGCGACCTGCGCGGGCGCGCGAACGACAGCGTGTCCACGAGATCGTTCAGCACGGCGCCGGCCAGTCGCGCCGGCTCGTCGGCCCAGTTCACCCAGATGGCGTAGGCCGCGGCCATCCGCGCCTCGTGGTCGCCGTGATCGACCACTGCCCTGAACACCCGCGCCTGGTCCTCGTGCGAGAGCCGCACGGTCGCCCGGAGCGCGACTAGGCGGCGCGTGGGCCGGCCCGACAGTGCCAGCCGCTCGATCTGCCCGCGCGCTCCCTCCCCGTCGCGCTCGGCGAGGCCGATCAGCGCCTCGAGCGCGGTGGCGCGCAGCGCGGGCTCCCCGGCATCGGCCACGTCGTCGACGAAGCGCTCGAACAGGTCGAGCCGCCCGAGCTGCAGCAGCAGAGCCAGCAGCCGGCGGTACGGGCGGCCGGCCGTGATCGGGTCGGGCACGCGCTTGCGCAGCTCGCTCGCGAACGAGGGGTCCTGCATCGCCTGGACCACGTGCTCGAGCAGCTCCGGCTCCCGCGCCGCGCCCCCGCCCCCGCCCCCGCCCGCGCCCGCGCCGTCCGCGTACAGGGCCTCGACGTGCTCCGGCAGGTGCACGAGGCCGTAGTCGCCGCAGCCGCCCCACCCGTCGCGGACGATGCAATCCACGCAGTGGCGGGCGATGCGCTCGTGCGCTGCCGCGGCGTCGACCTCGAACGGATTGGCGGCTTGGCCGGGCAGGGTCGGAGACAGGAGGAAGCTCGCGAAGGCGGGGCTCGACAGCCCGATCAGCTCGCCCTGCGTGCGCACGAGCTGGCCGAGCCGCGCGCCGAGCATCCGCGCGGCCACCGGCGTCGTGCCGATCCAGCCGGCGAGCGCGTCGAGCGGGACCGGCTCGGCGACGACCGCGAGCACGCCGAGCAGCGGCTCGAGCGAGTCCCGCCACTCCGCGCGCCAGTCGCCGGCCGGGCCGCGCTCCAGCACGCGCTTGAGGCGATACTCCTGCTGCCGGCTCAGGTCCGGCGCGAGCCCGTCGGCGTCCGGCTCGCCGAGCTGCTCCACGAAGCCCTGGGCGTACACGAAGTTGCCCATCGCCGCGGCCCGCACCGACCGGAGCGTGGCCACGCTGAGCCCCTCGGCCTCGGCGAAGCCGCGGACGTAGCGCTCGATGTCCTCGTTGACCCGGGGCGCCGCCTCGGGTGACGACAGGTCGACGTGGAGCATCGAGGCGTTGGAGACCTCCCCGAGCCGGGCGAGGATCGACGGGTCGTTCTCGGAGGTCAGCAGGAAGCGGAGCGGCCCCGGGACGCGGACGAGATCGGCGACGAGGTCGGCGATCGTCGGCCCGGCCTCGCCGAGCGCCTCGTCCAGCCCGTCCACGAGGATCAGCACCTCCGGCGCGGCGGCGCCCGCCAGCGTCGCGCGCAGGGGCTCGCGCAGCGCGGTCTCGAACATCTCCTCGACCGTGCTGCCGCTGAAGACGAGCTGGTTCACCCGGTTGCCGATGACCTCGCCGCGCGCGACGCCCACGCTCACGTTCGCCTGGAGCAACGGCCGCTGCAGCTCCGCGAGCTGGTCCTCGAACCCGGGCAGCGTGGAGCTGAGCTGCTGAGAGAGCGAGCGCACGAACGCGCGCGGGTCGGTCGACGAACCGACGTAGCGCTCCGAGCAGAAGTACGCCGCGCTCCACGCGGCACGGGCGCGGTCGAGCTCCGGCGGCGCGTCGCCGTCGCCCGGCGCGCCGCCCACCCACGCGCTGAACACCGACTTGCCGGTGCCGGCGTCGCCCGTCAGCAGGAACACGCGCTCGCCACCGCCGAGCCAGCCACCCAGGCGGTCGAGGATCCAGTCGCGCCGCACGAACTGCGGTCCGGCGGGCAGCAGGTCCTCCGGCGGGAGCGTCCTGGAGGCCGGAGCGCCGGCCGTCGGTCCGTTCATCACCGGTTAGTTTGCGCCATCGGCGGCACGCTGATACATACTCCAAACTCGGGCGTCGCACACGAGGAGGCACGATGGTCGATCCGCTGAGTCTCACGGCACTCGCGGCGCTCGCCGCGAGCGGCGCGATCAACGAGGGAATCAAGTTCATCTACGGCCAGGCCGGCGAGGTGCTGAAGCGCTGGCGCTCGCACAAGGAGGGCGAGGGCGGGGACGACTCGCCGCTGCCCGTCGAGGGCGCCGGCCAGGTGCTCGAGGGCGAGATCGAGCCGCCGCGTCCCAACTACGAGGTCGTGGAGCGGATCGAGGACGACCTCAAGGATCTCGTGGCGCGGCTCGGCAACTACGCGAACGGGATCGAGGAGCCCGACCCGGGCGACCGCGACCTCGCGGAGACCGTCGAGGCGCTTCGCCAGGCGCTCGAGGTCGTCTACGGCCAGCGCATCACGTTCAAGGGCGAGGAGCGAGAGCAGTCGGGCCCGGTCGTGTACGGCGTGGCCGAGGTCGACCACGCCCTCCAGGCCGTCACGGGCGTGCGGGCCCGGCTCGTCAAGAGCGGTCAGATCACCGGCGAGGCGAGGGTCGGGCGCGCCGAGGGCCCGGTGACCGGCGTCGACGTGGACAGCGTCGGCGGCTAGCGCACGCGGCCGATGCGCGTGAGCGGCCGCGACACGTTCCCCGCGTCGTCGGTCGCGTACATCGTCACGCGGTAGAGCGCGCGGCGGAGCTTGGTCTTCTTCGCCAGGGTGAGCAGGTCGAGCGCCTGGCGGCCGGAGCCGAGGTTGCGGAAGGCGCGGCGCAGCACCACCCAGCGCTTGCCGTCGCGGCGCTCGACGATGAAGTCGACCTCGGCCGGCTCGCTCAGCTTCAGCGTCAGGCGGCGGCCGCTCAGGCTCGCCGGCTTCACGCGCGGCGCGACCGCGTCCTTCAGCCCGGCGCCCGCCGGGATCAGCTCGGGCAGGCCCTCCTCCCCGGTCTCCACGTCGAGGATCGCCTGGTGCGCCGGGTCGCCGCTGAAGTACGACTGCTGCGCGACGATCGCGCGGGTGCCTAGGAAGCTCACGCTCGAGGGCGCGTCGAACGGAACCGAAGATCCGTTCTCGCCGCTCAGCGGCGCCTGCGGGAAGCGCTCGATCTCGCGGCCGTCGGGGCCGATCACCACGAGCTGGTTCGAGGCGAGGTTGGCGATGTAGACGTTGCCCGACCTGGCGATGCCGAAGCCGTCGGGGCCGTCGACCGGAAGGCTCTCCCAGAACTCGGTCATGGCGCCGGGCGTGCCGCCGGCGCCGATCGGGACGCGGAAGATCCGGCCCGTCGACGGGTTGCCGGCCGCACCGCCCGCCTCGCTCTGCTGGGCCACGAGCAGGCTCGCGCGGTCCGGCGCCAGCTCCAGGCCGGTCGTGCCGAACTCGGCGCCCTCGAGGCGCGCGTCCTGGAGCCACGGCTCGGGCGTGCCGCCGCCGGGCGGCACGCGCCACAGGATCGGCTGGCCGTAGTCGGTCACGTAGAGGCTGCCGTCCGGCCCCCACGCCGCGTAGTTGGGGATCGCGGGCGGCGCGAACGACGCGTACGGGATCTGCGCACCCGTGCCGCGGTCGAGCAGCACGATGCGCGGCGGGCTCTTGTCGAGCAGCACGATGCGGCCACGGGCGTCGCTCGTGGCCGCCTGCACGCCGTGCGACTGCGTGAGGTCCTGTCCCTCGACCGTCCACGAGCGCAGCAGCGCCCCGTCGCCCGTGTACTCGAACACCCGCGAGGGCACGGTGTCGCCGGAGGGGTTCGAGTAGGTGCCGGCGTAGATCCGGCCGTTCGGGTGCACGTACGCGTGGGCCGGGTAGCCGGGCTTGGGGACGAGCGCGAGCACGCGCGTGTCGAAGCGGGCGCGGCCCTGCGCGAGCGCGGCCGGCGCCAGCGCCAGGAGTGCGAGCAGCGCGAGGCCGGCGGCCATCGCGAGGCGGCCCCTCACAGCTTCTCCAGCACCTCGCGCGCGGCGCGCTCGCCCGAGCGCACGGCGCCGTCCATGTAGCCGTTCCAGTAGGAGGAGGTCTCGGTGCCGGCCCAGTGGATCTTGCCCTGCACGCGGCGCAGCGCCGGCCCGTACTGGAGCAGCGAGCCCGGCCCGTGATTGCCGACCGGACCGCCGCGGATCCAGCGCTCCTCCGGCCAGATCGTGTCGAAGAACTCGACCGGGTTGCGCGCCTCCTCGCCGAAGTAGAGGGCGAACTCGTCGATCACCTTCGAGCGGCGGTCGGCCTTCGACATTCCGAGGTAGCGGCGGCAGGCGTCGCCGCCGACGAACCCGAAGATCACGCCCGGGGAGCCGTCCTGCGGAGAGTCGTCGAAGGTCGCGTTCACGAGGATGTCGTTGGTCGTGCCGAGGGCCGTGCCGTTCAGCCCCTTCTCGCGCCAGAACGGCTTGTCGTACGCGCACGCGACCTTGGTGAGCGCACCCTGCTTGACCGACTGCGTGAGCTGGTCGCGGTCGGCGGGCATGATCGGGTCGTAGTCGATCCGGCCGGCGCTGGCCGGCGGGATCGCGACGATCACGCGCTTGCCACGCGCGACCACCGCCGGCGACTCCACCCGCACGATCGTCCGGCCCTGGACGATCCGCCGCACCGGCGACTTGAACCGCACCGCGCCCTTGCCGAGGCCCTTCGCCATCAGCTGGCAGAGCCCCTGGGCGGCGCCGCCGGCCAGGCGCTGCTCCTGTGCGCCGTCGCGCGTGTTGAAGTTGCGCTCGAACGTGCCGACGTTCGTCTCGTTGCCCGACGCCGCGATGTAGAAGAGCGCGTACAGCAGCGAGATCTCGCGCGGTTCGGTGCCCCAGATCGGGCGGGTCGCCGCCGGCACGAGCGCGCGGAAGCGCTCCGTGGTGCTGTTCTGGCGGATCCACTCCTCGAGCGTGTAGCGCTCGAACTCGCGGGCGCGGGGCGAGTTCCACGGGGCGTCGACCGGCACCTCCTTCGACATCTCGTCGAGCAGGGCGACCACGGCCGCGAGGTCCGCCAGGATCGGCGGGTCGAGCGGCGCGGTCCCGGTCGGGCCCGTGTCGCTGTAGGTCATCCGCTCGCCGTCGGGCGCGACGTAGACGTTCTCGCCCTCGATCACCGCGGAGAACGTTCCGATCCCGTGATCGGCCGCCAGCTTGATGATGTGGTCCTGGGTCGGGCCGACGAACGTGCCGCCGCGCTCGGAGACCTCGCCGCCCGGCAGCTCGTGGTTCCACACGCGGCCGCCCACCCGGTCGTTGGCCTCCAGCACCACGACCGACTTTCCGGCGCGCTTCAGCTCGCGCGCGGCGGTCAGGCCGGCGAGGCCGGCGCCCACCACGATCACGTCGGCGCTCACCTGAGGCGTCTTCTTGACCGCCTTCTTCTTGGTCGCCGCTCCCGCTCCCGCGGGTCCGGTGGCTCCCGCGGCGGCCGCCGCTGCCGTCGCGCCAAGCAGCTGGCGCCGGTTCATGCCCCTCTTCGCGCTCATAGCCGGTGACGTTACAGACCGAGAGGTGAGAGGCTTCCCGGTTGTCGTGACCGGTGACCGAGGGGAGAGTCGATGAGCAACCTGGCCCAGGAGGCGATCGAGGCACGCCGCGCGGCCGCGGAGGGCAACGGCGCGCCGCCGCCGGGCGACGCGGCCACGGTGCGCGAGGCCACCTTCGACCTGCTGCGCGCGCATGGGATCACGACGATGTTCGGCAACCCGGGCTCGACCGAGCTGCCGTTCCTCAAGGACTTCCCGGCCGACTTCACGTACGTGCTCGCGCTGCAGGAGGCCGTGGCGGTGGGCATGGCCGACGGCTGGGCGCAGGCGACCGGGAAGCCGTCGTTCGTGAACCTCCACACCACGCCGGGCGTGGGCCACGCCATGGGCAGCATCGTGAACGCGCGCGACAACCGCGCGCCGATGCTCGTCACGGCGGGGCAGCAGTCGCGGCCGATGATGGCGCTGAGCGCGCTGCTCACGAACGCCGACGCCACCACTCTCCCGAAGCCCGCGGTCAAGTGGAGCTACGAGCCGGCGCGCGCCGAGGACGTGCCGATGGCCGTGGCGCGCGGGCTGCACCTCGCGGGGCTGCACCCGCGCGGACCGGTGTTCCTGTCGCTTCCGATGGACGACTGGGAGGCGGCGCCGCAGGAGTACGGGGACGAGCTGGCCACGCGGCGGGTGAGCGGGCGCTTCGCGCCGGACCCGGCGTTCGTGGAGCAGGTGGCGAGCGCGCTCGAGTCGGCGCGGAGCCCGCTGCTGGTGGTCGGCGGCGAGAACGACGCGAGCGGCGGCTGGGACGCCGCCGTGCGGCTCGCCGAGAAGCAGCGGCTGCCGGTGTTCGCCGCGGCCATCGAGGGCCGCGCCGGGTTCCCCGAGGACCATCCGAGCTTCCAGGGCGCGCTGCCGCCGGCGCTCGGGGCGGTCGGCCAGTTCCTGGAGGGCCGCGACGTGGTGGTCGTGGTGGGCGCGCCGGTGTTCAAGTACTACCCGCAGGTGCCGGGCGAGATGGTCCCGGCGGGCACGCGGCTGTTCCACGTCACGAGCGACCCGGACGAGGCCGCGCGGGCGCAGGTGGGCGACGCCGCCGTGGGCGACGCCGCCGCCTTCCTCGAGGCGCTGGCCGAGCGCGTGGGCGAGTCCGACCGCGAGCCGCCGCCGGAGCGCGCCGCGGCTCCGCCGCCCGAGGAGTCGGACCCGATGGCGGCCGGCACCGCCCTCGACGCGCTCGCGGGCGTGCTGACCGGCGACGAGATCCTGGTGAACGAGTCGCCGTCGAGCGCGCTCGCGTTCCGCGCGCGGATCAAGCCCTCGAGGCCCGGGTCGTTCATGTTCGGGGCCGGTGGCGGGCTCGGCTTCGGGCTCTCGGCCGCGGTGGGAGCCCAGATCGGAACGCCCGGCCGGCCGGTGGTGGCGGTGCTCGGCGAGGGCTCGGCCCAGTACACGATCACGGCGCTGTGGACAGCGGTCGCGTACAAGGTCCCCGTGACGATCCTGGTGCTGCGCAACGACGAGTACGCGATCCTCAAGTGGTTCTCCGACCTGGAGCAGGTGCAGGGCGCGCCCGGACTGAACCTGCCCGGCCTCGACTGCGTCGCGCTGGCGCGGGCCTACGGAATGCGGGCGGACCGGGTCGAGGGCGCGGACGCGCTGGGCGACGCGCTGCGCGAGGGCATCGGGGCGAGCGAGCCGCGCCTGATCGAGGTGCCGGTGGCGAAGGGGATGTCGATCTAGGCGATCGCCGGCCCCCGCGCCGCGTGACATCCGACCGCCCGGCGCGTTGATGGGACGATGCCTGCGGTGGCCAAGCGGGAGCACGCGAGCTGGGAGTTCGAGCCGGGGGCTGAGATAGCGCCGGGGCGCAGCGTGCTGCGCTCGCTCGGCGGAGGATCGCGCTACGAGGTGTTCCTCGTCTGGGAGGAGCGGATGCTCGCGCCGCTCGCGGCGAAGGTGCTCCGGCCCGACCAGGCCGGGGAGGAGAAGGCCCTGCGCGACCTGCGCCGCGAGGCCGAGGCGCTCGAGCGCCTGAAGCACCCGGTCCTGATCCGCAGCTTCGACGCGGTGCTGGAGGGCCCGTACCCGCACGTGCTGGTCGAGCACTTCGACGGCGACACGCTGCGGCGGCTGATCAAGCGCGGCGGCCCGCTCCCCCTCCCCCAGATCCTGCCGCTGGCCCTGAACGTGGCGGCCGCGCTCCACTACCTCGCCGCCGAGGAGGTCGTGCACCTCGACGTGAAGCCGGACAACATCGTGATGGGCATCCCGCCGCGGCTGATCGACCTGTCGGTCGCGCGCACGTTCGCGCGGGCCAGGCGGATCAACGGCACGGTGGGAACCGACGCCTACATGGCTCCCGAGCAGTGCGACACCGAGGCGTACCCGGGCCGGATCGGGGCGCCGGCGGACGTCTGGGGCCTCGCGGCCACGCTGTTCCACGCGACCGCCGGCCGGGTCCCCTTCCCGCGCGAGAAGGGCGCCCGCGAGAGCGACGACCGCCGCGTCCGCTTCCCGCAGCTCCGCCAGGAGCCCGGGCCGCTCCCGCCGGAGACCCCGCCGGCGCTGGCCGAGCTGATCGAGGCCGGGCTGCGCAAGGACCCGGACGAGCGGCCCGCGGCGGCCGACTTCGCGATGGGTCTCGAGCCGCTCGTGGCCGAGCTGCCGCGCAAGGTGAGCGCCACGCGGCGCGGCCTGCGATTTCGCGCGTGAGCTTTCGCCACCCGTTGCGTTGCAGGGGTTGAAGCACGAACCCCCCAGGGAGGCCGCTCATGCACCACAACTCCAGCCAGGCCACGGTCGGACCGTGGATCTACGCACGACTCGACGGGACGGACGCCCCCGCCCCCGACCCCTTCCCGCTGCACCGGCGCGCGGGAGCGCTGTTCCTCATGCTGCTGTTCGTGATGTCGACCCCGCTGTACTGGGCGTCGACGGCACTCGGCGACGAGGGCAGCGGCCAGGCGCCGGCCGCCGTCAAGAGCGGCAGCAGCGGAAGCGGCGGCAGCGGCTCGAACAGCGGTCCCGGCGGCGGCGACGACGACGACGACAACCGCGACGACACGAAGACGACGACGTCGGGCAACGACGACCGCACGACCGCCACGGCCACGAACGACCCGGAGAGCACGACCTCGGGCAACGGCGCCCAGACGACCGACACGGTCACGACCGACGCGAACGGCGCGACCACGACGTCGGGCAACGACGGCGCGACCACCGGCACGGCCACGAGCGACGTGGCGCCGCCCGTGAACAACGCGCCGGGCGCGGGCGACGGCCAGGGCGGCGACGACGGTCCCGGTCAGGTCCCGGCGACCACGACCTCCGGGAACACCGCCAAGACGACCGCGACCGTGACGAACGCCACCGGCGACGACACGACCGCCAGCAAGACCAAGACGACCACGTCGAACGACCGCGGGACCTCGCGCAGCAAGACCACCACGCGCAAGGACACCACCCGCAGCAAGTCCGGCACCACCACGTCCGGCAACCAGGACCGGACGAGCGGCACCCGCACGACCACCGGGTCGTAGCGAAGCGGCGTACCCGGCCGGCGGCTCGCGCAGGAGCCGCCGGCCGCGTTTGTGACGTTGAGCCCCCCATAGGGGGCAAAACGTCACAATCGCCCGGCGATGGCTCCGCGCAGCGTCCTGATCAGCGGCTGCTCCACCGGGATCGGCCGCGCGAGCGCCGTGCGGCTCGCGCGCGCCGGGTGGGACGTCCTCGCGGGTGTGAGGCGCGAGGAGGACGGAGAGTCGGTGCGCGCGGAGGCGCCCGAGCGGATCCGCCCGGTGATCCTCGACGTGACCGACCCGGCAACGGTGGAGTCGACGGCCGCGGCGGTGCGCGCGGCGGTCGGCGACCGCGGGCTCGCCGGCCTCGTGAACAACGCCGGCATCACCGTGCAGGGACCGCTCGAGTTCCTCCCGGTCGACGACCTGCGCCGCCAGCTCGAGGTCAACGTCGTCGGCCAGATCGCGCTGACGCAGGCGGTGATGCCCGAGATCCGCGCGGCACGCGGCCGGATCGTGAACATGGGCTCGGTGGGCGGACGCGTGGCGCACCCGTTCCTCGGTCCCTACCACGCCTCCAAGTTCGCGATCGAGGGGCTGACCGACACGCTCCGCAAGGAGCTGCGCCCGTGGGGCATCCACGTGATCGTGGTCGAGCCCGGCAGCATGTCGACCGAGATCTGGCAGAAGGGCCAAGAGGGCGCCGAGCGGGTGCGCGAGACCATCGGCGAGCGCGGCCGCGAGCTCTACGCCGACGCGCTCGACAAGGTCGCCGAGATCGCCGCGAGGACGGGCGAGCGCGGCGCGCCCGCCGACAGGGTGGCGAAGGTCGTCGAGCGGGCGCTCACGGCCGGCCGGCCGCGAACCCGCTATCTCGTGGGTCCCGACGCGTGGGCGCAGGTGGCGCTCGACAGGCTGCTGCCCGACCGCGCCTTCGACGCCCTCGAGGCGCGCTACATCGGCAGCTAGAGCGGCGCGCGCAGGCGCACCTGCGGCGGCGCCTCCTCGGCTGAGAGCGAGGCGATGCGCTCGCGCTTCTCCCCACCGTCGGCGGCGAAGCCGAAGCGCCTGTAGAGCCGCCGCGCCCGCTCGTTGCCGGCGAGCAGCCACACCACGGCCTCCTTCGCCCCGTGCTCGCGCAGGAGCTCCAGCCCGGCCCCGAGAAGCGCCGCGCCCGCGCCGCTTCCCCACCGCCCGGGGTCCACGTACAGCGCGGCCACCTCGCCCCCGCCCGGCTCCAGCGCGCAGAAGCCGGCCACCGCGCCCTCGTGCTCGGCGACGAGCGTCGGCGGCGCATCCGCGCCGGCCAGCCGCTCCTCCCACGCCCGGCGGCGCACGCCGACCGACAGTCCGTCGAGCACCGCGTCCGGCAGGAGACCGCGGTAACCCGCGCGCCAGGCGCCCACGTGGATCTCCGCGATGGCGGCGGCGTCGGCCGGCCCCGCTCGCCGGACCCGCACGGCGCTAGTGGATCGGCGTGGTCGGCCGGCGCGGCGAGCTCAGCTCGAAGACCCAGAACTCGCGCCCCATGACCGGCACCGACACGTTGTAGACGGGCGAGTCGCCGATCTTCCCCTCGAACGTGCCCGCATGCGCGTGCCCGTGCAGGACGAGGTCGGGGGCGTGCTCGCGGATCGGAGCGGCCAGCCGGTCGCTGCCGAGGAAGGCCCAGATGCCGGGCGGCTCGCCCTCGAGCGTCTCGCCGGTGGGCGCGTAGTGCAGCAGCACGATCCGGAACGGGCACTGCGCGACCTCGCGCAGCCCGCGGTCGAGCGCCTCGATGTCCTGGCTGGTGGTGGCGTACACGTCGCGGAGCTGGCGCTCGCCGAAGTCGGGCAGGTTCGATCCGGCGAACCCGCCGACGAACCCCTTCAGCCCGACGATCCCGACCTCGTGGCCGCCGATGTCGAGCACCTTCGTCTCGCGTTCGAGCACCACGATCCCCTCCGCCTCGAGCACGGCGCGGAACTCGTCGCCGCGGTCGGCGTGCAGGTCGTGGTTGCCGAGCACGACGACGATCGGCACGTGGCAGGGCTGGACCGCCTCGGCGAACATCTTCGCCTGCTCCGGCTCGCCGTGCGTGGTGAGGTCGCCGGCGACCAGGATCGCGTCGCAGTCGCCCTCCAGGCCCGCGAAGGCCGCGGCCACCTCCGCCCGGTTGGCCTCGCGGATGTGCACGTCGCCGGCGGCGGCGATGCGGATGGGTCCTGTTGAGTCCACATCTGGTTGGGTATCAGATCCAGATGCCACGCAGCGAGACGATGCAGGCGATCGCGGAGTCGATGAAGAAGGCCGCGGCCGCGCTCCGGGAGGACGAGATCCCGTTCCTGCTGGCCGGGAGCCTGGCCTCCTGGGCTCGCGGCGGGCCGGAGACCTCGCACGATCTCGACTTCGTGGTCAAGCCCGAGGACGCCGAGCGGGCTCTGGAGGCACTGGCCAAGGCGGGCATGAGGACGGAGAAGCCGCCCGAGGAGTGGCTCTACAAGGCGTGGGACGGTGACGTGCTGGTGGACGTCATCTTCAACCCGAGCGGGATCACGCCGGACGACGACGTGATGGCCCGCGGCGACGTGCTGAGCGTGATGAGCATGGAGCTCAACGTGATGGCGATCGAGGACGTGCTGGCGACGAAGCTGAACGCGCTCACCCAGCACTCGCTCCGCTACGAGGGCCTGCTGGACATCGCGCGGGCGCTGCGCGAGCAGATCGACTGGGACGCCGTGCGCCAGCGCGCCAGAGACACGCCGTTCGCGCGCGCCTTCTTCGTGATGATCGACGGGCTGGGGATCGCACCGCTGCCGGAGGGCGAGCCGGGCGGCGGCGGGCTCGGAGGCGGGGCCCCGAGCGGCGGCGGCGACGGGCGCGTGCGGGTGGACGTGACGACGGCATGAAGCGGCCGACGCCACTCGAGCCCGTGATCGCCGCCCTCGAGGGCGCGGGAGTTCTCGACGCACCCGGCAAGGCGGTCGGGAAGCGGGTGCGCGGCGCGCTGTCGCCGGGCCGCTTCAAGGACGCGCTCAGCGGCACGTGGCTCGGCCACGCGGTCCACCCGCTGCTGACCGACGTGGTGATCGGGTCGTTCATGAGCGCCACGCTCCTCGACCTCCTCGGCGGCGACGACGACGGCCGGGCGCAGGAGCGCCTGATCGGCGTGGGGATCGCCGCCTACGGCCCCACCGCGCTGACCGGCGTGAACGACTGGGCCGACACCGAGCCGGCCGACGACGGCGTGCGCCGCGTCGGGCTGGTGCACGCCTCGACGAACGCCGCCGCGCTGACGCTCCAGATCGCGTCGCTGGCCGCGCGCCGCAGCGGCGACCGCCGCCGCGGAGCCCTCCTCGGCGCCGCGGGCACGGCGATCATGGGCTTCGGCGGCTTCCTGGGCGGCCACCTGTCGTTCGCCCAGGGCGTCGGCCCGGACCAGACCGTGTTCGATCCGGGCTCGGACGAGTGGACGCCGGTGCGCGACGCCGGCGAGCTGCCCGAGGGCGAGCTCGTGCGCGCGGTGGCCGACGACACCCCGCTCGTGCTGCTGCGGCGCGCCGGCCGCATCCACGCCCTGCACGACCGCTGCTCCCACCGCGGCTGCCCGCTGAGCGGCGTCGGCGAGATCGACGGCGACGTGCTCGAGTGCGGCTGCCACGGCTCGCGCTTCTCGCTGGAGGACGGCTCGGTCCTGCGCGGGCCGGCGACGGCGCCGCAGCCGGCGTTCGAGGTGCGCGAGGCCGGCGGCGGGCTCGAGGTCCGTAGGCGCTCGCCCTAGGCGCGCGGCGAAAACGCCCCCTGACGCGCGGCCGGTTAGCCTGCGCCGATGGCACATTCCAACGACGAGTTGATCCAGCGCTTCTACGACGCCTTCGCGCGTGGCGACGGAGAGGCAATGGCCGCCTGCTACGCGCCGGACGCCCGCTTCTCCGACCCGGTCTTCACCGATCTTCGCGGTGAGGAGCCTGGCGCGATGTGGCGGATGCTGACCGGGCGGGCAAAGGACCTCGAGGTACGGCTCGAGGAGCACGAGGCGGACGACGAGCGCGGCAGCGCCCACTGGCTCGCGGACTACACGTTCAGGACCGGACGCCGCGTGCACAACGACGTCCGCGCGGAGTTCACGTTCCGCGACGGCCTGATAGCCGAGCACCGCGACTCGTTCTCCTTCCACCGCTGGTCGCGCCAGGCGCTCGGGCCCCCCGGGCTGCTGCTGGGCTGGACCCCGATCGTGCGCGGCAAGGTGCAGCGAGAGGCCCGGGCGGGCCTCGACGAGTTCAGGGGCGGCAACGGGCAGGCCGCCGGCGGCTCGCCCTAGAAGAACTTCAGCAGGACGAAGATGTTGATCACGAAGAGGATCGCGAAGAAGATCGTCCAGCGGTCCAGGTTGCGCTCGACGAGCGAGCCGCCGCCGAAGGGGCCGCTGCCGCCGCCGACGCCGAAGGCTCCGGAGAGGCCGGCGTCCTTGCCCGAATGCAGCAGTACGAGCAGCACGACCATCACCGAGAGGGCGACCTGGACGAGGGAGAGGATCTTCTCCATGGGCGCGTAGGTTAGCCGGGCGGGGCGGGCGCGTCGGACGCGGGCGTGTCGGGCGCGGCGGGCGGCTCCGCCTCCTCCAGCTCGTCCAGCTCGCGCAGGATCGCGATCGCCTGCGCGCGCAGCTCGCGGTCCACCAGCCGCCAGTCCTCCGCGGAGAGCTTGCCCATCTCGCGGTCCAGCTCGGCGTCGCGGATCTCGCGGTACTTCGCCTCCTTCGAGTCCTCGAGCACCCGCCGCCGAGCGTCGTCGGTCTCGGCCTCCTCCTGTGGCCGCCGCAGCGGCCCCATCACCACGAGGGCGACAGCGACCGCGAGCAACACGAACGCGATCGCGAAGTCCACCCGGCGAGTCTAGGTGCGTGGCGCATCCGCACTCGCTGGTGCATAGTGGACCTGTGCGAAGGATCGCGACAGCGCTGTGCATGGCGCTCACCCTGGCGCTCGCCGCGGTCCCGGCCGAGGCCAAGGAGCCGCGCATGCGGGTCACCCTCTACGACGTCACAGAGGCCAAGGGGACCGTGAAGGTCACCTTCCACGGTGAGGAGCGCGCGGGCTGCCGCGAGCGCGGCGTCTGCTCCATCGGCG
The DNA here is from genome assembly GCA_036386455.1 of Thermoleophilaceae bacterium. GTDB lineage: Bacteria > Actinomycetota > Thermoleophilia > Solirubrobacterales > Thermoleophilaceae > AC-37. The sequence continues at coordinate 29,625 of DASVVS010000033.1, forward strand.
GCACCACGACCTACTCCTTCGGCGGGAAGCCCGAGTTCGGCCAGGTGATCTGGGCACGCCAGCACAAGCGCACCGTCGCGTTCTACGGCTTCTTCGAGACGAAGGGCCGGACGACGTCGGACGTCGTGGCCGCCGGCAACCCCGAGCACTGCGTGGACCGCACCGAGGTCGGCACCGACCTGATGATGTTCGAGCCGCGCAGCCGCCGCGTGCGCTTCGACTGGCGCGACTTCACGACCGACAGCGTCTTCCTCGGAGACGACGACCAGGTCTTCGACACCCGCTGCGCCGGCCCGCACATGGAGGACTTCGAGGAGGGCGGGCTCCCGTTCGCCGACGTCCCCTACCGGGTCTTCCGCTCGCCGCGCGGCTCGTTCACGACCACCGGCTCCCGCCCCTTCGCCGGCGGTGGCTTCGCGGGCACGGTCGACTGGACCCTCTCGTACGGCTTCCGCTTCCGCGGCACCCGCGGCGGCGGCTGGTTCGCCGCTCCGATCGGCTAGGCGCGCGACAGCTCGCGCCCGAGCCGCGCCGCGGCCAGGCTCGCCTCGCGCCGGCGCCGCGCCTCGGCGGCCGGCCACAGCGCCCAGATCGAGCCGAGCAGGCCTAGCCCGCCGCCGATCCAGATCCACGCGACCATCGGCGAGTCGATGATCCGGAACGTCGCCGGGGGCGCGTGGCGGCGGTAGCGCTCGGCGATGGCGGCGACGATGACTGCCTGCGTCTCGCCGTCGGCATCCGCGAACTCGCGGTTGGCCCGCTTGATCGGCTCCATGAGGATGCTCAGGTCCGGCGCCACCGCGGTCCACAGGTCGCGCGTCACGCCCCAGCGCAGGTCCACCTCGCTCGTGGACTCGCCCATGAAGAAGCGCCCGAACGTGCCGCCCTGGCCGCCGCCGGCGGTGTAGTAGTTGCGCTGCGGGCGCATCGTCCAGCGCTCTCCGTCGCGCTCGACGTCGAGCACCGCGCCGAACGTGATCGGGGCGCCGGTGCCGGAGTCGTCGTCGAGCAGCCGGGCGGTCGGCTCGCGGTAGGTGATCCTGTAGTCGCCCACCTCCGTCGTCTGCCCCGCGGTCATGCGCACGTCGCGCTGCTCGAGGAACGCCGAGGAGGCGGCCACGCCCAGGAACGCCACCGCGATCCCCACGTGCACCAGGTAGCCGCCGTAGCGGCGGCGGTTGCGCGACAGCAGCGCGCCCAGCGCGGCGGGCACCCGCTCGCCCGTCATCGTGCGCCGGGCGCCGGTCCCGCGCGCGATCTCCTGCACCACCACCGCGATCACGAACGCGACGAAGGTGAACATGAGCAGCGACGGGATGCTCTCCTCGGCCGGGGTGAGCACGAGCATCGCGACGAGAGCCAGCGCCGAGGCCGCGAAGGGCCACTGGAACGAGCGCCGCAGCGCCCCCGGGGTGATCCGCCGCCAGGTGAGCATCGGGCCGATCCCCGACAGCAGCACGAGCACGAGCGCCAGCGGCACGCTGACGAAGTTGAAGTACGGCTGCTGGAGGCTGAGCCGGTCGCCGGTGAGCGCTTCCGAGATCAGCGGGAAGAACGTGCCCCAGAAGACGACCACGCACATCACGAGCAGCACGAGGTTGTTCAGGAGGAAGAACGCCTCGCGCGACAGCAGCGAGTCGAGCCGCGCCTCCGAGCGCAGCGAATCGCGGCGCAGGACGATCAGGACGACGGACCCGATCAGCACGATCCCGATGAAGATCAGGAACGGCAGGCCGAGCGTGGAGGCCCCGAACGCGTGGATCGAGTCGAGGATCCCCGACCGCACGAGGAACGTGCCGAGCAGCGCCATCACGAACGCGCCGACGATCAGCGACGCGTTCCAGATCTTCAGCATCCCGCGCTTCTCCTGCACCATCACCGAGTGCAGGAACGCCGTGCCCAGGAGCCACGGCATCAGCGATGCGTTCTCGACCGGGTCCCAGGCCCAGTAGCCGCCCCAGCCGAGCTCCGAGAACGACCAGAGCGCGCCGAGCAGGATCCCGCAGGTGAGGAACGTCCACGCGATGAGCGCGAAGCGGCGCGTGGCACGGATCCACTCGGCGTCGGCGCGGCGCACGATCAGCGCGCCGATCGCGAACGCGAACGGGATCGCGAAGCCCACGTAGCCCGAGTAGAGCATCGGCGGGTGGATGGCCATCGCCGGGTGGCGCAGCAGCGGCTCGAGGCCGGCGCCGTCGGCGGGCGCGGTCGCGAGCTGCTTGAACGGGCTCTCGCCGAACACGACCATCAGCGACAGGAAGAACGCGGTCACGCCCGCCAGCACCGCCGTGGCCCACGGCACGATGTCGCGCAGCCGCCGGCGCGTGGCCAGCAGCACGAGGCTCGAGTAGACCGAGAGCAGCAGCGCCCAGAGCAGCAGCGAGCCCTCCTGGCTCGACCACATCGCGGTGAGCTTGTAGAAGAGCGGCGTGTCCTCGGACGAGTTGCGCGTGACCAGCTCGAAGGTCAGGTCGGTGCGGATGTAGGCGGCCTGGAGCAGCGCCACCGCCAGCACCACGAGCCCGGCTAGGCAGTAGAAGGCGCGCCGCGCCGAGGTCACGAGCTCGCGCCGGCCGCTGAGCGCACCGTGGATCGCCGCCGCCGCCGCGTAGAGCGCGGTCAGCAGCGCGACAGTCAGGCAGGCGGAGCCGATGCCGGCGGTCACGGCGCTATCCGTCGAGCGATCACGCCGCTACAGCGTCTGACCGTCTTGCTTGTTCTTGAACTTCGACGGGCACTTCGTGACGAGCGTGTCGCGCTTGGCCATGAGCGTGCCCTCCCGCATCTCGCCCTCGATGAGGATCTCCCGGCCGTCCCGGAAGGGATCCGGGACGACACCCTTGTAGACCACGGGGATCGAGGCGGTGCCGTCGCGGTCGCGGACCCGGAAGTGGAGCGTCTGCCCGTCCTGGCCGCCGGTCCGCTTGATCGTGCCCGGCACGACCTTGCCGGTGACCTTGTAGTCGGTCCCCGGCCCGGCGTTCGCGATCTGCGACGGCTTGCGCGCCTCCGCCGCCCCGCTGAAGCTGGTGTAGACCAGCGCGCCGCCGAGGAGCACGGCGGCGGTGAGGGCCACGACGAGGCGGATCGTCCGCTTGCGCTGCGGGTTCACTGGGATCGATTATCGCAGGGCGATTCGCGTGCGCCCGCGCGCGAAGGCGCCTAAGCGGAGCGGCGCCCCGCTAGGCGGAGGCCGGGTCGCCGCCGCCCGCGCGGTCGCGCGAGTGGCCCTCCCCGGTCCAGGGCGCCAGCACCAGCACCAGGCGAGCGTCCTCGGTCGCCTTGACCTCGTGACGCTCGTTGGGGTCGAAGTGCACGAGGAGGCCGGGGCCGCCGGTCTCGCTGCCGCCCGAAGCGTTGATCTCCACGGTTCCGTCGGCGACGAAGATGTAGGCGCGCTCGTGCACCTGGTGGTCGTCGAGCGCCTCGCCCGCGGGCAGGTTGATCGCGATCAGGCGCGCCTCGCCGTCGGTCTTGAGCACCTTCGGCTTGTGGACCTCTACTTCGAGGGAGCGGATGTCCCAGCTTTCCAAGTCGACTCCTGTTCTCGTTGATCCCGGGGGCCGCGCATCATTCCGCAACCCGGCCCCCGCGCGTCGGCAGCCGCCCGTCCTCCGGCGCCATCTCGAACCACACGACGGTCCGCTCGCCGCCCTCCACGCCCCAGTCGTCGGCCAGGTGGTCCACGATCAGGAGGCCCCAGCCGCCCTCGTCGCCCTTCCGCGAGGGGCCGGGATCGAAGCCGCGGCCGGGGTCGGCGACCTCCACGCGCAGGCGGCCGCCGTCGAGCGCGAGCGTCAGCTCCAGCTTGCCGCGCGACGCGTGCTGGATCGCGTTCGAGACGAGCTCGCTGAGGCAGACGGAGGCGTCGTGCAGGCGGCGGCGGGGGAAGTCGCCGCCGAGTGCGTCGAGCGCGGTGCGAGCGGCCCGGACGGCCTGGGGTTCTCGGGTGAGACTGAGGCTCTTGCGCGCTGTCAACGGGGAGGGTGCGTTCGGCCCCCCTGCCCGCGCGCCGGATGTTAGCCCGTCAGGCGCGCGAAGTGGCGCACCGGCGCCTGAGCGCGACGCCGGACCCGATCATCGAGAGCCCGATCGCCAGGAACGGCGCCAGCGCAAGACCCGTGCTCGGCAGCGAGCCGCCGCCCGCCGTGCCCGCGGCCGCGCCGCTGCCGCTCTCGCCGCTCCCGGTCACGCCCTGGGTCCCGCCGGAGCCGCCGGAGCCGGAGCCGCCCGAGCCGCCGCCACCGGAGCCGCCGCCACCGGAGCCGCCCGACCCCGCGCCGGTCACGCGGACGGTCCCGGTCATGAACGGGTGCGGCTTGCAGAAGTACGAGAACGTGCCGGCCTTCTGGAAGGTCGCGGAGCCGCTCTGGCCGCTCGGCAGGTTGCCGGTGTCGAAGCTTCCGTCGCGGGCGGTGGCGGTGTGCGCCTCGTCGCCCGTGTTGCGCCACGTGACGGTCTCGCCGACGCTCACGGTGACCGACCTGGGCGCGAACGAGAAGTCGCGGATCGAGACCGACTGGGACGCGGCGGCCTGCACGCGCGCCGGATCCTCGGTCGCGCGCGGCTTGCGCGAGGGTTCCGCGCGGGGGGCGGAGCGATCCGGCTCGGGCTCGGCGGCGGAGCGGTCCGGCTGGGGCTCGGCGGCGGAGCGATCCGGCTCGGGCTCGGCGGCGGCCGGCTCCGGCTCGGCGGCGGAGCGGTCCGGCTCGGCCGGCGCGGGCTCCGTCACGGTCACGCTCGTCCGGGCGTCCGCGCTCTCGCCGGTCTCGTCGAGCACCCGCACGGCCACGCTGTGCGTGCCGGCGGTCCTGAACGCGTGCGCGAGCGTCGCCTGGGCGCCGGACTGGCGCTCGAAGGCGCCGTCGCCGTCGAGGTCCCACGCGTAGCTGGCGACCGTGCCGTCGGCGTCGCGCGAGCCCGAGGCGTCGAGCGCGACCGGGTCGCCGGCCGTCACGGACTCCGGGGAGACCGACAGCGATGCGACCGGAGCGACCCTGCCGTCGTCGCCCGACCATGCGGGAACCGCGGACACGAGCAGTGCCGCGGCGGCCAGGATCGCGAGTCCAGCGCGCCTCACGTCGGCGATCCTAGTCGCATACCGGGACCTACGTACACGGTCCCGCCCGGGTTCAGCCCCCGGCGAGCCGCCCGAGGTAACCGTGCTCCTCGTCGAACGCCCAGCCGAGCACCAGCAGCTTGGTGCGCAGCGACGCCGCCATGTCCAGCGGCAGCGCGTCGGGCGAGGCCTCGACCATGTGCGCCAGCTCCACGAACTGGTCGAGCTTGTCGGCGCGGCGGTCCTCGTCGAGGCCGTCCCAGTTGGGGGCGAGCTCGCGCTCGTAGAACTCGTCGGGCGAGGTGTCGAGCCGGACCATGTGCCGCACGTCGGCGGTCGGCGCCTCGACCTCGCCCTCGAGCATGTCCCGCACCATCCCGCGCAGGTCGAGCTCGCGGCCGCCGCGCTCGGTGTGGAGCGCGGTGAGGGTGGCGCGCATCGCGACGGCGTCGCGGGCGAGGGACGGCCGAGGACCGCCGTCGCGGGTGTCGCGACGATCGGCCCTCAGCCGGTCCAGCAGTCCCATCGCCCTCTCCTACTGAAACCCGCTCGGCCGAGTGCTACTCGGTGGCCTTCTCGCAGGCGTCCTCGGCCTGCTTGCGCGCCGCGCCGTCGAACTGCCTGGCCGTCTCGAGGCACTGCTCCTTCGCCTCGTCCTTCAGCTCGTCGGTATCGCCCGTGTCGGCCGCGCGGCACGCTGCCTCGGCGGTCTCGCGAGCCTGACCCTGCTGCTTCCTGGCTTCCTCGAAGCAGCGGTCGATCGCCTCGTCCTCCGACTCCGGCTTGGCCTGCGGCGAGGTGTCGCCGCTCACGGGGTTCCCGCTGCCGCCGCCTCCGTCGCCACCGTCGTCGTCGTCCCCGCCACACCCGACGGCGAAGATCGCGGACGCGGCCAGCATCGCCAGCACGGTCATCAGTCGCTTGATTCGTTCAGTTGTCATGGGGCGGCAAAGTAACGTACCGGCGGCATGCCCGCCCCCCTCCCGAAGAAGCCGAAGCTCGAGGGTCTCGAGCAGAAGTGGGCCGAGCGCTGGGAGCAGGACGGGACCTACCGGTTCGATCGCGCCAAGGCGCGCGACGAGATCTACGCGATCGACACGCCGCCGCCGACGGTCAGCGGATCGCTGCACGTCGGCCACGTCTTCTCCTACACGCACACGGACCTGATCGCGCGCTACCAGCGCATGCGCGGGCGCGAGGTCTTCTACCCGATGGGCTGGGACGACAACGGCCTGCCGACCGAGCGGCGCGTGCAGAACTACTTCAACGTGCGCTGCGACCCTCACGCGCCGTACGAGGACGGCCTCCAGGTGGAGCCCGGGGCGGACGGGCCGCCGCGGATGGTCTCGCGTCCGAACTTCGTGGAGCTGTGCCTGCGGCTGACCGCCGAGGACGAGCAGGCGTTCGAGGACCTCTGGCGCCGCGCCGGCCTGTCGGTGGACTGGTCGATGACCTACACCACGATCGGCGAGCCGGCCCAGCGCATCGCACAGCTCTCGTTCATGGAGGAGCACGAGAAGGGGCTGATCGTGCACCAGGCCGCGCCCACGCTCTGGGACGTGGGCTTCCGCACCGCGGTCGCCCAGGCCGAGCTGGAGGACCGCGAGCTGAAGGGCGCGTTCCACCGGCTGCGCTTCCCCGCGGCCGGCGGCGGCGCGGGCGTGGAGATCGAGACCACGCGCCCGGAGCTGCTCGCCGCGTGCGTGGCGCTCGTCGCCCACCCCGACGACGACCGCTACCGGCCGCTGTTCGGCGAGACCGTCCGCTCGCCGGTGTTCGGCGCGCCGATCCCCGTGCACGGCCACCCGCTGGCCGACCCGGAGAAGGGCACCGGCATCGCGATGGTCTGCACGTTCGGCGACACCACCGACGTGACGTGGTGGCGCGAGCTCGGGCTGCCGGTGCGCCCGATCGTGGCGCCGGACGGCACGATCGCCCCGGCGGACTGGGGCGCCGAGCCGTTCACGGCGGACGACCCGGGCCGCGCCCAGCGCGCGTACGACGAGCTCGTGGGCCAGCGCATCGAGGGCGCGCGCAAGCGGATGGTCGAGCTGCTGCGCGAGGACGGCACGCTCGTGGGCGAGCCGCGCGAGATCAAGCACGCCGTCAAGTTCTTCGAGAAGGGCGACCGGCCGATCGAGATCGTCACGAGCCGCCAGTGGTTCGTGCGCACGATGGACTTCCGCGACGAGTTCATCGCGCGCGGGCGCGAGATCGACTGGCACCCGCCGTACATGCGCGCGCGCTTCGAGGACTGGGTGAACGGGCTGACCGGCAACTGGTGCATCAGCCGCCAGCGCTTCTTCGGCGTGCCGTTTCCGGTCTGGTACCCGCTCGACAGCGGCACGGGCGAGCCCAACTTCGATCGGCCGATCCTCGCCGCGCGCGAGTCGCTGCCGGTCGACCCGACCACCGACGTGCCGCCCGGCTACGACGCCGACCAGCGCGACGTGCCCGGCGGCTTCACCGCGGACCCCGACGTGATGGACACCTGGGCCACCTCGTCGCTGTCGCCGCAGATCGCCGGCGGTCACGCGGCCGACGACGACCTGTTCGCCCGCGTCTACCCCATGGACCTGCGCCCGCAGGCGCACGACATCATCCGCACGTGGCTGTTCTCGACGGTCGTGCGCAGCCACTTCGACCACGACGCCGCGCCCTGGACCAACGCCGCGATCTCGGGCTGGATCCTCGACCCGGATCGCAAGAAGATGTCGAAGTCGAAGGGCAACGTCGTGACGCCCATGGGGCTGCTCGAGCAGTACGGCTCGGACGCGGTGCGCTACTGGGCCGCCAACGGCCGGCCGGGCGCCGACACCGCGTTCGACGAGGGGCAGATGCGGATCGGCCGCAAGCTCGCGGTCAAGCTGCTGAACGCCTCGAAGTTCGTGCTGGGCATGCCGGCCACGGCGGGCGGCGCCGTGACCGAGCCGGTCGACCTGTCGCTCCTGGCGCGGCTCGAGCAGGTCGTCGCCGAGACCACCCGCCAGTTCGAGGCCTACGACTACACGGCCGCGCTCGAGCGGACCGAGAGCTTCTTCTGGTTCTTCTGCGACAACTACCTCGAGCTCGTGAAGGACCGGCGCTACGGCTCGCGCGGCGACGGGCCGGCGGTGTCCGCGGACCAGGCGCTGCGCATCGGGCTGTCGGCGCTGCAGCGGATGTTCGCGCCGTTCCTCCCGTTCGTGACCGAGGAGGTCTGGTCGTGGTGGCAGGAGGGGTCGGTGCACCGCGCCGCGTGGCCCACGCCCGAGGAGATCCGCGCCGCCGCGGGCCCGCGCCCGGGCGACGCAGAGGTGCTGGGGCTGGCGGCCGCCGTGCTGCACGAGGTGCGCAAGGCCAAGTCGGAGGCCAACCTGCCGCTGCGCACGACCGCGCGCTCGGTGGAGGTCGCCGCGTCGGGTGACCAGGTGGCGCTGATCGAGCAGGTCTCCGACGACCTGCGCGAGGCGGGGGTCGCCGAGGAGCTGCGGGTGGTGCCCGCCGCCGCGGACGACGACGGGCTCCGCGTGTTCGTCGTGCTCGACGGCTACAGCAGCGGCACCTAGGGCGCCGAGACCCGGCGTCCTCGCTCTACCGTCCTGCCCTGGGGCCGGTATGCGACCCTCGGGCAGGACAGCGGCTCAGCTCGACACGAACTTCTTGCCCTCGGAGCGCTCGTCGGCGCCGCCGACCTGCTCCCCGCCGCCGTCCGCCGCGACCTCCGCGGCGGCGACCAGCGGCTCGTGCTCGATCGGCTTGGCGCCGGGCCGCGAGGTGACCCGCTCGAGCCGGGCCAGGCCGGCGACGATCGCGCCCACCAGGACGATCGCGATCAGCAGCACCACCAGGTAGCCACCGACCACGAGGCCGCCCGAGGCGCTGGGCTTCTGCTCGCGCTGGAGGAGCTCCTTGTCGTCGACGAACGTGCGCGTGAACGAGGCGGTGGCGGGCACGGCCTTGGCCGGGATCGCCTTGTCCTCGGGGAAGTAGACGGGCAGGCCGGCCACGTCGCTGCCGCGGTGCAGGCGCAGCGTCGTCTTCCAGGTGCCGTGCACCGGCAGCGGCTCCTGCGAGCGCCACACGCCGGGCGCGATCTCCTTCATCTGCGACACGACCGACCGGCCCTCCTGGCCCTGCCAGGCGGTGATCAGGAACCAGTGCGCGTCGTCGGCGGCGTCCGGCGGGTTGAGCCGCGCGGTCACCTCCACCGCACGCTCCTGGCCGGGGATCACGTCGCGGAGCGTGATGTCCGCCCTCACCTCCGGCTCGTTCTTGGTGACCGGCACCGCGTAGGCGATCACGCCGATCACGGCAAGCGCCGCGAGCGGAGCCGCCCAGCGGGAGACCGGCGGGAGTCCCGGCTCCGCCGTCACGGCGCGCCCCGCTCGCGCTCCCAGGACCCCGGCACCGATGGCGGCGATCAGGCCGGCGATGACGGCCTCGGGCAGGAGCGTGGAAGGCCACTCCACGGTCCACCAGATGTAGGACCACGCCCACTCGGCGGCGAGGCCGACGGTGCCGACCAGGACCCCGGCGAGGACGCCGAAGCGCACGGTGCGCTCGGGCTTGACCATCAGGGCGGCGGCCTCGACCATCAGCGCCTCGACGATGTAGAGCGGGAAGTGCAGCGTGGTGTGGCCGAAGATCGGCCCGACCAGGAGGCTCAGGCCGCCGCGGACGAGGATGTAGAACCCGACCGCGAGCAGCGCCCCACCGCGCCCGAGGTGCACGCGGACGGCGGTCAGCGCGCCGGCGGCGGCGAGCATCAGCAGGATCGGGTGGTTGATCAGGCGGAACTGCGGGACCGCGTAGTCGAACTCGCCCTGGAAGGTGGAGAGCGCGATGAGCAGGGCGCCCGCGAAGCCGACCACCTGGAGGCGGCGCAGGAACGACGCCGACTTGGTCGGGACCCTCTCGAGCGGCATCGCGCGGCGGCCCTCGATCAGGAGCACGAAGCCGCCGATCACGGTGAGCGCGGCGCCGCCGAAGAGCAGGAGGTGCGTCGGGCCCCAGAGCGTCACGTCCTGGCCGAAGACGCGGTGCCAGACGTCGTCGAGGGGGAACGCCGACAGGGCGACGGCGGAGCAGATCAGCATCAGCACGCCGCCGAGCGGGGCCTCCATGCCGCCCGGGAGGCGGACCGCGGCCTCGCTGGGCTTGCGGTCCGGCATCGCGCACGCGAGCGCCCCCGCGAGGAAGATCGTGCCGAGGCCGACCAGGATGAAGTAGTGGGAGGCGTTGGCGAACGGGCCCTCGTCACGCCCCGCGTCGATGTGCGTCGCGATGTCCCAGTACATGCCGAAGACCGCGATCAGCAGGCCACCGGCGTGGGTGGCGACCGGCACGGCGACCCACCCGGGCAGGCCGGTCACCCGCTCGCCGAAGGAGCCGAGGTTGCGAAGGAGCTGCACGCGGCCCTCGCGGTGGCCGACGATCACCCAGGCGGCGACGCCCGCGGCGACCATGCCGGCGATCGTGCCGATGATGATCTGGAGCCACTCGCCGCCGGCGGCGGACGGGGCCTCGGCCGGGTCGCCGTGCGCAAAGGCATCGGTCCCGAGCGTGAGCGCGGCCACGGCCGCGAGTCCGGTCGCGAGGAGATATCTCCTGTGTCGCATTCGTCGTCCCCCTCTTGCGGTGGTCGGTCAGCTTCGGGTTACATATACAAATGTGACACCAAATGGTGTCACGTTGTTCTACGTAGTATCCGCGTCGTGGCCGAGGTAAACGGCGACCTGCTGACGATCGACGGGCTCGCGCAGCGGACGGGGCTGACCACCCGCAACATCCGCGCGTACCAGTCGCGCGGCCTCCTGCCGCCGCCCGAGGTGCGCGGCCGGACGGGCTACTACGGCGAGGAGCACGTGGCGCGGCTCGACCTCATCCGCGAGATGCAGGCCGACGGCTTCAACCTCACCGCGATCAAGCGGCTGATCGACGGCTCCGAGGGCGAGTGGGAGGACATGCTCGGCTTCAAGCGCGCGGCGCTGGCGTGGGAGACGGAGGAGCCGGAGGTGATCACGCTCGACGAGCTGGCCACGCGCTTCGGGGTCCAGCCCGACGACGACCCGGGGCCGCTCGAGCGCGCGATCCGGCTCGGCGTCGTCGTCCCGCTCGGCGGCGACCGCTTCGAGCTGCCGAGCCCCGCGCTGATCGCCGCCGGCGAGGAGGTCGTGGCGGCCGGCGTGCCGCTCGACACGACCATCGACGTCCTGACGAAGATCGTGCGCCACACCGAGGCGGTGGCGCGGAGCTTCACGCAGCTCTTCCTGGACCACGTGCTGCGGCCCTTCCAGGCGCGCGGCGCTCCGCCGGAGGAGTGGCCGCAGGTGCGCGAGTCGATCGAGCGGCTCCGGCCCGTGGCGCGGCAGGCCGTGGCGGCGACCTTCGCGATCCAGATGACGGTGGCGGCCGAGGAGACATACGGCCGCGTGCTCGGGGGGGAGGGCTTCGAGGCCGGGCGGGGCGCCCACGCGGCGGCCTCCGAGTCGCGCTCCTCGCGCCGGCGCGTGCACTCCGGCCGGCGGCGGCGCGGAGCCGGGCGGTAGTGGAGCCCGCAGCCCCGTTTCGCATCCGCCACCGCGCGGCGTTGACGGTCGTGCCGCCGGTGGCCGGTGTGGCCGCCGCGGTGCCGCTCTGGAACGCCCACGCGGAGCAGGAGTTCTTCCAGGTCGCGGCCGAGCTGATCGCCCTGGGCGGCGTGGCGCTCGCGATCCAGGGCCGCTTCTTCCGCCTGCGCCCGCACGTGACCGGCCACGCGGGCGACGCGTTCTCGATCGTGAACCTCGTGACGGTGCTCGTCTCGATCGGCGTAGGGCTGTTCTTCTCGCTCCGCCCGCTCGCATATGGTGAGGCCCGCACGCCGGACCTGCCGCTGGTGGCCGCCTCGCTGGCCACCGCCGTGGCCGCGTTCGCCGTGCTCGCGCTGTTCGGCAACCCGGGCGAGGTCGAGGAGGGGGACGAGGACGGATGAACCCGCTGGGACGAGTGATGGGGGTTCCGGCCGACGTGATCGGCGCGCTGCGCGTGCTGCCGCAGCTCGCGCGCGACATGACGGCGGTGCGCGAGTCGACGCGCCAGCTGCCGGAGATCAACGAGGCCACGAGCGAGATGGCGGTGAACACCCGCTCGCTGCCGGACGTGCTGGCCACGCTCGACGCCGTGGCCGCGGGCACCTCGGTGCTGGGGCCGATGGACGAGCGGATGCAGACCATCGAGAGCGCGATGCCGGTGCTCGTGGAGGTGCAGCGGCGGCTCGAGGCACTGCCGGAGACGATGGACCGGCTCGACGGCAACGTGACCCAGATGGCCGGCGTGCTCGAGCGGCTGCTCGTCTCGATGGACCAGCTGAACACGACGCTCGGGAACCTCGAGGGGTCGGTCGGGCCGCTCGGGCGGCTCGCGGGCAAGCTGCCGGGCGGGAGACGCGACCGCGACAGCGAGCCGGCAGCGGCCGCGGCTGCGGCCCCGCCGCCCGAGCCCTCCGCCCGCGCCTCCGACGCGCCGCCGTCGCCCGTCAACGGCGGCACTTAGGGCGGTCCGGCCGCGATCGTGATCCCTTTGGGGTGCTGGAGCCCCTCAAACGGATCACGATGTGATCAGGCCGCCGCCACCAGCTCCTCCATCCCCCGCTCCACGGCCGCCGCGGCGGCCGCCACGTCCGGCACCGCGTCGCGGTCGGCCAGCAGGCCGAAGTGCACGCCTCCGGCGTAGCTCACGATGCCGATCGACAGCGCCTGGTTGCGCGGGTTGAGCGGCACCGCCGGGAAGACCTCGCAGAGCGGCACGCCCGCGAGGTAGAAGGTCTGCTGCGGGCCGGGCACGTTCGAGACCACGAGGTTGAAGATCCGCGGCCCGCTCATCGCGCGCACCGCGAGCGACGAGACGATCGGCGGAGCCAGGCCGGTCGCGCCGGCGATCAGCGCGCCGGCGCGCACCTGGGCGGAGTCCTTCACGCGCGCCATCTCGGCCGAGATCAGGCGCACGCGCTCGAGCGGCTCGCCGCGCAGCGGCAGGTCGCAGAAGACCGTCGAGATCCGGTTGGCCACCTCGTTCCCCTCCCCCTCCGCCCGGATCGACACCGGCACGAGGGCCACGGCTCGGTCCGGCGCGTCCGGTCCCAGGAAGTCCGCGAGCGCGAGCGAGACGGCGCCGAGCAGGACGTCGTTCACGGTGGCGCCGGCGGCCTGGCGGATGGCCTTCACGTCGTCGAGCCGCGCGCGGGCGGTCGCGAACAGGCGGTCGGGGCCGATGGCGCGGTTGAGACGCGTGTCGGGCGCGGCCGGGCGCACGCGCGCGAGCTCCGCCACCACCGAGGCCGCCTCGCGCGCCTGCCGGGCCGCGACCCGCGGGTCGGTCGTGAACGCGCGCGAGAAGGTCTCGCGCGCGAGCCGGCGCGGCACTGCGAGCTGAGCCGCCGCGATCCGCGCGAGCTGCTCCGCCCGGGCGCGGCGGCCGGAGGCGGTGGCGGCCGGCTCGCCTGGGGCCGGCAGGTCGAGGCCCTCGGGCGTCGGGTCGAGCACGACCGTGCTCACGTCGACCGCCGCGATCCCGTCCACGAGCGCGTGGTGCATCTTCGCCACGATCGCCGTGCGCCCGCCCTCGAGCCCCTCCACCACCACGAGCTGCCAGAGCGGCCGCGAGCGGTCGAGGCGCTCCGACAGCACGTGGCCGACCAGCTCGAGCAGCTCCGCCTCGCCGCCGGGCGAGGGCAGCGCAGCGCGCCTGACGTGCCGGGCGGGGTCGAAGGCGGGGTCGTCGATCCAGACCGGGTTCGCGAGCCCGAGCGGCGGCGACTCGAGCCGCATCCGGTAGCGCGGGATCAGGTGCAGCCTCTCCTCGAGACGGCGCACCACGGCCTCGCGCGTGACCTGGCCGTCGAACACCAGCAGGCCGCCGACGTGCATGTGCACCGGCCCGCGCTCGGCCTGGATGGCGGAGAGGTCGGACGGTGAGAGCGGCTCGGCCACCGCCCGGAGTCTCGCACTCGCTACGTTGCCGGACATGCGCGCTCCGGTTCTGGTCCTCGCCGTCGCCGCCCTCGTGGCGCTCGGCTGCGGCGACGACGGCGACGAGCCGGCCGACCGCAAGCCGGTCACGGCCGCGGCGTTCATCGAGTGCTTCGGGAAGGCCGGGTTCGAGGCCAAGCGGCCCGCCCCGCGCGAGGAGTCCGTGCTCGCGTTCCAGGCGCGGCGCGAGGGCTACAGGGTCGAGCCCGTGAACGTGTACGAGGGCGAGATGATCACGCCCGCGGCGTTCCTCGTCTTCTTCGAGAGCCCCGAGAAGGCGGCGGAGGCGATGAAGGAGCTGAAGGCGACCTCGTACGGCGAGGTGGCGCCGGCCGTGCGCGGGCCCGCGGTGATCGGCTACGGGGACCGCGAGAACCGCGCGGCGGTGGGGCCGGCGATCGACGGCTGCGTCGGGTAGCCGGCCGCGCTGGGACGCGGCCGGCTCCCGTTGCGTCCCGCTAGGTGCGCGTCGGCGGGACGGGGCCCTGGCCGGTCGCGCGCGCCGTCGTGCGGCCGGTGCCGGCGGTCACGCCGTTCGCGGCGGGCCGGCGCTCGACGCGGCCGCGGCCGTCCGCGGCGTCGTCGGCGCGGTCGGCCCCGGCGTGGCGGCCGATCGCCTTGTCGTCACCGGACGACATGAGCGCGCTGGCGATCGCCAGTGCGCTGATCGCGAGGTGCAGCAGGTTGTCCGCGGTGTTCGTCGGGATGATCGCCAGCACGTCGCTGCCGTCGATGAAGCCGATCAGCGTGACGAGGCCGTAGACGATGCCGAACGTGAGCGCCGCCGCCTTGGCCGTCGCCCGCTTCTTGGAGAAGGCGAGCAGCACGAGGCCCGACGCGACGTGCACGACGTTGTGCCAGCCGTTCACGTCGAACAGGCCGAGCAGCGGATCGTCCTCCAGCTCCTTGCCGGTGACGAAGCTCGCGTTCGCGAGGAAGCCGATCAGTCCGACGAGCAGCAGCGTGCCGCCGAACAGGACGCAGTACCACTGCGCCGGCGTCCGCTTGTCGTGGTCCAGGTCCCTGCTTGTGGTGGGCTGCGCGCCTGCTGCGCGCGCTCCGGTTGCCGCCATGGCGGTCCTCCAGTTGGGTCGAGGGGGGTGCCCGGACGGGGCTACCGTGAAGGCCTGCGCGCCAAACAGGAATGGCGCGTGGGCGGCTGGCTCGACCTGGCGCGGTTTGCCAAACCCGGCAGCGGCGGTTAGCTTGCACCTGCTCGATGGACAGCTCGGCGTGGGACGAGATCACCGCGCAGTGGCGCGAGCGGGCGTTCGACCGGCTGCGCGAGGAGGTCTCAAAGCTCGACGGCTCCCGCGTGAAGCGGGTCGACGATCTGATCGACGGCAAGCTGGATCCGGCCGACGGCGACGCGGTCATCGCCGATGCGCTCGCTGCCGCGGCGAGCCATCCGCAGGGAGCGGTGCTCATGGCGGTCTACGTGTACGCGCGCTGCCTCGAGATGTGGGAGCGCTCCGCGGACTACCCGCACATCCGCGGCGTGCTGCATGCGCTCCGCGCCGAGGCGAGCGAGCTGCTCGCCTCCTCCCCCTCGCGGGGCGCGGCCGAGGCGGAGCTGCTGGACGTGGCAGTCGATCAGGCGCAGCACATGGTCGATGCGATGGCGGTCGAGAACGCGCTCCAGTGCTCGTGCCCGGTCGCGACGTGGGAGCACGCGAGCAAGATCGTCGACCGCGTCGACAGGCTGATGGAGCGGATGCCGAGCGGGGACGGCGGCGGCCCGCTCGATCTGCTGCGCGCGGACGCGGAGGTGACCGGCATCTACTTCAAGCAGGTGCGCGACCTGGCGAACGCGGTCTCGGAGATGATCGACCACGTCGAGCAGGGCGAGCCGGAGAAGGGCCGCTTCGACGCGGTCGTGGGGGCGCTGCGCGAGGCCGAGCGGGCGCCCGCGCTCCACGGCGACGTCTACCAGAGCGAGCTGAGGACCCACGTCGCGACGGCGCAGGCGTTGAACGGCTCGCTGCGCGAGGCCTGGATCCGGATCGGGCTGGCCGAGCTCGTCTACGTGTATCCGTTCGCCCTGGAGGGCGAGGGCGCCGCGGCGGCGGAGGTGATCGAACGGGCGGAGGCCGGCGCGCTCAGCTGGATCCTGGGACCGGGAGTGACGCCGGCGGACGTGGGGCCGACCCGCCTGTCGGATCGCTGGGAGCACGCCGATCCGCCCGAGCGCACGCACGGCGGCGTCAGCATCCATCTCCCGCGGATCCAGGTGGAGCCGACCGCGCTGAAGCCCCTCCTGGAGCACTTCGAGTACGAGCTGGAGATGCTCGAGTTCACGGCCGAGGTCAGGCTCAGCCGGCTGGGCAACCACTACCTGCGGGTCGGCTCGGTGCTGAAGGACGCGACGCTGCACGACCTCAACCAGGCGCTGCGCCGGGCGTCGCCCGGGATGGGCGACGAGAAGGTCCTCTGCCCCGGCGGGACGTGGGACCGGTTCGTGAGCCCCGACGAGGACGCGCCCGGCTACGTCGACGACATGATCGCGGGGGTGGCGGCGAACCTCGGAGCCGCGGTGGTCGGCGATCCGACCTCCGACTTCCACATCGGTCTCGGCATCCGCGAGGCGACCGTCCCCGGCCGCGAGGACGAGGGCGTGCCGCCGCTGGCGGAGGAGCTCGAGGGGGCGGTCGGAGCCTCGCTGCTGTTCCACTCGGTCGGCGACTGCGCGACCTCGCTCGAGGAGTGGGTCCGCTACCCCGCGCCCAGGGTCGAGAACCTGATGGAGGGGTCGGGGCGCGTCGGCGACCTCGTGATGCGGACACCGGACACGACCGTCCTCTACATGCCGACGTCGCCCGAATGGCTGTGCGGCGAGTACGAGGAGATGATCGAGTTCGTCGCGTCGCTGCCGCCGCTGCTCACGCTCTGGGAGAAGCGGATCCGCACGCGGGCCGACTCACTGGAGCGCGCGCTGGCCGAGCTCCGCGACCCGGCCGCCGACCCGAGCGAGAAGCTCGGCCAGATCCATCGCGACGAGGCCGCGCTGCACGAGCTGCAGGCCGAGATCCGGCGCGAGCTGGCCGACCTCCACTCGCCGCGGCTCGTCGACAGCCGCCGCACGCGCGCGTTCCTCGACCGCCTCTGGGAGGCGGCCGGCCTGCCGGCGCTGGAGTCGGGGCTCGAGCGGCAGCTCGCCATCAGCTCGACGCTTCAGGAGCGGCTGGCGGCGATGGCCTCCGGGATCGCCGAGGACAACCGCCAGAGGGAGGAGCTGCTCCGGCGCCGGGCCGAGGAGCGCCAGCAGCGGCTGCAGCGATTCGTCGAGGCCGGGCTCGGGGTGATAGCGGCAACCTCGCTGGCGGGGCTCTTCGAGTGGCTGAACGGCGGCTTCGAGCTGCAGGGCCGCGCACTCGTCTGGCTGGAGGCCGGGCTGCTCGTGGGCGCCGCCGTCACCCTGACCGCGATCATCCTGAGAGCGCGGCGGTGACGATCCGCGACCTGGGTCGCGACTTCGATCCGGAGGTTCTGGCGCGGTTCCACCGGGAGGTCCTCGCGCCGTCGTTCGCGGCCGAGGAGCTCGAGTCGCTCGATGCGATGGAGGCGGGCGTTCGCGGCGGGGCGCTCGCCCTGGTCGCCGAGGCGGGCGGCGACGTGGTGGGCGGGGCGATCGCGGAGCGCCATGGCGAGGTGCTCCTGGTGGGCTACCTGGCGGTTCATCCGGAGTGGCGCGGCCGCGGGATCGGAGGGTCCCTCCTGGGCGCGCTGCGGGAGGCGTGCGGGGCCGGGGAGGACGTCCGGCTCGCGCTCGGCGAGGTGCACGACCCGCGCCGGCACCCGGCGTCGGACGGGGACCGGCCGCTCGACCGGCTGCGGTTCTTCGAGCGGGCGGGCGCGCGCGTGCTGGACGTGCCGTTCGTCCAGCCGGGCCTCGGCCCCGGGAGTCCGCGCGTTCCGGGCTTCCTCCTGCTGGCGCTCTACTCCGACGCCGGGATCGAGACTGAGCGGAGCGTGCCGGCGGAGCTCGTGTCGGGGTTCGTGCGCAGCTACTACCGCGCGATGGAGAGGGCGGAGGCGCCGTACGAGGCGGAGCTCGAGGGGCTGCTCGCGCGGATCGAGCGCGAGGGGACCGTCGACCTGCTCCCCGTGAGCGAGTACGCGCGCGTGCGCTGACGCGGCGGCCGGAGCTTGCGCTTCCACGCCAAGGCGACCGGCGGCCATGGAACCGTCGTGGGCCAGGAGAAGCGCGATCCGGACCGCGTGATCGGGAGCTGCACCTTCCCGGAGTAGAAGGCAACCGGAACCCCGCGCCCCGCGCGGCATTACGCTGCGCGGGGTGAGGCGGGGGCTCGCGACGCTGGCGGTTCTCATGGCGGTCGCGGGCACAGCCGCGGCGGTTGCGGGCGTGGCCGCGCCGGTCGCCGGCGCGCAGTACGAGGACCCGGTCCAGCCGCCGCCGCGCGCGGTCGAGCGCTGGCGCGCCCTGGCGCGCGAGATCGCGGCGCCGTGGCCCGCGCTGCAGGAGCGCAGCGGACGGCTGCGGGACTACATGGACGAGCGCTACGGGTCGCGCTACGGGGACGCGACGATGGGCTACGCGCTCGTCCGGACCGGCGTGCGCGAGGGCAACCGCCGCCTGATCAAGACCGGCCTGCGCGCCGTGACGTTCGCCACGCGCAAGCCGCGCGTGCAGAGCTCGTTCGAGAACTTCGCCGTGGCCGCGGCCTACAACGTCGCGCGCGCCCGCGCGGCGCAGTTCAAGGACTTCCGCCGCAACCGCGCGGAGTGGGAGCGCTGGATGCGCCGCTCCCGGACCACGCGTGTCCACCTAGTGCGCAGCGAGTTCGGCAACCACTGGCTGATCGACGCGCTCGCGGTGATGGAGCTGCGGCGCGCGGGGATCAGGTCGCAGGCGAGCTCCGACGCGGCCATGCGACTGGCGCGGCGGCTGATCGAGGTGCAGGTGCCGCGGCGGGTGCGCGCGGTCGGCACGCTGCTGAGCGACCCGCCCGACGAGCCCCTCGCGTACCACGGCCTCTCGGCCGGGTTCTACGCGCGGGCGGTGCAGCTCCTGGGCCGCAGCGCCGGCGGCGCGGCGCGGTCCACGCTGCGGCGGCTCGTGCGCACCGCGGCGTACCTGACCGCTCCCGACGGGGACACCGCCTACTGGGGCCGGTCGCTGCAGCACGTGTGGTCGCCGGCCGCGACGGCGTTCGCGGCGGAGGCGGCGTCGGCGCAGCCCGGCGTGCGGGGGTCCGAGCGGGCGGCCAACCGGGCGCTGGCCGAGCGAACCGTCGAGCGGGTCGCGCGGGAGCATCCGGTCGGCCCGCGCGGGCAGTGGATAGCGCCGGCGCTCGCGCAGGACCTCGGCGCGGGGCGCCGGGCGCTCGAGGGCTACGCCGCCGCGCCCGCGATGAGCGGCCTGGCGCTGGCGATGCTGAACTGGGCGATCGACGTCGCTCCCTCCAAGAGGAAGGCCTCGCGGCTGCCGGCGGATGCCTCGTTCGCGCGGCTGCTCTCGCGCGGGTCCGGGCGGTTCGCCGTGGTGCGGCACGGGCCCGTGTGGTTCGCGGTCAAGGCCGTGCACGCCGGACGCGACTACAGCCGGGACGACCTGCGCTACGCCCCGGGGCTCGTGAACGCGAAGCTCCGGGCGAGCGGCGGCGCGTGGTTCGACCTCGTGCCGCAGCGGCCGCCGCTGGCCGGGCGGGCACCGGTCACGACCGGACCCGTGCTGAACGGAGGCGGCCAGCCGGCCGGCGAGCGGCTCCGGCTGGGGCGGGACGGGCGCGTGACGCTGACCGGCGCCTACCGCACGCGCGGCGGCCGGGTGCTGCGGCGCGCGTCGTGGGACTACACGCCGGTGCGGTGCGGGGTACGGCTCTCGTTCCGCGCGCGGGCTGGCGACAGCTACTCGCTGACCGCCTTCTTCCGCGCGGGACGCCCGAAGATCGGGCCGAAGTCGGCGAGCGACGGTCAGCAGCGCGTGACGGTCACGCCGCGGCCCTCGTCTATGCGTCTCGCCAAGGGGACGGTCGCCTCGGCGCGTGACGCGCGGCTGCACCGGCTGAAGATCCGCGTGCGCGCGAGCCGGGCGCGCGCGGTGCGCGTGACGTACTGCGGCTGAGGCAATTCCGCGCGCCGCGTGAGCGCTGGTACGTTCCGGCGCCATGGCCAACACACCCTTCGTCTACAACGTCAAGCTCGACTACGGCGCGGTCGGCGACGGGGTGGCCGACGACACCACCGAGGTCCAGGCCGCCATCGACGCGGCCGCGGCGGCCGGCGGCGGCATCGTCTTCTTCCCGCCCGGTATCTACAAGACGGGCCAGCTCGCGCTGAAGACCCGCGTACGGCTCGAGGGCGCGGGCGCGACGCTGAGGAAGTTCACCGGCGCGGCCAACACGTTCATCGTCAACGCACTGGGCACGCTCGGCACGGCACAGGCCCTGAGCGCCAACGCGAACCTCAACGATCCGACGGTCACGGTCAGCGCCACCACCGGCCTCGCGGCGGGCGACTTCGTCGTGGTCCGCGACAACACGTACGAGTTCACCACGCCGTACAGCGGCGGCCGCAACCAGGAGATCAACCGCATCCTGAGCATCAGCGGCACCACGATCACGCTCTCGAACCGGCTGATCGGCTCCTACGCGACCGCCTCGACGGCCGAGATCGTCAAGCTGAACGCGGTGGTGGACGCGGCGCTGGTCGGGCTCCGCCTCGAGGTGCCCGCGGGCGTCGGCGGCACGCAGACCCGCTTCGAGTACAGCTACGGGATCACCGTCAGCGACTGCGTGTTCGTGGGCCCCTCGAGCGGCGACGGCGGCGCCGTCGACTTCTACCGCTCCGCGGCCTGCCGGGTCACGGGCTGCAAGGTCCTCGACGGCCAGAACGTCAGCCTGTCGAACAACGGCTATGGCTACACCGCCCGCGAGTCCTCGCACCACATCGTGTTCGACGGCAACCACTCGGAGAACGTCCGCGAGAACGCGTTCTCGGACGGCACGAAGTTCTCGTCGTTCATCAACAACACCTGCCTCGGCTCCCACGACTCCGGCTTCAACACCCACGGCGCCGGCTGCCGGCACATCCTGGTCCAGGGCAACATCGTCACCGGCAGCCAGTCGGCCGGGATCCGCGTGGGGTTCAGCGGGGCCAAGGCCGGCGACTTCGACGTGCAGATCATCGGGAACATCGTCCGCGGCGTGCGCGCGAACGGCATCGCAATCGAGGGCGGCGACCAGACCGGCGGCACGAAGAACTCCAAGCGCGTGACCGTCGCCGACAACCAGGTCGCGCGCTTCGGCCTGGGCACGACCGCGCACGGGATCGTCGTCATCTACTCCGAGGACGTCGAGGTGCGCGGCAACCGCGTCGATGGCACGGGCTCGACCGTCGGGAAGGGCATCCTGATCGAGACGCAGACCAAGCGGGTGATCGTCTCCGACAACCGCGTGCAGAACGTGACGACCGCGAGCTCGGTCGGCATCGCCGTCACCGGCGTGGGCGCCGACCGGATCCAGGTGCTCGACAACCAGCTCATCCAGTGCACGGTCAACTGCGTCTGGATCTCGACGAACCCCACGAACGTGATGCTGATCGACAACATGTCCGACACCGACAACGAGCTTGTCCAGGGCACCGGCACCGTGGCCCGCACGCGGAACGTCTGGGCCGGCACGAAGGACACGAACTCCGGCGTCGCGTCCGTGGCCAACGGCGGCACGATCACGCACGGCCTGACCGCCGCGCCGACCCGCTACGGCCTCACGGCGACCGTCGCCGGGCGCCAGGTGGCGGTCACCGCGGTCTCCGCCACCACGCTCACGGTCGCGCTGACGGGAGCCGTCGGCGCCGAGAACGTGGCGTGGTGGGCCGAAGTCTGAGCGCCTGAGCGCCCCCGGCGCAGGCCGGCACCGCGTGCGTCACGATCCCCCGAGGAGAGGGGGTGTGCGCCGGGGACGATGACTGAGACGACCACGACCGTCCTCGTCTCGGAACGCGCAGGCTCCGAGAGGACGGTCGCCCTGTTCGACCTGCCGTCCGACGCGCTGATGGCGGCGTTCGAGGCCGCGATCGAGCTCGGCACCGGTGCGCGGTTCGCCCTGGACACCAGCGCCGCGGGGCGCGGGGATCCCCACGCGGCGATCGCGCGATGCGACGCCCTCCGCGCGGTCGCGAACGACGGTGCGGTCCTCCTCTCGCGCGCCACGCGCGACCTCGTGGCCGGCGAGCTTCCGCCCGGTGCGGGTCTCGCCGACCTCGGCGTGCACCGGCTGCCGGACCTCGGGCCGCCCGAACGCGTCTACCACTTGACCCATCCCGAGTTGCGCGGCGAGACGGGCCCTCTGCGCTCGCTCGGATCGCATCCGGCCAACCTTCCGGGCGACCTCCCCAGCTTCGTCGGGCGTGAGCGCGAGCTGGCCGAGCTGCGCGAGACGCTCCCCCGGACGCGGCTGCTCACGCTCACCGGTGCGGGCGGGTGCGGCAAGACCCGCCTGGCGCTCCAGGCGGCGGCGTACTCCCTCGATCGCTTCTCCGACGGGGTCTGGTGGGCGGAGCTCGCGTCCCTGCGGGCGCCGGCGCAGATCGGCCAGGCCCTCGCGGATGTGCTGGAGGTGCGTCCCCTGCCGGGCGAGTCCGCGCTCGACGCCGCCGCCCGGCGGCTGAGGTCCGGCCGCGCGCTCGTGCTGCTCGACAACTGCGAGCACCTGGCCGGCGCGGTCGGAGAGACCGCGGCCGTGCTCCTGGAGCGCTGCCCGGAGCTGACCGTGCTCGTCACCAGTCGCGCCCCCCTCGGGCTGGCCGGCGAGACCACGTGGCGCGTGCCGTCGCTGCCCGCCGAGGAGGCGGCGCGGCTGTTCGCCGAGCGCGCGCGGAGGGTGAGCCCCGGGTTCGCGGTCCCGGAGGCCGGCGAGCCCACGCTCACCCGGGTGTGCTCGGAGCTCGACGGCATGCCGCTGGCGATCGAGCTGGCCGCGGCGCGGGTGCGCTTCATGTCCCTCGACCAGATAGCCGCCGGGCTGGCCGACCGCTTCCGGCTCCTGACCGGCGGCGCGCGCGCCGCGCCCGCCCGCCACCGCACGCTGCGCGCATCGCTCGACTGGAGCCATGAGCTGCTGGACGAGGAGGAACGCGTGCTCCTGCGCCAGCTGGCCGTCTTCGAGGACCGCTTCACCATCGAAGCCCTCGAGGCCGTCGGCGCCCAGGAGCCGCGGTCGAGCCTCGACACCCTCGCGGCGCTCGTCGACAAGTCGCTCGTGGTGCCGGAGCAGCATGGCCGCGTCACCCGTTACCGGCTGCTCGAGACCGTCCGCGAGTACGCGCTCGAGCGCCTGGCCGAGGCGGGCGAGACCGATGCCGCTCGCGACCGCCACCTGAGTTTCTTCCTGGCCCTCGCGGAGGACGCCGGCCAGGGGTCGCCGGCCGCGCTGGATCCGGACCGGCTCACGCACCTCGAGGCGAACGCGGCGAACCTGGCCGCAGCGCTCGACCAGGCGATCGAGACCGACGCCGATCGCGCGCGAAGGCTGTGTGTCGCCCTGCTGCCGCTGTGGAAGACCCGGGGGATGTTCGCGACGGCCGAGGACGCCTGCATGCGGACCCTCGCGGCCGGCTCCGAGCCCTCGCCGCTGCGCGCCCCCGTCCTCTGGGGCCACGGCTACCTGCTCGCCTTCGCCGGACGCGGCGCGGAAGCGATGCCGGTGCTCGAGGAGGCGCTGGCGGTCGCCGGGGCGACCGGCGACGGGACGACCGAGGCGCGCGCCCTCGGCGTGCTGGGAATGATCCGTCACAACTTCGACCCGCTCGGGGCACGTCCGCTCGAAGTACGCTCGCGCGAGCAGGCGCGGAAGGGCGGCGACGACTGGTGCCACGTGGCCGCCACGCACGCCCTGGCCTGGTCGTACCTGGTTACCGACGACTACAGGGAGGCGGACCGGCTGTTCGAGGCGGCCCTCCCCGCCGCCGAGGCGCTGGGCTACCACGAGGGCCTCGCCTGGATCTACGCCGGCATGAGCTACAGGCAGATGATCGCGGCGGACGCCGGCCGCCTCGCGGATCTGGGCGGGCGCGCGATCGCCGCGGCGCGGGCGGTCGGCGAGCCCGTGACCGAGGGCGTGGCGCACTGGCAGATGGCGCGACTGGAGATCGCCCGCGGCAGGACCGCCGAGGCGCTCGCGCGAATCGAGGCGAGCCGCGAGCGGCTCGTCGCGAGCGGCGCGGGCATGGCATTGCCCCAGACGTACGTGCAGCTCGCCGCGATCCGAGCGACGCTCGGCGAAACCGACCGCGCGCTCGCCACGCTGAGGCGCGTCGTCGACTCCGGTGTCGACTACGGCTGGAACCTGGCGTGGGCGATCCTCCAGTACGCGGACGTGCTCCGAACGTCCGGCGACGAGGCGGGGGCGGAGGCGGAGGCCCACTCCGCGCTCCGTGTCGCGAGGCGCGTGCAGAGCGCCATGGCCGGCGCCTGGTCGAAGGAGATCCTGGGACGGCTGGCCACCGGCCGCGGCCAGTTGACCGAAGCCGAGAACCATCTGCAGGCGGCGCTCGCCACGCGCGCCGAGCGGGGGCTTCGGCTGTGGCTGCCCCAGTCGCTCGAGGCCCTGGCGGAGGTGGCGGCCGCACGCCGCTCGCACGACGAGGCGGTCCGGCTCCTGGGCGCCGCCGCGCGCGCCCGGTCGGAGCTCACGCTCGTCCGCTGGGCGCCGGACGCGCCGCGCCTCGCCGCCCTCGAGGGCGAGCTTCGCTCGGCGCTCGGCGACGACGCGTTCGCCGCCGCCTGGCAGCAGGGCGAGAGCCTGTCCGCGGAGGACGCGGTTGCCTGGACGCGCCGCGGCCGCGGATCGCGTCGCCGGCCCCCGGGCGGATGGGAGAGTCTGACGCCCACCGAGCTCGAGGTCGTCCGGCGCGCCGCGGCGGGGCTGACGAACCGGGAGATCGCGGCCCAGATGTTCGTCACGAGCGCGACCGTGAAGACGCACCTCTCGCACGTGTACGCGAAGCTCGGGGTGCGCAACCGCGTGGAGCTCACAGCCCTCGCGGCTCAGCGGAGCGCGATGCGTTAGGTCCTCGATATCGGCCGGTTGGCCGATGTACGCGCGGCACGGCGGGTTTACGGTCGGGCGCATGCGCACAGCCACAGCCATCGTGCTGGTCATGCTCGGGTCGCTGGTGGCCGCCGCTCCGGCCGCCGCGAGTCCCTGGTTCAACGTGAGCTTCCTCTACGAGCCGACCACCCGGGTCCCCGGGGCTCCCTCCGGCGCGCACGTGCTCATCGCCTATTCCGATCTCGGTGACCCGAACCGGAAGCCCAAGGTCGCTCGCCAGGTGCAGATCGTCTACCCGAAGGGCACGCGGCTCGTCACGTCGGCCCTGCCGGAGTGCAGGGCGACCGACGAGGAGCTCACGCAGCGCGGCCACGCGGCGTGCCCGCCGGAGACCCAGCTCGGGGTGGGTCAGGCCGAGGTGACCAGCGGCATGGGGTCGCCGCAGGAGCTGGACGAGGCGACCTACAACGCGCCGGGCAACTTCATCCAGCTGCTGACGCTCAAGGGGACGGACCAGATCGTCGCGGTCCTGCGCGAGCGCGTGCATGGCCGTGTGATCACGACGGACAGCCCGCCGAGCTGCGTCCCGCCCGGGCAGCCGCCGGACTGCGCTCCGTTCGGCGAGTTCGCGGTGACCCGCTTCGAGGTGTTCGCGCCGCCGCCCGGCATCCCGGTCACCCGCTCGACGGTGACGATGCCGCGCACCTGCCCGGCCGGCGGCTTCTGGCGCTTCGAGGCGAGGTTCCGCTTCGCGGACGGGTCGACCGCGCGGCGCTACAGCTACGCGCGGTGCAAGCGCAAGCCGAGCAGGGCGGCGCGTTAGAGGTCGCGCCGCAACGGCGCTAACCCGGCCGCCGGTCCGCGGGCTGGAGGATCGCGAGCAGGTCGCCGATCTTCTGCTCGCGGGGGATCGGGTCGTGCAGCGGCAGCTCAGTCTGGACCGTGTAGCGGTTGCGCCGGCCGGTGCGCTCGCGCGAGATGTAGCCCGCGTCGACGAGCTCGACCACGATGCGATGCGTGGCCCGTTCGGTTATCCCGACGGCATCCCCGATCTCGCGCAGGCGCGCACCCGGGTCCGCCGCGATGTGCAGGAGCACCTGTGCATGGGAGGTGAGGAACGTCCAGGTCGGGGGTTCGTTTGGCGCCACGTTGCTAGACTAGCTTTTCTAGATACATTTGTCATGTATTTACGCATGGCACCGGACGAAGGGGGCACCATGCCCCAGTTCAAATGCAGGTCCTGCGATGCCGGCTTCTGGAGTGCCGCCGGCCTCGCCGATCTGAACGACAAGACGTGCTCCGCCTGCGGATCGCTCCTCGAGCCGGCCGATGCGCCGACCCAGCAGGCATTCAAAGATCGCCTCGGTCACCTCATCGCGCGGCGCGAGGTGGTGCGCGCCCAGGTGCGGGTCGATCACGAGCGCCTGGCCGTGGACGGCCGGGGCGTCGACGCCGCCGTCTAGGCGGCCTCGGAGCGACGACGGGCCTCAGAGCGGACGACGGGCCTCGAACCCGCGACCTTCGGCTTGGGAAGCCGACGCTCTACCAACTGAGCTACGTCCGCGTGCGCCCGTGAGGGCAGGGCGAGTCTAGACCCGGTCCGGCGCTCGCGCCAGCCGGGCGGGCGCTCGCCGCGCTAGCGCTTCCGCTTCTTGCTGTTGAAGACCCGGACGGTCCGGCGCATCGTCTGCACGGTGCCGGTCGAGTCCTTCTGCTGGGCCACGACCGTGACCTTGAAGGAGCGCTTCTTCTTGAACTTGCGGTGCACGCGGCGGTCGAGCTGCACCGGCACGGTCATCTTCTTGCCCTGCTTCAGCTTGTAGCGCTTGGGCTTGGAGAAGCGCTTCGGGCTCCGGCGCGCGCCGCGGATCTCCTGGTTCTTGGAGCCGGCGTCGAGCGGCTCCTCGAGCCAGATCGTGCCCTCGCAGCCGTTGACCTCGGTGGCGGGACAGCTCACGGTGAGCGGAACGACGCCGGTCGGCGAAGCGGTCGGCTCCTTGCCGATGATCGACAGCGCGGGCTCCTCGACCTCGATGATCTCGGGCGGCTTGACCGGGGGCAGGACCGGCGGGTCCACGACCGGGTCGATCGGCGGAACGATCACGCCGGGGTCGACCGGCGGAACGATCACGCCGGGGTCGACCGGCGGAAGCGTCGGCGGATCGAGCGGCGGAAGCGTCGGCGGATCGACCGGCGGATCGACCGGCGGCAGCACCGGAGGATCGATCGGCGGATCGACCGGCGGGGGCGGCGGGTCCTCCGGGGGCGGAGGCGGAGGCGGAGGCGGAGGGTCCTCCGGCGGCGGCGGGGGCGGATCCTCCGGGGGCGGGGGCGGCGGGTCCTCCGGCGGGGGCGGCGGCGCGGGATCCGAGACGTCGAGCTGCACGTACGCCGCGTAGAGGAGCGAGTGCGTGCCCGTGTTGCCGTTGTGCGTGAAGCCGATCTTCAGCGCGTCGACCTGCGCCTGCGTCAGCGGGACGGGGATGGCCAACTGGTACCACCCGGCCGGGCTGTTGGCGGGGATCGTCGCGTTCGCCACGAGACCGCCCTGATGCGAGGCCCACACGAGCAGGTTGCGGGTCGTCCCGGTCTGCGCGTAGAACCACACCTTCGCGCCGGTCACGCTCTCGCCGGCGGGGATGGCGGCGGTCTCGAGCGTCAGCTCGTTCTGGGCGACCACGTTGGTCACGCTCGTGAGGTAGTCGGAGGCGGTCGACGGCAGCGCCGGCTGCACGACCGCGTCGTTCAGCGTGTCCCACTGCGTCCCGCCGCTGGGAACCACGCCCCAGCCGGTGAGGGTCTGCCCATCGGGGCGAAGGTTGTGAGTGGCGGCGCCGGCGGCGCCGGGAACCACGGCCAGAGCGGCCGACAGCGCCACGCCGCTGCGCAGCGCGCGCCCGGCGATGGTCCAGTTCCGCGGAGGCATCCCCCCCAAGATCGGCGTGGCGCACCGGCGCTTTAGCCGATTCGAGCCGGATTGACCCCTTCCGGACGCATGTCCGAGGGGAACGCCCCGCTTTACCCTCTCCAGAGCGTGAAGCGCCTGCTCAACCCAGTCGCGGTGGTGGCCATCGCCGCGGCCGTCCTGCTCTTCGGCCTGCTCCTCTACGGCGTCGTGTCGGGCGGCGAGGACAGCGGTATCGACGAGGCCATCGCCGACGGCAGGCGGCCCGACGTGCCCGAGCTCTCCCTCCCCCGCCTCGACGGCCCGGGCGCGACCTCGCTCGAGGACCTCCGCGGCCGAGTCGTGGTGCTCAACTTCTGGGCCTCCTGGTGCGAGCCGTGCCGCGAGGAGGCCCCGCTGCTCGAGCGCTGGCACCGCCGCATGAAGGCCCAGGGCGGCACCGTCCTCGGCGTCGACGCCCTCGACTCCACCGACGACGCCCGCGAGTTCGTCCGCCGCTTCGGCATCACGTACCCGAACATCCGCGACGTCTCCGGCGAGCACCTGCGCCCGTTCGGCATCGCCGCCTATCCGGAGACGTTCGTGATCGACCGCCGCGGCCGCATCGCCGCGCTGGTGCGCGGCCCGGTGACGGAGGACTTCCTCGCGCGCGAGATCCCGCCCCTGCTGAAGGAGAGGACGTGAGGCGCGCGGCCGCCCTGCTCGCCGCGCTGCTGGCGCTCGCGGGCCCCGCGAGCGCCCTCGCCCAGTGCCCGCGCACGAGCGTCGCCGACCTCGAGGACGAGATCATGTGCCCCGTCTGCGGCACCTCGCTCGCCACCGCGGGCGACGCCCCGCTCGCCGTGCAGCAGCGCCGCCTGATCGACCGCCTCGTGCAGCAGTGCCGGTCGAAGGACCAGATCAAGACCGCGCTCGTGGCCCAGTATGGGGAGGCGGTGCTCGCCGAGCCGGAGAAGAAGGGGTTCGGCCTGACCACGTACCTCGTGCCGGGCATCGCGTTCCTGGCCGGCGCCGCGGCCGTCGGCTTCGCCTGGCTGCGCTGGCGGCGAGCCCGGGGCGAGCCCGCACCGGCCGGCGAGGCGGCGGGCGCAGCCGCGGCGGCCGGAGCCGGAGCCGGAGCCGCTCCCGGCGACACGGCGCGGCTCGACGAGGACATGCGCAGGTACGACCTGTGACGGCGGCGGCGCTACAGCCCCTGCTGGCCGCGGGCGACGTCGACACCACGGTCTTCGCCGCCTTCGCCGTCGGCTTCGTCTCGTTCATCTCGCCCTGCGTGCTGCCGCTCGTGCCGGGCTACCTGTCGGCGATCAGCGGCGTGTCGGTGGCCGAGCTGGCCGAGGGCGAGAAGCGCGCCCAGGTGCTCGCCCCCGCGCTGCTGTTCTGCCTCTCGTTCGGGGTCATGTTCGTGGCGCTCGGCATGACGGCGACCGGGCTCGGCCAGACCCTGCTCGACCACCGCGAGACCCTCCGCCACGTCGCCGGCGTGCTGATCGCGCTGATGGGCGTGCTGTTCATCGCCACGCTGTTCGTCCAGCGGCTCAACCGGGAGTGGCGCCCCGAGTCGCTGCTCAAGCGCGCCTCCACGGGCGGTCCCGTGGTCGCCGGACTCGCGTTCGCCATCGCCTGGCTGCCCTGCACCGGCCCCACGCTCGGCGCGATCCTCACCGCGGCGAGCACCCAGGACACGGTCGGCAAGGGCGGCGTGCTGCTCGCGTTCTACGCGCTCGGCCTGGCGGTCCCGTTCGTGCTCTGCGCGCTCGCGTTCACGCGGGTGACGGGCGTCTTCCGCTTCTTCCGCAACCACTGGAACGCGATCACGGTGGTGTCCGGCGTCGTGCTCGTGGCGATGGGGATCCTGCTCTACACCAACGAGCTGACCGAGCTGAACTCCTGGCTCCAGGACCGCGGCGTGAACAGCATCGGCGACCTGTAGGCGGGCGCGCCGCCAGCGACCTACATCTGCTCCGGCGCGCTCACCCCGAGCAGGTCGAGCGAGCGCGCCAGCACCCGCTGCGTCTGCACGCAGAGCGCCACCCGGAAGACCTCGTCCTCGCCGTCCTCGGCCGCTCCCACCACCTTGCAGTCGCGGTAGAACGCGGAGAACTGCCGCGCGGCCTCGAGCCCGTAGTCGGTGATCCGGTGCGGCGCGCGACGCTCGGCCGCGATCCCCACCTCGCCCGGCAGCTCGAGCAGCTTCTTCACGAGGTCGCGCTCGGACGGGTGCAGCTCGCCGCCGCGCTCGCTCAGGTCGGTCGCGCCGGCCGCCGCCACCGCGTCCTCCCCCGCCTTGCGCAGGATGCTCGCGATCCGGGCGTGCGCGTACTGCACGTAGTAGACCGGGTTCTCCTGCGACTGCTCGCGCGCACGCGCGAGGTCGAGGTCGAGCGTGGTGTCGTGGCTGCGCTGGAGCAGGAACCAGCGCGCGGCGTCCACGCCGATGTCGTCGATCAGGTCGTCGAGCGTCACGAACTCGCCCTCGCGCTTCGACATCTGCACGCGCTGGCCGCGCTCCATCAGGTTCACGAGCTGCATGATCGGCAGCTCGAGCCCGCCCGCCGCGCCGCCGAGCGCCTCCCAGGCCGCGAGCATCCGCTTCACGTAGCCGTGGTGGTCGGCGCCCCACAGGTTGACCGCGCGGTCCACCCCGCGCTCGCGCTTGTCGAGGTGGTAGGCGATGTCGGCGGCGAAGTAGGTCCACTCGCCGGTGCCGCGCCGCAGCACGCGGTCCTTGTCGTCCCCGAAGTCGGTCGTGCGCAGCCAGACCGCGTCCTCGTGGCGGTACACGTGGCCGCGCTCCTCGAGCAGCTCGAGCGCGTGCTCGACCTTGCCCTCCTCGTGCAGCGCCGACTCGTGGAAGAACCGGTCGAAGTCCACGCGGAAGCGGTGCAGGGTGGCCCGCACCTGCTCGACCATCAGCGCCACGCCCGCGCGCGCGACCTCCCACGGGTCGCCATCCGCGGCGTCGGGCACCTGCTCGGCCAGCGCCGCCACGTAGTCCCCGTGGTAGCCGCCCTCCGGCGGCTCCTCGCCGCGCGCCCGCGCCTGTATCGACTCGCCGAAGCGCAGCACCTGCGACCCGTGGTCGTTCACGTAGTACTCGCGCTCCACGTCGTGCCCGGCGAGCGCCAGGATCCGGCAGAGCGTGTCGCCCCACGCGGCGTGGCGCCCGCTCGCCACCGTGATCGGGCCGGTCGGGTTCGCGCTCACGAACTCGACGAGCACCCGCTCGGTGGTGCCCACCACGCCGCCGCCGTAGCCGTCGCCGGCGGCCAGCGCGCTGCCGAGCGAGGTGCGGAACCACGCGTCGGAGAGGAACAGGTTGAGGAAGCCGGGGCCCGCCACCTCCACGCGGTCGAGCGAGCCGTCGAGGCGCTCGCTCACCAGGCCGCCGAGCCGCTCGGCCACGGCGCGGGGCGGCTCGCCGAGCGTCGGCGCCAGCAGCATCGGCGCATTGCTCGAGAAGTCGCCGAAGTCGGGCCGCGGCGGGCGGTCGAGCTTGGCGCCGGCCATCGCGGCGGCGCCGCCGGCCAGGTCCTCGGCAGCGGACCGCACCGTCGCGGCCAGGTCCGCGATGGGGTCGGTTCCGGTCACGCGCCGCAGGTTAGTAGTGGTACGGCTCGCCCGCGAGGATCTTGTGCGCGCGGTAGAGCTGCTCGAGCACGACTACGCGCGCGAGCTGGTGCGGGAGCGTCATCTGGCCCAGCGACAGCTTGAGGTCGCAGCGCTCGAGGTCGAGCCCGCGCGGGCCGCCGATCACGAAGCACAGGTCGCGCCCCTGCTGGCGGCGCTCCTCGAGGAACTCGCTGAATCCGACCGAGTCGTACTGGCGGCCATCGGCGGCCAGCAGGATCACGAACGCCCGGTCTGGAATCCGCCCGTCCACGCTCTGGTCCTCGCGCACCTCCACGAGCTCCAGCCGCGTGTGGCGGGCCAGCAGCTTCTGGTAGTGCTGGACGTCGTCCGCGTACGGCGGACGGAGCCGCCCGACCGCGAGCACGATCGTTCTCATGGGTGGCGCGTCCCGATTTTCGCGATACTAGTCCCGTGGCCGACGCCCCGACCCCTCCCGAGCGCCAGTACAACATCCAGACCACGCCCGAGGCGATGATGGGCGTCTACGCGAACTTCGCGAACGTGAGCCATTCCGACTACGAGTTCACGATCACCTACGCGCGCGTGGACCACGAGGTCGAGGACGCCGAGGTGCCGGGCGTGGTGGT
This sequence comes from Thermoleophilaceae bacterium, assembly GCA_036386455.1. GTDB lineage: Bacteria > Actinomycetota > Thermoleophilia > Solirubrobacterales > Thermoleophilaceae > AC-37. The sequence continues at coordinate 61,811 of DASVVS010000033.1, forward strand.
CACGCGGGTGAACCTCTCGCCGCGCTTCATGCGCGAGCTGATCGACGCCATGGAGGACAACTACTCCAAGTGGCAGGCGCGCGAACGCATCCGCGAGCTGCCGGAGTTCCCCGGCGGCGAGCCGCCCCAGGCCTGACGCTCAGGGCCGCTCGCGCTCGTAGGCGAGCGCGAAGCCGATCCGCTCCATCGCCGGCGGGTGCGTGGCGAGGAGGGCGACGAGCGCGCCCGGCGGGTCGGGGTCGCCCAGGTTCTGGGTCACGAGCCGGCGCTCGAGGGCCACGAAGCCCTCGGGGTCGTCGGTGAGGCGCAGGGCGTAGGCGTCGGCGCGCGCCTCCACCCGGCGCGAGACGTGGTTGCCGACCACGCCGAGCGTGAACGACACGAGCGCGAGCGACAGGGCGGCGGCGGGAAGCGCGGCCGGCCCGGCGCGGCCGTCGCGACCCCCTTCGAGCCCCTCCGGCGCCAGCCGCTCGGTCAGCCGCTGGGCCAGGAACAGCGCGCCCGGCGCCACGATCGCCACCCACAGCAGCCCCATCGGCACGTCGTCGTGCTTCACGTGCCCGAGCTCGTGCGCCACCACCGAGCGCACCTCGGCCGGCGAGAAGTCCTCGATGAGGTTGTCGTAGAGCACCACCCGCTTCGTGTGGCCGAGGCCCCCCACGTAGGCGTTGGCGCCGGTCGTCCGGCGGCTCGCGTCGATCCGGTAGACCTCCCCCACCTCCACGCCCGAGCGCTCGGCCAGCTCCAGCACCTCGGCCCGCAGCTTCCCCTCCGGCAGCGGCGTGAACTTGTTGAAGAGCGGGTCGATCGCCACCGGAGCGAGCCACAGGAAGGCCACGCTCAGCGCCACGACCGCCGCCGAGGCCGGCGCCCACCAGTTGCGCGGAAAGCGCCGCATGATGCCGATCAGGATCGCCGCCCCGCCCGCCGCCAGGACCGCCTCGACGCCCGTGGCCTTGCCCACGTCGCCGGCCCAGGCGCCCCAGGTCTGGGTGGACAGGCCGAACTCCTCCGCGCGCGAGTGGCGCGCCGCCGCCAGCGGGAGAGTGACGACCACCAGCGCGACCGAGATCCCGGCCCCGGCCGCGGCCGCGCCGAGGATCGGCCTGGCGCCCGCGCGCTCGAGGGCGCGGCGCACGCGGCGCGGCGGCCGCAGCGCGATCAGGCCTAGCGCGCCGCCGGTCACGGCCAGCCCGGCCAGGCCCAGGGCCCGCTGCGGCCCGGAGTAGTCGCGACTCCGGTCGAGCTCGGATTGGCTGAAGTAGGCTTGCTCGCTCGCCGGAGCGGGCTCGATCAGGCCGCTGCGCGGCCGTACGAGGAAGGTCGCCGCTCCGGCGGTGACCACGGCTATGGCCACCGCCACCGGCAGCCCCGAACGATGACCGCGCATTCCCCCGACAATGTAGAAGCGAGCCGAGTCGCCCTGATGTCGGACGTGCACGGCAACCTGCCCGCCTTCCAGGCGGTCCTGGACGACATCGGCCGCGAGGGCGTGGACGCCCGCTGGTGCCTCGGCGACCTGGTCGGCTACGGCGCCCAGCCGGACGAGTGCGTCGCGCTCGCCCGCGAGTCGTGCGACGTGTGCCTGATCGGCAACCATGATCTGGTCGTGATCGACGAGCTGGACGTCTCCGAGTTCTCGCACAACGCCGCCGTGGCGGCCCTCTGGACGCGCGAGCACATCGCCGCGGAGTCGCGCGAGTACCTCAGCGGCCTCTCCCCCCAGGGCAAGGGCGGCGAGCTCGGCCTGTTCCACGCGAGCCCGCGCGATCCGGTCTGGGAGTACGTGCTCAGGACCTCGCAGGCGGGCGAGTGCATGGACTCGATGGATCAGCGCGTGGGCGCCGTGGGTCACTCGCACGTGGCGCTCTGGTTCTCGCGCGACAGCGACGGCGGGCCGGTCAGCGGCCAGCAGGCGCCCGGCGGCACGGAGCTCGACCTCTCCAGCGGCAGCTGGATCGTGAACCCCGGCGGGGTCGGCCAGCCGCGCGACGGCGACCCGCGCGCCGCCTGGCTGCTGCTCGACCTGACGACCTGGAGCGCGAGCTGGCGGCGGGTGGACTACCCGATCGACGAGGCCGCGCGCGCGATCGAGCAGGCAGGCCTTCCGGACACGCTCGCGAAGCGGCTCTATCGGGGACAGTGATCGCGCGAACGACAGCCCTGGCCCTCGTGGCGCTCACCCTCGCCCTGGTCGCGGCCGGCTGCGGCGGCGACGACGGACCGCAGATCCCGCGCGACGACGCGGCCGAGCTGATCAGCCTGCTGCGCGAGGCGAACCGGCGCGTGCGCCAGGACCCGCCGGTCTGCGGCGACCTGACCGACGACTTCCCGAAGCTCGACCGCCAGGTCGACGCGCTGCCCGATGAGACCGACGAGGCCGTGCGTGACTCCGTGCGCGACGGGGTCGACCACCTCAGGAGCCTGATCGAGGCCAAGTGCGCCGACCGCGAGGAAGAGCCCGAGGAGACGACGGACACCACCACCACGGAGGAGGAGGAGCCGGCGCCCACGACCAGCGAGCCGGAGCCGCCTCCGACGACGACCACCGAGCCGGAGCCGCCCACCACCCCCACCACGCCGACGACGCCCACCACCCCCACCACGCCGACGACGCCCGATCCGGGCAACGGGAACGGCAACGGCGGCCAGGGCGTGCCCGACGGCGCGGTGCGACCGAAGAAGCAGAAGAAGGAAAAGGGCTGATGGCCACGCCGACCGAGGTCGCCGGCCGCTACCGGATCGAGGGACGCCTGGGCGCGGGCGGCATGTCGACCGTCTTCCGCGCGCACGACGCGGTGCTCGAGCGCCCCGTGGCCGTGAAGCTGCTGGCCGAGCACCTGGCCGAGGACGAGGCGTTCGTGGCCCGCTTCCGCCGCGAGGCGCTGGCCGCGGCCCGCCTCCAGCATCCGAACATCGTGCAGGTGTTCGACTCCGGCCAGGACGCGGCCTCGGGCCGCCACTACATCGTCATGGAGTTCGTCGAGGGCCCGTCGTGCGCCGACCTGCTCCGCCAGCACCGGATGTTCGACGCCGAGGACACCGTCCGGATCGTGCGCGACGCCTGCCACGGCCTGGACTACGCCCACCGCGCGGGCGTGATCCACCGCGACGTGAAGCCCGGCAACCTGCTGGTCGCGTCGGAGAGCGGTACGACCAAGCTCGCCGACTTCGGCATCGCCAAGGCCGCCGAGCAGACGCGCATCACCCAGGTGGGCTCGGTCCTCGGCACCGCCGCATACCTCTCCCCCGAGCAGGCCGCGGGCGAGGAGACGGGCGGCGCGTCCGACATCTACTCGCTCGGCGTCTGCGCCTACCAGTTCCTGGCCGGGCGGCTGCCCCACGAGTACGGCTCGCTCACCGAGCTCGCGCTCAAGCAGCAGCAGGAGACGGTCGTGCCCATCACCGACTTCCGCCAGGACGTGCCGCGCGAGCTCGACCTGGCCGTGCGCGCCTCGCTGGAGCGCGATCCGGTGCGGCGCTACTCGAGCGCGCTCGAGATGGCCGCGGCGCTCGAGGCGGGCCTGCGAGGCGAGGCCACCTCCGCGACGGAGCAGCTCGACACAGGCGCGACCAGCGTGCTCGCGAGCGGCGAGGCCACGCGGATGCTCGGCCGCACGAGCGCCACGCGCGCGATGCCGCCCGGGCCCGTCGTCGCGCCGCCCCAGCGCGCGCTCGAACCGCGCGACGCCGGCGAGGTCGCGCAGCGCCGCAGGAGCCGCAACCCGCTCAAGTGGGTCATCGGGATCCTGATCGCCCTGCTGCTGGGCGCCGCCGTGGCGATCGCGCTCGGCCTGGACGACGACGCCGGCCAGCGCATCCAGGAGGACAGCGCGGAGCAGCAGATCCAGGAGCTGATCCAGTACATCCGCGAGCACCGGGAGTAGCCGTTGGCGGGGCGCCCGCAGACGCGCTACGCGAAGAGCGGCGACCTGTACATCGCCTACTCGGTGGCGGGCGAGGCGCGGACCACGGACCTCGTGTACGTGCCGACCTTCTTCGGTGCCATGGAGCACTACTGGGACTACCAGCCCACCGCGGTGTTCTTCGAGCGGCTCGCCGAGTGCGGCCGGCTCGTGCTCTTCGACCGCCGCGGCACGGGCATGTCGGACGTGCCGCTCACGCACGGGTACACGCTCGAGGACCAGATGGATGACGTGCTGGCCGTGATGGACGCGGCCGGGATCGAGCGGGCCGGGCTGTTCGCGCAGCTCGAGGGCTGCATGATGGCCGCGCTGTTCGCCGGCACCCACCCCGAGCGGGTGAGCTCGCTCGCGCTCTACTGCCCGTTCGGCCGCCTCACGCGCTCGCCCGACTATCCCTTCGGCTTCACGCCCGAGGAGCGGCGCGAGCACGTGATCGAGCCGAGCCTCGCGCACTGGGGCGAGGGCACCCGCGGCATCCCGCTCGCGCCCAGCCTCGCGTCGGACCCCGCCTACGTCGAGTGGTTCGGCAAGCTCGAGCGCCTGACCGCCGGCCCGGCCCTGATGCGGCGGCAGATGGAGCTCAACAGCGAGACCGACGTGCGGGCGATCCTGCCTCAGGTGCGCGTGCCCACCCTGGTCGTGTCGCGCCCGGAGACCGAGTTCTACGACGGCGGCCACGCGCACTACGTGACCGAGCGGATCCCGGACGCGCGGCTGCTCGAGCTGCCCGGTGAGGACATCTTCGTGGCGGGCGCCGAGGCGCAGCCGCTGATCGACGAGCTCGAGGAGTTCTTCACCGGGGCGCGCCGTGAGCGGCCGCCGGAGCGCGTGCTCGCGACCGTCCTGTTCACCGACATCGTCGGCTCGACCAAGCAGGCGGCCGAGCTGGGCGACTCGCGCTGGCGGCAGCTCCTCGACCGTCACAACGATCTCGTCCGCCGCCACCTCGCGCGCCACCAGGGCCGCGAGGTCAAGACGATCGGCGACGGCTTTCTGGCCACCTTCGACGGCCCGGCCCGCGGCGTGCGCTGCGCGACGGAGATCGCCGCCGAGGTGCGCCGGCTCGGGATCGAGATCCGCGCCGGGCTGCACACCGGCGAGTGCGAGCTCGTCGGCGACGACGTGGCCGGCATGGCGGTGAACATCGGCGCCCGCGTGTCCTCGCTCGCCGGCCCCGGCGAGGTGCTGGTGTCCGGCACCGTGAAGGATCTCGTGTTCGGCTCCGAGCTCGAGTTCGCCGACCGCGGCGAGCACGAGCTCAAGGGCGTGCCGGGCGCCTGGCGGCTATATGCGGCGGGATCGGGGTAGAACCGGCCCGTGCTTCGCGCCGCCGCCGTCCTGGGACTCCTGATCTCACTGCTGGCGCCTGCCGCCGCGGCCGCGCTGGACCCGTACGAGACGGTGCTGGTCAGCCGCCAGAACGCCGCCGACGGCGGGGCGCCCAGCGCGGACGGCTACAACATCGACACCGAGATCTCTGGCGACGGGCGCTATGTCGCCTTCGCGGGCGAGTCCGCGAACCTCGCCCCGGGACGGCCCACCACCTTCTACACGGGCCTCTACCTGCGCGATCTGGAGACGGAGACGACGACCCTGATCGCCTTCCCGGCGGGCTCGCCGTCGCTCTCGCACGACGGGCGCTACCTGGCCTACGACGCGCCGGCGGAGGGACAGGACGGCGCGGGCAAGCGGCAGGTCTACCTGCGCGACTCCCAGACGGGCACCACCACGATCGTCAGCCGCGCGAACGGGAGCGAAGGCGCCCCCGCCGACGACAGCGCGTTCGACCCGACGATCTCGAGCGACGGGCGCTACGTGCTGTTCCGCTCGGCCGCGCGGAACCTCCCGGGCGCGAAGCACCGGTCCACGTTCCTGCGCGACCTGCGGACGGGACGCACCGTCGCGGTCGGGCCGCGCCAGCGGCGGCGCTACGACATCTGGGACGCGCGGCTCTCGGGGAACGGCCGCTACGCCGTGTTCGGCGAGACCGAGCAGTACGACGGCTGCTGCGCGGAGACCTACCGCTTCCGGATCCACCGCTACGACCTGCGCACCGGCAGGAGCCGGGTGGTCTTCAAGCTCAACCACGACGGCCTCGACCGCCAGACCACCCCGGCGATCTCGGCCTCGGGCCGCTACGTCGCGTTCCAGCACGAGGGGCGCTTCGCGGACGGCGCCGGACTCAAGATCTACGACGCGAAGACGGGCAGGCAGCGGCTGCTGAGCCGCCGCTCGACGGTGATCCGCGGCAACGCCCCGGACCTCTCCGCGAGCGGCCGTTACGTCACCTTCTACGCACCCAGCCGCAGCGGCTTCGAAGGGCTGCGCCAGTGGGTCTACGACCGCAGCCGCGACCGGCTGCACCTCGCCAGCCGCGCCCCGGGCCGCTCCGGGGCGGCCGCCCTCGGCTGGAACGGCTCGATATCCGCCGACGGGCGTACCGTCGCCTTCGACTCGGAGTCGAACAACCTGCCGGGCGGGGACACCGAGTGGGAGCAGGTGTACGCGCGCCGCGTGCTGCCGTAGGCTGACGCGCCATGAACGCTCCCTCCGACGCACTCGGGCGCCGCATCGGCGCCGCCCTGATCGACCTCCTCATCCTCGTGGTCCTGTTCATCGTGCTCGGGATCCTGCTCGGGGAGGGCGAGACCGACGACGGCAGCGCCTCGATCTCCCTCGAGGGCGGCGGAGCGCTCCTCTACTTCCTGCTCACCCTCGCGTACTACGCCGGCACCGAGGCCGCGTGGGGCGCGACGGTGGGCAAGCGGCTGCTCGGGCTCGTCGTGGTCACGGCCGACGGCTCGCGTGCGGGGTTCGGGCCGGTCGCGATCCGGAACCTCCTCCGGGTCGTGGACGGCTTCTTCTTCTACCTCGTCGGGCTCATCGCCGTGATCGCCACGAAGAACAAGCAGCGCGTGGGCGACCTCGCCGCGGGCACGTTCGTGGTGCGGAAGGAGCGCGAGGGTCAGCCGCCGGCGGGGATGCCGCCCGGGTACGGCGGGCCGTGGGAGTCCCCGGCCGGGGTCCCGCCACCGGGGTATGGCGCGCCCTCCGGGCCGCCGCCGCCGGGGTACGGCGCGCCCTCGGGACCGCCTCCGCCTCCGCCGCCTCCGCCCGCGTAGGGCGACGCCCCGCCCAGGATCGCCCGCGCGTGCTCCGCGTACGCGCCGGCCAGGATCGCCTCGCGGATCCCGTCCATCAGCGCCTTCATGAACGTCAGGTTGTGCAGGGTGATCAGGCGGGCGCCGGTCAGCTCGTTCGTGCGCGCCAGGTGGTGCAGGTAGCCGCGCGTGTGCTCGCGGCAGGCCGGGCACGGGCAGTCCGGCGCGATCGGCTCGCGGCTCTCCCGGTGGCGCGCCTTCGTCAGGTCCAGCCGCCAGCGCCCCTCGGGGTCTGCCACCAGGGCCGTGCCGTGACGCGCCAGCCGCGTGGGCGTGGCGCAGTCGAACGTGTCGATGCCGGCGTCGACCGCCGCCACGACGTCGTCCACGTCGCCGATCCCGAGCAGGTGGCGCGGCTTCTCCTCGGGCACCGGAGCGAGCGACCAGCGCACCACCTCGATCATCCCGTCCTTCTCCTGGCCCAGCGAGCCGCCGACGGCCACGCCGTCCGCGTCGCTCGCCGCGATCCGCTGCGCCGACTCCCCGCGCAGGTCCTGGTAGACGCCGCCCTGCACGATCCCGAAGAAGAGCTGCCCGGCGGGCGCGTGCTCCCGCCGCCACGAGACGCAGCGGTCGAGCCAGCGGTGGGTCCGCTCGGTGGCGCGCGCCGTGTACTCGCGGTCCACGTGGAACGGCGTGCACTCGTCGAAGGCGAGCACCACGTCCGACCCGAGCGCGGCCTGGATCTCCATCGAGGTCTCCGGCCCCATGAAGCGCTCCTCGCCGTTCAGGTAGGAGCGGAAGCGCACGCCCTCCTCCTCGATCGAGAGGATCTTGCTCTGGCGGTCGCCGCGGCGGCGCTTGATCTCCTCCGCCACCGACCCGTGGCCCATCGAGAAGACCTGGAAGCCGCCCGAGTCGGTGATGATCGGCCGCCGCCAGGCCATGAACTCGTGCAGCCCGCCCATCCGCTCGATCAGCTCGTGGCCGGGCTCGAGGAACAGGTGGAACGTGTTGCCCAGCACCATGTCGTAGCCGAGCGCCGCGACCTCGCCGGCGTGCAGCGAGCGCACCGTGGCCGTGGACGCGAGCGGCACGAACGCGGGCGTGCGCACCTCGCCGTGGGCACAACGGAGGACGCCCGCCCTGGCGCCGCCAGAGCGGGCGTTGATCTCGAGCGACGGGTGCCCAGGCACCCGGTCAGACTAGGGCGCCACCCCGGGGGGTGGCCGGCGCTCAGCCCTCGATCACCGCGGGCTGGCCGTTGCCGTTCCCGTTCGCGTGCGCCGTGTTGATCTGGATCCGCCGGGGCTTGCGCGCCTCGGGCTTCGGGATCCACACCTCCAGCACGCCGCGGTCGAACTCCGCGCGCACCGCGTCCGGGTCCACGCCGTCGGGCAGCGACAGCGAACGGCTGAAGCGCCCGGTGGCGCGCTCCACGCGGTACCAGCCGCGCTCGCGCTTCTCGTACTCGGACTTGCGCTCGCCGCTGATCGTGAGCGCGTTGTCGCGGATCTCGATCGACACGTCCTCCTCGCTCAGGCCCGGGAGGTCGGCCTTCAGCAGGAAGTGGTCGTCGGCCTCCACGAGATCCATCGCGGGGACCCAGCGCTGCGTGCGCTGGTCGTCGAAGAGCGTGTTGAAGAGACGGTTGAAGTCGCTCGAGAACGGCTCGGGCTTCATCAGAAGGGTCATCTGGAACCTCCTTGAAACTGGACTTCCTAAGCGGGCAGTAGTGTAGAAACCTAAGCGGGTTCTTGTCAACTTTCGCGAGACCTGCGCGCCGAGAGGGCCCGTCCCCTTGCCAAACGCGCCGCCACCGCATTAGGGTCGGCGCCGGCCCCTCTCGAATGCGGGGACAGGCATCGAGGGGGAACTCTGAGTCCAGACGCCGGGGCTGTCGCCATGCATGAGCCGGAGCGAGGGAAGCCCGCGAGGGTCGGATACCTCGCGGCCCTGTATCCGATCGTCTCGCATTCCTTCCTCCTGCGGGAGGTGGAGGGCCTCAGGCGCTCCGGTCTGGACGTGGAGACGATGTCGGTCTGGCGCTCGCCGCGTTCCGAGCTGCTCGACGAGGCGAGCCGCCGGGAGGGCGCCCGCACGTGGGCCCTCGACGGCGAGGGCCGAGCGGCCATCGTCTGGTCCCACGTTCGGGCACTCGCCCTGGCGCCACGGGCGTACGGAGCGACGCTGGCCAAGGCCTTCCGCTCCCGGCCGCGCGACCGCCTGGGGCTCGCGTGGCGCGCGGCTGCCTTCCGCCGGGGCTTCGCGCTCGTTCGCCACTGCGAACGGCGCGCGATCCACCATCTTCACGTGCACCACGCCAGCGCCGGGGCGGAGTTCGCCGTGCTGGCGTGCACCTACGGCCGCGCGTCCGGCCGCGGCCCACGATCCTGGAGCCTCTCGCTCCACGGGCCCGGGGAGTGGTACGCGAGGAACGCGATCGGCATCGACCGCAAGGTCGCCGACGCCGAGTGGGTGGCGTGCATCAGCGACTGGACGCGCGGCCAGGCCATGTTCCTGAGCAGTCGCCGCCACTGGCACAAGCTCGAGGTCCTGCGCCTCGGCGTGCCGGTCGAGCAGTTCGCGCGCTCCGCGCCCGCCCCTGCCCCTGCCGAGCCGCTCGTGCTCAGCCTCGGCCGGCTCGTGCCGCAGAAGGGTCAGGCCGTCCTCGTCGGCGCCATCGCCCACCTTCGCGCTCAGGGCCGCGACGTGCGTTGCGTCATCGCCGGTGCCGGACCGCTGGAGGACGACCTCCGTGCGCTGTGTGAGGAGCTCGGGGTCGCGGATCTGGTCGAGCTCCCCGGCGCGGTGCCCCCGGCCGACGTGCCCTCCCTCCTCGAGCGCGCATCCGTCTTCTGCCTGCCCTCGTTCGCCGAGGGGCTTCCGGTCGTGCTGATGGAGGCGATGGCGAGCGGGCTCCCGGTCGTCGCCAGCCGGGTGATGGGCATCCCGGAGCTCGTCGAGGACGGCTCGACGGGGTTGCTCGTGCCTCCGGGCCGGGAGGTCGAGCTCGCGGCCGCGCTGATTCGCGTGCTCGACGACGCCGAGCTGGCGGCTCGACTCGTACGGGCCGGGCGCGAGAAGGTCAGGTGCGACCACGACGGCGACGCGGCGGCTGCCGCCCTTGCACGCCGGCTTCGCCGGAGCGCATCGGACGCCGCTGCCGCGGCAGCTCGATGAGCCTCCCTCGCGTCCTCGCGCTCTCGGCGGACGACCTCGCGGCCCCGCCGCGCAAGCCCGCCCGCTTCTCCGGGGTTTGCACCGGACTCGAGAGGCGCGGCTTTCCGATCGCGTTCGTACGGCCACGGCTTCCGGCACCCGCCCGCCGGGGGGTCCGGCTCCTCCACCCCCATCCCGACCCTCGCGTCCGCCGCATCCGCGCCGACCTGAGCAGCCATACCTTCGAGATGACCACGCGGCTCGCCGGGCGGCTTCTCCGTGCTCACGACGGCGAGTACGACGTGATCCTCGAGGTGCTCACGCTGTTCGCGCCGGGCCGCGGTCCCCGCGAGCGGCCGTACGTCGTCTATACGGACAACATCCTTCCGCTGACCCTCCGCGAGTACCCGCCGTGGGCGCCGCTCACGAGCGCGCAGGCGCGCCGCATGGTGCATCTGGAGGGCGAGCTCTGCCGGCGCGCGGCCGCCGTCTGCTGCACGAGCCGGCGCGTGGCCGAGGCGATGGTCGCCGACTACGGTTGCGACCCCCTGCGCGTGGGGGTCGTGGGCGCGGGCGCCAACGTCCTGGTTCCCGCCCGGCTCGACCGGGGCTGGGACTCGCGCACCGCTCTGTTCGTGGGCTACGGCTTCGAGCGGAAGGGCGGCCACGTGCTGCTCGACGCCTGGCCCAGGGTCCGTGAGCGGATCGACGATGCGCGGCTGGTGGTGGTCGGGCCGCCCCGGCAGAGCGCCCCGCGGCTGCCGGCGGGCGTCGAGTGGCGAGGGCCGGTCCGCGACCGGGACCAGCTCGAACGCTTGTACGACGAGGCCGCGACCTTCGTCATGCCGTCGCTATTCGAGCCCTGGGGGCTGGTCTTCCTCGAGGCCATGGGACGGGGGACGGCGAGCATCGGCACGCGTGCGTGCGCGATCCCGGAGATGATCCGCTCCGGCGACAACGGCGTGCTTGTGCCGCCGCGGGACCCCGACGCGCTGGCGAGCGCCCTCGTCGAGCTGCTCGGCGACCCGGCACGGGCCGAGGCGCTGGGCCGCCGCGCGCACGCGGACGTCCTCGACCGCTGGACGTGGGACCACGTCGCCGAACGCGTGGCGCCGTGGCTGGAGCGGGCAGCGCGCTAGGGACCCGAGCGGCCCCCGTCAGGCTCCGGCGAGCAGGCTCCTGCCGGTCATCCCCTCCGGCTGCTCCTGCCCAAGCAGCTCCAGCACGGTCGGCGCCACGTCGGCCAGCACGCCGCCGTCGCGCAGCTCCGGCACGTCCGCCGTCACGACCAGCGGCACCGGGTTGAGCGAGTGCGCGGTGTTGGGGCTGCCGTCGGGCTCGAGCATGTTGTCGGCGTTGCCGTGGTCGGCGGTCACGATGCAGGCGCCGCCCGAGTCGTGGACCGCGCGGACGACGTCCCCGAGGCAGGCGTCGACCGCCTCGCACGCCGCGATCGCCGCCGGGATCGAGCCGGAGTGGCCGACCATGTCGGGGTTCGCGAAGTTGATGATCCCGAAGCCGAAGTCGCCGCTGCGCCAGCGCTCCACGAACGCGTCGGCGGCGGCGCGGGCGCTCATCTCGGGCTTGTGGTCGTAGGTCGGGACGTCGCGCGGGGAGTCCACCAGCTCGCGCACCTCGCCGGGGTAGGCGTCCTCCTCGCCGCCGTTGAAGAAGTACGTCACGTGCGCGTACTTCTCGGTCTCGGCCACGTGGAGCTGCTTCATGCCCCGCTCCGCGAGCGTGGACGCCAGCGTCGTGGCCGGCCGCTCCGGCGGGAACGCGACCGGGAACGTGTAGTCCTCCTGGTACTCGGTCAGCGTGGTCAGCCGGTGGCCCGCCTCGGCGAGCTTCTCGCTGAGCTGCCGGGCGCGGTCGGGCCGGAAGTTGAAGAAGACGACGGAGTCGCCCTCCCGCACCACGCCCTCGGGGTCTACGACGGTCGGCTTGACGAACTCGTCGGTCTCCCCCCGCTCGTACGCGGCGCGCACCGCGGCGACCCCGCTTTCGGCCGGGGCCTGCTCGGAGCGCCCGGCCAGGATCGCGTCGAGCGCGAGCTGGGTGCGGTCCCAGCGGCGGTCGCGGTCCATCGCGTAGTAGCGACCGCTGACGGTGGCGACGCGCCCGCCGGCGGCGCGCAGCCAGTCCTCCACGTCGGCGAGGTAGCCGGCGCCCGAGTCCGGCAGCGTGTCGCGGCCGTCGGTGAAGGCGTGCAGGAAGAGCTCCGCGACACCGCGCGCCGATGCCAGCTCGATCAGGGCGCGCAGGTGACCCATGCTCGCGTGCACGCCGCCCTCGGACACGAGCCCGAGCAGGTGCACGCGCGGCGCGCCCAGCGCGGCCAGCAGGACCTCGTTCGCGGCGAACGAGCCGTCGGCGACCGCGTCGTCGATCCGGGTCAGGTCCTGGCGCACGACCGAGCCGGCGCCGAGGTTGAGGTGACCGACCTCGGAGTTGCCCATCTGGCCCTCCGGGAGGCCGACCGCGCGGCCGCAGGCGGTGAGCTGCGTGCGCGGGTGCGAGGCCCAGAGCTCGTCGAACACCGGCGTGTCCGCCAGCTCGACCGCGTTGCCCGGGCCCGGCGGGGCCAGGCCCCAGCCGTCGAGGATGACCAGGCAGACGGAGGGGACGCTCAGAGCGCCGCCGCCTCGACGATCTTCGCGAACTCCGCCGGGTCGAGGCTCGCGCCGCCCACGAGCGCGCCGTCCACGTCGGCCTCGGCCATGATCTCGGCCGCGTTGGCGGACTTGACGCTGCCGCCGTAGAGGATCCGCACCCGCTCGGCGGCCTCCTTCGAGCGGTCGCCGACGAGCGCGCGGATGAAGGCGATCGCCTCCTCGGCCTGCTCGGGCGTGGCGTTGCGGCCGGTCCCGATCGCCCAGATCGGCTCGTACGCGATCACCACGTCCGCGAGCCGCTCGTCCGCCACCTTCTCGAGCCCCTCCTGCACCTGGTGGCGCAGCTTGCGCTGGGTCTCGCCGGCCTCGAACTCGTCCTCGGACTCGCCCACGCAGAGGATCGGCTGGAGTCCCGCGTCGAGCGCCGCCGGCACCTTCTCCTGGAGCGCGCGGTCGGTCTCGCCGCAGTCGCGGCGGCGCTCGGAGTGGCCGAGCACCACGCCGTCCACGCCCAGCTCGGCGAGCATGCCGGCCGACACCTCGCCGGTGAACGCGCCCTCCCTGGCCTGGTGCATCGTCTGCGCGAGCACCTTGACCTCGGATCCCTCCGTCTTCTCGACGGCCTTCGCGAGCGCGGTGAACGGCACGCACAGGCCGACCTCGACCGAGTTGCCGAGCGGCAGCCTGCCGAGCAGGCGCCCGACGTACTCCTCGGTCTCCTTGACCGACTTGTACATCTTCCAGTTGCCGGCCACGTAGGGGATTCGCGCGCTAGGCATCGTCGAGGGCCTCCACACCCGGAAGCGGCTTGCCCTCGAGCAGCTCGAGCGCCGCGCCGCCGCCCGTCGAGAGATGGGTTACCCGATCGGCCAGTCCGAACCCCACGATCGCGGCCGCGGAGTCGCCGCCGCCCACGACCGTCTTGCCCGGCGCCTCGGCCACGGCCTCGGCCACGCGGCGCGTGCCGGCCGCGAAGGGCTCCATCTCGAACGCGCCCATCGGCCCGTTCCAGAACACAGTGCCGGCCTTTCCGATCTCCTCCGCGTAGACCTCGCGGGTCTCGCGGCCCACGTCGAGCCCCATCCAGCCCTTGGTCACGACCACGTCGTTGGTCTCGCGCACCTCGGCCCGTGCGTCGAAGCGATCGCCCAGCACGAGGTCGGTGGGCAGCACCAGGCGGCAGCTCGAGTCCTCTGCCTTCACGAGCGCCTCGCGCGCCAGGTCGATCCCCTCCTCCTCCACCAGCGAGTCGCCGGTGTCCTTGCCCTGCGCGCGGAAGAAGCTGAAGCACATCGCGCCGCCGATCAGCAGCACGTCCGCGAGGTCGAGGAAGCGGTCGATCAGCGCGGCCTTGTCGCTCACCTTGGCGCCGCCGAGCACCACGACCAGCGGGCGGTCGGGCGACTCGACGATCTCGGTGAGCGTCTTGACCTCACGCTCGAGCAGCGGCCCGGCCGCCGACGGGAGGAACTCCGTCACGCCGACGGTCGTCGCGTGGGCGCGGTGGGCGGCGCCGAAGGCGTCGTTCACGTAGAGGTCGGCCAGCTCCGCCAGCTCCTCGGCCAGGCCGCGGTCGTTCTTGGTCTCGCCGGCCTCCCAGCGCGTGTTCTCGAGCACGAGCACCTCGCCGGGGTCGAGGCGCGCGGCCCCGCGGCGCACCTCCGGCCCCACCACGTCCGGCGCCTGGTGCACGCGCGTGCCGAGCAGCTCGCCCAGCCGTCGCGAGACGGGCTCCATCGAGGTCTCCGGGTCGCGCAGCTTGGGCCGGCCGAGGTGGGAGCAGACGACGATGCGGGCGTCGCGGTCGCGCAGCAGCTCGAGCGCGGGAAGGGCCGCCCGGATGCGCGTCTCGTCGGCGATCTCCATTCCGCCCGCGGACCGGGAATCCCTGAGCGGCACGTTCAGGTCGGCGCGAACGAGGACGGTCTGGCCCGCCTCGATCGCCGTGTCGCGCAGGGTCCTCTTGCGGAAGCCCGCCACTCGCCTAGCGCCCGTCCCGTCCTAGAGGACCCGCTGCGCGAGCTCCACGACGCGGTTGGAGTAGCCCCACTCGTTGTCGTACCACGCGATGACCTTCACCAGGGTCCCGTCCGCGACCATCGTCAGCGGGGCGTCGAAGATCGACGAGTACGGCGAGCTGATGATGTCGGTCGAGACGAGCGGGTCCTCGCTGTACTTGAGGATGCCCTCGAGACCGCCGCTGTCGGCGCGCTCGCGGATCGCCTGGTTGACCTCCTCGACGGAGGTCTCGCGCGAGGCCGTGAACACGAGGTCCACGACCGAGCCGGTCGGCACCGGCGCGCGGACGGCCGTGCCGTTGAGCTTGCCCTCGAGCTCGGGTACGACGAGCCCGATCGCCTTGGCCGCGCCGGTCGAGGTGGGGATCAGGTTGATCGCGGCGGCGCGGGCACGGCGCAGGTCCTTGTGCGGCAGGTCGTGGAGACGCTGGTCGGCCGTGTAGGCGTGGATCGTGGTCATCAGGCCGCGCTCGATGCCGATCGTGTCGTGGAGCACCTTCGCCACCGGCGCGAGGCAGTTGGTCGTGCACGACGCGTTCGAGATGACGTGGTGGTTCTCGCGGTCGTAGACCTCGTCGAAGTTCACGCCCAGGCAGACCGTCGTGTCCGGGCCCTTGGCGGGCGCCGAGATGATGACCTTCTTCGCACCGGCCTCGAGGTGCTTGGCAGCGTTCTCGCGGTCGGTGAAGAGGCCGGTCGACTCGATCACGACGTCGGCGCCGGCGTCGCTCCACGGCAGCGCGGCCGGGTCGCGCTCGGAGAAGACCCTGAGCTCCTTGCCACCGATGACGATGCCGGTGTCGGTCGCCTCCACGTCCACGTCGAGCGGCCCGAGGATCGAGTCGTACTTGAGGAGATGGGCGAGCGTCTCGGTGTCGGTGATGTCGTTGACCCCGACCCAATCGATGTCGGCCCCGCGCGCGTGAGCGGCACGCCAGACGTTGCGCCCGATCCGGCCGAAGCCGTTGATGCCGACCTTCACCGCCAAGTTTCGTCCTTTCTCGCGACTACGGGGCCGCTCCGGCCCCGTCGGAGAAACCTATCGCAGCGGTCCTCGGCGGGCCGACCTAGGCCCGCCGCGGCGGCGCGTTCGACTGCAGCGCATGGGGAGCCGGATCGGGCGAACATCGTGATCCGTTGAGGGGGCCATAGCACCGAAAAGGGATCACGATCGCTCCGGCGGGCCGGCCTACTAGGCCCGCCGCGGCGGCTTGTCCACGTCGCGGTGGACGATGTCGACCAGGTAGTCGTCGCGGTCCGCGATCTCGCGCTTCAGCGACTCGCCGATCACCACCGAGCGGTGGCGGCCGCCCGTGCAGCCGATCCCGATCGTGAGGTGGGCCTTGCCCTCGCGCGCGTACGCGGGCAGCAGGTAGTCGATCAGCGGCAGGAGGCGGGCGCGGAAGTCGCCGATCCCCTCCGACCGCTCGACGTAGTCGATCACCGGCTGGTCGCGCCCGGTCAGCTCGCGCAGGTCCTGCTCGTAGTGCGGGTTCGGGAGGAAGCGAACGTCGAAGAGGAGGTCGGCCTCGCCGGGGGCCCCGTGCTTGAAGCCGAACGTGAGGATCGTGACCGCCAGCTTTCCGCGCGTGCCCTGGGGCAGCATCTTCTCGACCACGATCTTGCGCAGCCGCGAGGCCGACAGGTCGGTGGTGTCGATCACCACGTCGGCCCGGCCGCGCAGCGGCTCGAGGAGCACCCGCTCGCGGTGGATCGCGGTGGACACCTGACCGCCCTCTGCCAGCGGATGGCGGCGGCGCGTCTCCTTGAAGCGCTGGAGCAGCACGTCCTCGGACGCGTCGAGGAACAGCACGCGGTGGCGCAGCCCGCGCTCGTCGAGCTCGTCCATCACGCGCGCGAAACCCTCGAAGAACTCGCCGCCGCGGACGTCGCACACGACCGCCGCGTGCTCGACCTTGCTGCCCTCGTGCGCGAACAGGTCGGCCAGCGAGCTGATCATCTCCGGCGGCAGGTTGTCCACGCAGAAGTAGCCGGCGTCCTCGAACGCGGCCATCGCCTGCGACTTGCCGGCGCCGGAGAAGCCGGTGATCAGCACGAAGTCGTCGATGCTCCGGCGCGCCGCCGGGACGCCATCGGGCGGACGCTCGCCGCGCCAGCGCCGGAGCAGCCCGCTGCGTGTCGCGTCCCTCACCTCGCGGGCCACGCCGCCCTACCTGATCTTGTGCACGTACTCGTAGACATCTCGCGCCACCTTCCCCGGAACACCGGGGACCGCCTCGAGTTCCTCACGACTCGCCTGGAGGAATCGCTCCGGCGTTCCGAAGTGCTGGAGCAAGAGTCGCTTGCGCGTCGGACCGATCCCCGGCACGCCGTCCAGGACCGAGCGCGTCATCGCCTTGTCGCGCCGCCCGCGGTGGAACTCGATCGCGAAGCGGTGGGCCTCGTCGCGCACGCGCTGGAGCAGGTGCAGCGCCGGTGAGTCGTGGGGCAGCAGCAGCGGGTCGACCCGCCCGGGCAGGAAGATCTCCTCGACCCGCTTGGCGAGGCTGACGACGGTCACGCCCGCGTCGCGGAACGGCTGCAGCGCTGCCAGCCCGCTCGAGAGCTGTCCCTTGCCGCCGTCGATCACGATCAGCGCCGGCACCGCCGCGAAGCTCGCGTCGTAGGAGCGCTCGTGCGGGGAGCGCTCGCGGTGCGCGACGTACTGCGCCATCCGCCGCGACAGGACCTCGTTCATCGACGCGAAGTCGTCCTGGGAGACGTCGCGGATGCCGAAGCGGCGGTAGTCGGACTTCTTCGGGGCCGCGCCCTCGAACACGACCATCGACGCCACCGTGTGGGTCTCGCCGAGGTTCGAGATGTCGAAGCACTCGATCCGCATCGGGATCACGTCCATGCCGAGCGCGGCCTGGAGCATCTCCAGCGACTCGATCCGCTGGATCCGGCGGTGCTCCGAGCGCAGCCGGTCCTGGTCGAGCGCGAGCCGTGCGTTGCGCTGGGCGAGCTCGAAGATGCGCCGCTTGTCGCCGCGCTCGGCGTGGCGGACCTCGACGGTGGAGCCGCGGCGCTCGGTCAGCGCCTCGGCCAGCGGCTCGACGTTCACCCCGCTCGCGACCATCACCTGCGGCGGGATGGCCGGCGAGGTGGCGTAGTACTGGAGGACGAACTCCTCGGTCACCTCGGCCTCGTCGCGGCCGGCCTCGTTGCTGAGGTAGAAGCTCTGGCGGTCGGCCAGCACGCCGTCACGCACCTGGAAGACCTGCGCGTTCGCGTCGATCCCCTCGGCGGCCACGGCGATCGCGTCGAGCGTGCCCACCGCGCTGTTCGAGATCCGCTGGCGCTCGAGCAGCGAGCGCACCGCCTTCAGCCGGTTGCGGTAGGCGGCGGCCTGCTCGAACTCCTGCTCCTCCGCGGCGGCGTGCATCGCGGCCTGGAGCTCGCGCTCGATCTGGCGGTAGCGGCCCGAGAGGAACGCGATGATCGCGTCGATCGACTCGCGGTACTCCTCCTTGGAGACGTAGTCCACGCAGGGCGCGCCGCAGCGCTTGATGAAGTAGTCGAGGCACGGGCTGCCGGAGGCGCGGCCCGGCTGCGGCCCGTCGCAGGTGCGGTACTGGAAGACCTTGCCGAGCAGGTCGAGCGTCTCGCGCACGCGCTTGGCGTTCGAGAACGGGCCGAAGTACGCGCGCTTCGTGCGGTGCTTCTCGCGAGTGAAGTAGACGCGCGGGAAGTCCTCGTCCAGCGAGATCGCGATGTACGGGTAGGACTTGTCGTCGCGCAGGCGGACGTTGAAGCGCGGCCGGTACTGGCGGATGAAGTTCTGCTCGGCCAGCAGCGCCTCCGCCTCGGTCTCGGTCGCGATGAACTCGATGTTCGCGATCTCCTCGATCATCCCCCGCGCGCCCTTCGTGCTCGGGTTCGAGAAGTGCGAGGCCACGCGCTTCTTGATCGAGCTGGCCTTGCCGACGTAGAGGACACGCCGCCTGGCGTCGCGGAACAGGTAGACGCCCGGGGCGTCGGGAAGAGCCCTGCGCTGCTCGTCTACTCGGGTCGCCGTCGCCACTCCGCCGAGGATAGGTCTGGCGTAGGCTGCCCCCGTGGCACGCTCGGCGTTCGTGACCGGAGGTTCCGGCTTCATCGGTGGGCGGCTGATCGCCCGGCTGGTGCGCGACGGCTGGAGCGTGCGGGCGCTGGCGCGGTCGGACTCGTCGGCGCGCGCCGTCGAGGAGGCCGGCGCCGAGGCCGTGCGCGGGGACCTCGACGACGCCGGATCGATGCGCGGGGGCGCCACGGGCTGCGACGTGTGCTTCCACGCCGCGGCGTTCGTCGGCGCCTGGGGCTCGATGGACGAGTTCGAGCGCGGGAACGTGACCGGCACGCGCAACGCGCTCGAGGCCGCTCGCGGGGCGGGTGTGCGCCGCTTCGTGCACGTGGGGACCGAGGCGGCCGTCCTGGCGGGCGAGCCGCTCGTGGACGTCGACGAGACCGCGCCCCTGCGGCCGGACTCGAAGGCGCCGTACTGCTCGACCAAGGCGCGGGCCGAGGAGCTGGTGCGTGGCGCGTCCGGCATCGAGACCGTGGTCATCCGCCCGCGGTTCGTGTGGGGGCCCGGCGACACCACGATCCTGCCGGGGCTCGTCGAGGCCGTGCGCTCGAAGAAGTTCTCGTGGATCGGCGGCGGCGGGCACCGGACCTCGACCACCCACGTGGACAACACGGTCGAGGGACTCGTGCTGGGAGCCGAGCGCGGCGAGCCCGGCGAGGCCTACTTCGTGACGGACGGCGAGCCTGTCGTGTTCCGCGAGTTCGTGACCGAGCTGCTCGCCACGCAGGGGGTCGAGCCGCCGCAACGCAACGCCCCGCGCGCCCTGGTGGGCGCGCTGGCCGCCGCCGGCGAGGGCGCGTGGAAGCTGCTGCCGCTGCCGGGCGGCCCGCCCGTGACCCGCATGGAGTACTGGGTGAGCGCGCTCGACACGACGATCGACATCACCAAGGCCCGGCGCGAGCTCGGCTACGAGCCGGTGATCACGCGCGAGCGCGGGCTGGCGGAGCTGCGCGCGGCGAGCTAGCCGGGTGGCGAATCAGCCGGGTGGCGGAGGCCCCGGGGGCGGCGGCCCGGAACCTCGCCTCAGGAAGGGCGGCAGCGGTATCGATGCCAGCATGGATGCGAGGTTGCTCCAGAACCGGTTGACCGCGCGGGTGATCTCCGGACCCGGCGCGGACGTGTTCCTCACCACCGCGGGCAGCTGCTCGACCGTGGGCGCCGCGCCGACGACCACCAGACCGTCGAGGTCCGCCGTCACGACGGCCTCGCGCTCGTGGGACGTGAGCTTGAAGCCATCGGCCGCGCGGGCGGGATTCAGCTGGTAGGTGCGCTGGAGGGCCGCGTCCGTGCCGAGTCGCTGAAAGAACTCGCCGAGGGCCGGGGTGTAGGTCATCGGCGCACCCTAACCCGAGCGACCCCCCCTGTGAAGGCGGGCCGGCCGAGCCGCGCGCCGCCGCGGGTTAGCGCTGGCCGCCGCTCTGCCAGGGACCGGGCGGCACGGGCGGGACCTTCGGCTGCGGGGTGGTGTGCTCGAACAGATGGAGGATGTTCGCCTCGATCCGCTCGAGGCGGTCGAGCAGATGGCGGGGCAGGTCGGGCTCCTCCTCCCGGTGGTCGCCGCGCAGTACCTCGGGAAGGTCCGCGATCGCGCCCACCGCGCCGACCGCGACGAGGTCGTCGAGATCGCGCGAGACCACCGCGTCCTCCTCGTGGTGCGTCAGGTCGAAAGCCTCGACGGCGTTCGCCGGATTCGACTTGAACGCCTCCTGCAGGTTGGTGTCCGTATGGAGCTGCTGGAGCAGGTTGCCCAGCGCGTCGGTGTGTGCCATGCGGGTCTCCTCGGTAGCGAACGCTGGAGCGCAGACTAAATGGCCAGAGCGCTCTAGTCCAGGATCTCGAGCACGCGCTCGGGCGGACGCGCCAGGACGGCGCGGTCGCCGCGCTCCACCACCGGGCGCTGCAGCAGCTGCGGATGCTCGGCCATGAGCGCGATCAGCTCGTCGTCGGAGACGCCCTCGAGGTCGAGCCCGAGCGGGCCGGCCTCCTTCTTCCGCAGCACGTCGCGCGGGCCCGCGCCGGCCTTGCGCAGCAGCTCGCGGATCTTCTCCTCGGGCAGCGGGTCCACGTGGTAGTTCACGCGATCGAAGTCGATGCCGCGCTCGGTCAGCAGGGTCGCCAGCTTGCGGCAGGTCGTGCAGGTGGGCTTCTCGTAGACGGTGAGCTCGGGCATGCACCGAAGGTATACGCTCCGCGCCAGTGGCCGCCGCGAGGGGAGAAGTGGTCGTCGTCGGAGCCGGGATCGCCGGGCTGGTGGCGACGCTCGAGCTGCTCGACCGCGGCCGCAGCGTGATCCTCCTCGACCGCTGCAAGCCCGAGGAGGTCGGCGGGCTGGCGCGCGAGGCGTTCGGCGGGATGTTCATGGTCGACACGCCGGAGCAGCGGCGGGCCGGCGTGGAGGACTCGCCCGAGCTCGCGCTCGACGACTGGCTGCGCGTGGCCGGCTTCGACCCCGAGGACGAGTGGCCGCGGCGCTGGGCGGAGCAGTACGTGGCCCGCGCGCGCGACGAGGTCGGCGGCTGGCTGCGGGAGAAGGGCGTCAAGTACTTCCCGGTCGTCAACTGGGCCGAGCGCGGCGTGTACGGCGACGGCAACTCGGTGCCGCGCTTCCACATCACGTGGGGCTGCGGGAAGGGGCTCGTGGACGGGGTCCTCGGCTCGATCCGCTCGCACCCGCGGGCGAGTGCCGTCGATCTGCGCACCCGCACGCGCGTGACGAGCCTGGTCGAGACGGGCGGGCGCGTGACCGGCGTGCGAGTGGCCCCCGAGGACGGCGGCGAGGAGACGGAGATCGCGGCCGAGGCGGTCGTGATCGCTTCCGGCGGTGTCGGCGGCAACCTCGACATCGTGCGGCGCGAGTGGCCGCCGGACATGGGCGAGCCGCCCGAGCACATCCTGATGGGCTCGCACTACTACGCCGACGGCGCGCTGCACGAGGAGGTCGGGCGGATCGGCGGCAACGTGACGCACCTCGACCGCATGTGGAACTACGCCGACGCCGTCCGCCACCCGGTGCCGCGGCGCGAGCTGCACGGGCTCAAGCTGATCCCGCCGCGCTCGGGGATCATGCTCGACCCCCAGGGGCGCCGCTACGGGCCGGTGCCGGTGATGCCCACGTTCGACGCCTACTACGCGCTGGAGCGCATGTGCGAGAGCGATCCGAAGTACTCGTGGCTGATCTGCAACTTCAAGATCGCGCGGCGCGAGCTGGACGTGTCCGGCTCGCAGCACAACCCGAGCATCCGCGAGAAGCGGCTCGGCCGCTTTCTGCTCGGGGTCGCGCTGGGCAAGCCCACGCTGGTCCAGCACTTCGTGGACCACTGCCCGGATTTCGTGACCGGGCGCACGCTGCCCGAGCTGGCCGTGCGGATGAGCGAGGTCCTCGGCGACGGTGAGCTCGACGCCGGCCTGATGGAGCGCGAGGTGCGCCGCTACGACGACATGCTCGCGCGCGGCAAGTCGCTCTGGAACGACGACCAGGTGCGGCGGATCGCGGCGCTGCGCAACTGGCGCGGCGACCGGCTGAGGACGGCGAAGTTCCAGCGGATCACCGACCCCGCGGCGGGACCGATGATCGCCATCCGGCTCCAGCCGATGAGCCGCAAGTCGCTCGGCGGCATCCAGACCGACCTCTCGGCGCGCGTGCTGCGCGGCGACGGATCGGCGATCGACGGGCTCTTCGCCGCGGGCGAGGCCGCCGGCTTCGGGGGCGGGAACCTGCACGGCAAGCGCTCGCTCGAGGGCACGTTCCTCGGCGGCTGCGTGTTCAGCGGGCGGATCGCCGCGCAGGCGATCGCCGGCGCGGAGCAACCGCCCGTGCGCCCGGCGCGCCCCGCCTACGGCGGCGGCGAGGCGTCGCCGAACGGCGGCTCGGCCGCGACGGCCACGCGCGTGGCCAGCTAGCGGCCGCGGTCGACGGGCGTCCACAGCCGACGGGCGACCGGGGTCGATTGCGTCCTCATAGAGGACGGAAGTGACCCCGGTCAGGTCGCCGCTTCGTTTAGTCGTCGCCGCCGCGGCCGCGGCCGCGGCCCTTGCCGGAGCTGTCGTCTCCGCCGCCGGAGCCGCTTCCGCTCGAGTCGCTGCCGCTGCCGCTGTTGTCGTCGTCTCCGCCACCGCCGTCGTCGCCGGCGGGCGGGGCGGGTGATGTGGTCGCCGGCTGCGGGGCCGGGGTGGTCTGCGTCGATCCGTCGTCGCTGGGCTCGCTCCGCCGCTCCTGCTCGCGCTCCCGGGCCCGCTCGCGCTCCCGCCGGCGCTCGCGCGCACGGCGCTTCTCGCGGACGCGCCGCTCGGCTCGCTCGGCCTCGTCGCGGGTCCGGCTCGCGGCGGCGGGCGCGAGATCCTCGCCGGCCGCCAGCGGCTCGGCCGAGAGGCCGACGGAGTCGCCGGTGATCTCGTTCGCGGCCACGCCTATTCCGGCCGCCGCCACAACGCCGGCCAGCCCGAGTGCGACCGTCGTGAGGATCCTCGATCTCATCGCCTGCGAGCGTACCCCTCCAGCGGCAATGGCCGGCCCAGCGCTTGGTCAGGAGTTGGTAAAGCGGGGCGCTAGTACAGCGCGAGTCGCTCGGCGTCGGCGCGCTGGCGGGCCAGGGCCGCCTCGTCGCCCGAGGCCTCGGCCAGCTCGAGCCACGTGAACGGGTGCTCCCAGCCGGCGGTGAGCTCGGTGAGGCGCGCGTGCGCCGTCGCGGCGTCCATGTCCCGTGGCGCGGCCAGGCCGCCGTAGATGCCGGGGCGAGGCTCGTCGTCGTCGTCGTAGAGGGTGTAGTTCTCGAGGAAGCTGACCCACACGAGCCACCCCTCGTCGAGCAGCGTCTCCCGGAACTCGCTCCACCGCTCATCGCCGGGATGCACGCCGTCGTAGGCGCTGGCGAGCATGCCGCCCTCATCGAGCAGCTTCACCACCTGAAGCAGCGGGGCCGCGTCCTCGTCGTCCTCCTCGGACGGCTCGTCGACGGGAGCGGGGTCGAACACCACGAGGTCGCCCGCGTGCTGCCGATCGCCGGGCGGCGAGACCTCGACCACGCGGGCGCTGACCGGCCCGGTCCGGGCCGCCCAGCGCACGTCGCGGGCGTCGAAGCGCACCCGCACGAGCCCCCAGAGCTCGTCGACGGCGCCCTCCTCCCCCTCCAGCTCCATGCCCACCCGCGCGGCGGACTCGCGCAGCTCGCGCCACGCGCCCGTGACCGTCGCGGGGATCAGCCGCGCCCAGTGGTCGTCGTCGGCCTCCTCGTCGGGAATCCCGGCGATCACGGCGCTGTACTGGGACAGCGCCTCCGCGAAGTCGCCGCTGCGCTGGGCGGCCATCGCCCAGAGGCGGCGCGCGTTCCAGGCTTCGGGCTCGAGCGCGACCACTCGCTCGGCCTGGCGAGCGGCCTCGGCGTGGTCGCCGCGAAGCATGGCGGCCTGGGCGCGAAGCCAGGCGCCGTCCGTCTCCGAGATGCCCTCGAGCGTGGCGGCCACCTCCTCGGCGCCCCGGGCGTCGCCCGCGCGCAGCAGCAGGAACCCGTGCGCGCCCCAGGCCTCGGCGTCGCCGGGATGACTCTCGGCGAACTCGCCCGTCACGGCCACCGCCGCATCCATCCGGCCGAGCGCGGCGTGTGCCGAGCCGAGCGCCCCGGCGATCTCGAGGTCGTCCGGCCACCGGCGCCGGGCGGCCTCGAGCGCGTGGATGTCGCGCTCGGGGTCCGGGTCCTCGGTCGCGCCCAGCGACTCGAGGAAGAGCTCGGCGCTCTCGGGCAGCGCCGGCTCGGACGCGGCGTCGCCGTGCTCGGCGATCGCCGCCTCGAGCGGGTCGAGCACCGCGCCGGCCGCCTCCGGTGAGCGCAGGCGCTCCGCCTGCCGGCGGCCGGCCTCGAGCGCGTGACGAGCCGTGGCCGGAGCGCCGCGCCGCAGCGCGAGGCGCCCGTGCACGCCCGCGACCAGCACGGAGTCCCAGGCGCGACCGCGCCGCACCTGCGTCGCCACGTGGCTCTCCAGGCGGGAGCCGAGCCGCCAGTCGTTCTCCCACGCACCGCGCTCGACCAGCGCCTCGACCGCCTCCGCCCACCGGCGCTGGTAGGGCGGCTCGCCGTCCACCACGGCGTCGAGCGTCTCGAGGGTCTTGCGCGCCTCGTCAGGGCGGTCGAGCGCGAGCTGGGCCTGCGCGCGGTACAGCCTGCGCTCGCGGTTGAACGAGCTGTCGTAGTCGTCGGCCCGCAGCGAGTCGGCCTCGTCCAGGCGGGCGAGCGCCTCCTCCGCCCGGCCGAGCGCCACGAGCGCGGGGGCCTCGCCCACCTCCCGCTCCTCCGGCATCCGCCCGTCGCGCCGCAGCGCCTCGCGCTGCGCGTCGGCGAACGCCACGGCCTCCTCGTGGCGGCCGGCGTCGACCAGCGCGCTCACCCGCTCGCCGGTGATGCACGTGAAGCACGGCCACGACGTGTCGATCCGGGCGAGCGTCTCCTCGGCCACGTCGAGCCGCTCCCGCGCGAAGCCGGGCCCGTCGGCGCCGGCGTAGGCGATCGCCACGTCCTGCACGACGCAGACCGACTGGGGGCAGGCGCGGTGCTCCTCGCGGTGGCTGAACTCGAGCAGCTCCACCGCCTCCGCGAGGGGCTCATAGCCGCCGCCGAGCGCCTGAAGACGCCAGTGGCGAACGAAGATCTCGACCCACGGGAGTCCCAGCGACCGAGCCAGCCCCAGGGCCTCGGGATACATCGCCTCGATCGCCTCGACGTCGTCCGCGATCGCCGCGCGCGGGAACTCCTCCATGAGCTGGGCCAGCCGCTCGTTGCCCGACTCCGCGAGCTGCTCCCGCATGTCCCAGACCCAGCCCCAGATGTCCACGTCAGTCCTCCACCAGCCGCGCCACAGCGGTTCCGATGTCCGCCATCGCCCCGCCCAGGTCGGCGGCCCGTCCCTCGCGCGCACCCGCGGCCATCAGGGCGAGCACGGCGCGCAGCAGGCCGGTCGCCGCATCCGTGTCGCGTCCCTCCCGCCGGGCCGACCGCAGCGCCGCGATCGCGCGCGAGTCGACGTTCACGTATAGGCGGGCCTCGTGCGTCCCGTCGACGGTGGCGGTGTGCATGCGGGCGAGATGCAGCGCGGCGGAAGCTATCCGCTCGCGCGCCTCGTCGGCCTCGAGGCGGCGCTTGAGCTCGGCCTCGCGGTCGGGCACGAGCACGAACGGCATGTCGGCCGGGTCGAAGTGGGCCGGGATGAGCTCCTGCCCCTCACGCGCGAGCGCCTCCTCGAGCCAGCGGCGCTCGGGCTCCTCCAGCGACGCGCGGCGGAAGAGCGCCCTGTCGCCCGTGGCGGTGCCGAGCTCGACCATGGTCACGCCGCGCGCGGTGCACCAGCGCCGCAGGAACGGAAGGACGGCGTACCGGGTTCCCGTGGCGACCGGCACCTTCAGCGCGCGGAAGCGCATCTCCTCGAAGCCGCCCTCGCTGAGCCCGGCGTGCACCGTGCCCCCGCCGCGCTCGGCGAGCTCGCGGACGGTCATGTCGCCCTCGCTGGTGGGCACGTGGAGGTCCTCGGAGAGCAGCGCGTCGAGCCGCTCGTCGGCGATCGCGGCGCCGAGGAGCCCCTCGTTGTGCCGCGCGAGCACCCGCGCCCATGCCTCGGGCTCGTCGCGGGCCACGGCGGACAGCCCGGCGACGAGGGCGTTCCCCACGGCGGCACGCACCGCCTCGTAGGTCGCATCCCTCTGGAGGTCCTCGCGGCTGGCCGTGGGCGTCATGCGCCGCGACTCGATCACGCCGGAGACGAATCCCGCCCAGCGCGGGAGCAGGTCGCGCGCGTCGTCGTCGAGGAGCATCCCGCGCACGTACACGGAGAGGCGGCGGTTGTCGAAGCTGCCGTAGGTGGCGGCGTCCTGCACCCACAGCAGGCCGCGCGCGTCGCTCTCCTCCTCCGGCTCCACCGGCATCGTGCAGAGGGGACGGAACGCCGGGTCCATCCGCTCGGCGAACTCCATCCGCCGCCTGCGGAGCTGGATCGGATGCTCGGCGACGCCGTCTCCGGCAGCCTCGCGCCACGGCGGCGGGTCGGCGTTCACGGGGTCCGGGTCGTCCCCCAGGTGCACCGGGACGTCGAGCAGGCCGCAGTACCGGCGGACGATGCCGGCGAGCACGTCCGGCTCGCCCAGCGGCCGGTGGTCGTCGGCCAGGTGCAGCTCCACCTCGGTGCCGACAGGCCGCGGCTCGATGCCGGAGAGGGTGTAGCGCTCGCCCGTGGTGCTCCGGTACTCGATCGCCGCCCCCGGCTCCTGGTAGGACGCGGTGCGGACGATCGTCCGCTTGGCGACGATGAACGCCGACAGGAAGCCGAGGCCGAAGAGGCCGATGAGGTCGTCCTCGCCGTCTGCGTCCGAGCTCTCGCGCAGGGTGCGCGTGTAGCCCACGCCGACCGTCGCCAGGAAGCGCCCGACCTCGTCGCGGGTCATTCCCGCGCCGTCGTCGGTCACCGTCACCGTCCCCGCGGCGGGGTCGGCCGCCACGCGAATCGTGCCCGCCGCGCGCCCGAACTCGGCGTCCTCCAGGCGGCGCCGGACGATCGAGTCGTGCGCGTTCTGGACGAGCTCGCGCATCGCGACCGCCGGGGTCGAGTACAGGTGCGCCCCGAGCACGGTCATCAGCCCGCTCAGGTCGACCTGGGTGGCGTGCATGTCCGCGGCCATCCCGGGAAGTTCGCACAAGCGGGCGCCGTTCGGCGAAGGCGCCGGCGCGCCGGCGCCTCAGCGCGAGCCGGAGCCTGCCGGGGCGGACCCGGCGGGCGTGCGCTGGGAGGACCCCTCGCCGCCGGCCGGACCGGGGGACGCGCCTGCCAGCGGCAGCTCGACCTCCGCGCGCGCCCCGCCCTCGGGCCGGTTCGCGATCCGCGCGCGGCCGCCCCAACGCCGGGCCAGCGTGTCCACGATCGCGAGCCCCAGGCCCGTGCCCGGCGCGCCGCGCCGGCCCGCCTCGCCGCGGTAGAAGCGCTCGAACAGGTGCCCGTCCTCGTCGGGCGCGACGCCCGGCCCCTCGTCGAGCACGGCGAGGCGGCCGCAATCGCCGGCGACGTCCCAGGCGACCGTGACGGTCGATCCCTGCGGCGAGTAGTTGAGCGCGTTCTCGACGAGGTTGTCGAGAACGATCGCGATGTCGTGGGCCGAGGCGAGGACCGTGACCTCGGGCGCCGCGGCCAGCGACAGCACGTGGCCGGACCGCGCGGCCGGCCCCGCCCAGCGCTCCTCGGCGGCCTCGGCGCTGGCGCGCAGGCCGATCTCGGTGCCGGTGGCCGGCCGGTCCGCCTCGCGCGCGAGCGTGAGCAGCTCGTCGAGGAGCTTCGCGAGCCGGTCCGCCTCGCGCTCGGCCGCCGCCAGCTCGCGCTCGACCTCGGGGCCGCCGGCCTGGAGGCCCGCCGCCTCGAGGCGGAGCTTGAGCCCGGTGAGCGGCGTGCGGAGCTGGTGCGAGGCGTTGGCCACGAACTCGCGCTGGGCCGCCAGCGCCTGGGCGAGCCGCTCCGTCATGTCGTTGAACGCGGCCGCTACCTCGCGCTGCTCGGCCGGGCCCTCGACCGGCGCGCGCGCCTCGAGGTCGCCGCGGCCGACGCGCCGCGCGGTGGCCGCGAGCGCCCGCAGCGGCCGCGACAGCGACCCGGCCAGAAGCGACGCGACGCCGAGCCCCAGCAGCAGCGCTATCGCTCCCACCCCCACCAGCGCGAGCGTGTCGTTGCGCACCTCGTCGTTCACGGAGTCGACGCTCTGCGTCACCCGCACCGCCCCGGCCGTGCGGCCGGCGTCGACGACCGGCACCGCGGTGAAGAGGAGGTCCTGATCGAGGTCGTCGCTGCGGCGCTCGCCCTGCGACGTGCTCCCGCGCAGCGCCTTCGCGATCTCGGGCCGGGTGGCGTACGACTCGCTCTCGAGCCCCTCCCCCGCCGAGTCCGCCAGCAGACGCCCGCGCGCGTCGACGATCACCACGCGGCCGCCGAGGCTCTCGCTGGAGCGCAGCGCCAGGCGGTCGAGCTCGTCGCGGTCGTCCAGCCGGCCGCCCGCGCTCGCGGCCACGAGCTGCGCCTGGCCCGCGGCCTCGGCCCGCACCTCGGCGTCCACGCGCTTCGACAGGTTGAGCGACAGCGGCACCGCCAGCGCGACGATCACCAGCACGAGCACGTACGCGAAGGCGGCGATCAGCCGCGTGCGCAGGCTCATCCGAGCTCGTCGCGGCCGGCGAACCGGAACCCGACGCCGCGCACCGTGTGCAGGTACCTCGGGTCCGACGGGTCGTCGCCGAGCTTCTTGCGGACCGCGCTCACGTGGACGTCCAGCGTCTTCGTGGAGCCGAACCAGTTCATGTCCCAGACCTCCTCGAGGAGGCGGTCGCGGGTGACGACGCGGCCGGCGTTCTCCATCAGGTGCTGGAGCAGCTCGTACTCCTTGCGCGCGAGGTCGACCTCCTCGCCGTCGCGCGTGACCACCCGCTTCGCGGGATCGAGGCGCACGCCGCCGATCTCGATCGCCTCGTCGGACGGCTCCGGGGCCGCGCCCTTGCGCTCGGGAGCGGCCTCGGCGCGGCGAAGCACCGCGCGGATCCGGGCGGCCACCTCGCGTGCGCTGAACGGCTTGACGATGTAGTCGTCGGCGCCGAGCTCGAGTCCGAGGATCCGGTCGGACTCGTCGCCCCGCGCGGTGAGCATCACGATCGGGACCGACGAGCCCGAGCGCAGCTCGCGCGTGACCTCGTAGCCGGAGCCGTCGGGCAGCATCAGGTCGAGCAGGACCAGGTCGGGCTCGACCTGCTTCGCCATCTCCAGCGCCTCGGCGACGGTGCCGGCGATCGCGGTGGCGAAGCCCTCGCGGTCGAGTGCGGCGGCGAGCGGCTCGGCGATCGAGCGCTCGTCCTCCACGACCAGGATCGTGCGCCTGCGCTCAGACATCGGCTCCGATGCTAGGGCTCGCCCCGGCGCGAGGGCGCCGGGGCGAGGAGGTCGGAAGAAGGTGGGGCGGGACCGTGACTGGTTCGGCCCCGCCCCGTGCACAGACGAGGTCTCCCCCGCCCTGCCGTCGCCTGGGCGACGTCAGTTGTCGTCGCCGCCGCGGCCGCGGCGGTTGCCGCTGTCGCTGTCGTCGGTCGAGCCGCCGCCGGAGGCGGAGCCGCCGCGCGATCCGCCGTCGTCGGCGGAGCCGCCGCCGGAGCCGCTCGAGCCGGAGCCGGAGCTGCCGCCGGAGCCGGAGCTGCCCGACCCGGGGCCGGAGCTCGACCCGGAGCCGCTCGACCCATGGCCGGGGCCGCTGCGCTCGCTCGGTCCGCTGCGCGAGCCGTCGTCGCCCCCGCGGCCTCGGCCTCGGCCGCGCCCGCGTCCGCGGTCGTCGCCGCGCGGCGCGCCGTCGTCGCCGCGCCGGTCATCGCCGCGGCGGTCGTCGCCGCGCCGGTCGTCGTCGCGGCGGTCGTCGTCGCGGCGGTCGCCTCCCGCGCCTGTGCAGCGCGGATCGTTCGCGTGCTCGGCCTCGTCGCACGGGCCGCTCACGTCGCCGGCTTCGTCGGTCGTGGTCGTGCCGGGCGTCGTCGTGTCCGGCGTGGTCGTGTCGGTCGTGGTGTCGGTCGTGGTCGTGACCGCGCTCGGGCTCACGTCCACGGGGTCGGCGTCACCACCGGGCACGCCGGCCGCAATGCCGGTTCCGACTACCAGTGCTCCCGCCGCCAGTGCTGCGATCAGGTACTTCGTCATCGCCTCCACCTCATCTCCTGCTCGGGTTCCTTCACTGTGGCCGAGCGGGTTCAGCCCCCGGGCAGCCCAGTGCGAGCGGAGCTAAAGGGTTCGGTTAGGAGTTGGTAAGGAGCTGCGGCCGCGTCAGCCGACGATCGGGACGGTGCGCTCCTCGGCGAGCGCGCTGAGCGACTCCTGCATCTCGCCGGTGACCTCGTCGTAGATGTCCTCGACGTCGGCGGCGGGGCCGAAGCGCTCGCGCAGGTCGATCGGCGGGCGCACCTCGACCTTGATCTTGGCCGGCAGCGGGACGCGCGTGGGCAGGTCGAGGAAGGTGACGCCGAACGGCGGTGCGATCGCGATCGGGAGGACCTTGATCCGGGCGAACCGGTCGATCCCGGTCAGCTTCGCGAGGCGGCGGCCACGCGTCACGAACAGCGCCGTCTCCTGGCCTCCGATCGCGACGACCGGCACGATCGGGACGTTCTCCTCGAGCGCGAGCTTGATGAAGCCCTTGCGGCCGCCGAACTCGATGCGGTCGGAGTGCCAGCTCGGGCGGAACGTCTCCCAGTCGCCGCCCGGGTAGACGAGCACCGGCGCGCCGGCACCGAACGCCCGCTTCGCGTTCTCGTGGTTGGCGGCGACGACCCCGTACTTGCGCATCGTGCCCCCGAGCCCCGGCAGCCGCGCGGCGACGTCGTGCGCGAGCTGGTGGAACCGGCGGTCGGGCCCGAAGTGGTCGTAGAACTCGTACGCGAAGGCGAACGTGTCGGCGATCAGCGTGCCGCCGGAGTGGTTGCCCACGAGCAGGGACGGGCCATCGGGGATGTTCTCCATGCCCACGACCTCGGAGCGGAAGTAGGCCCGCACGAGCGCGCGGTTGAACGGCAGCGTCTGGCGGATGTGCTCGGGATCCCACTCGTCGATGGTGTCGCCGGGCAGGTCGCGGTTGATCAGGCGGCCGGGGGTGGCGGCGAGGTCGTCGAGGATCGTCGCGCCGATCTCGGTCATGTCGCCGATCGGCGACGGCACGGCGCGCGCGATCCGGTGGAGTGGGTTCAGCGAGGGCATGGTCCTTGGGTCCCCGGGGCGCTCCGGGGGCAAACGGGCGGAGGGG
>DASVVS010000034.1:0-58724 GCA_036386455.1 Thermoleophilaceae bacterium
CACGAATCGGTTCTTGACCATCGGGTGGTCGACTGTGCAGCGGGCTTCCAGGATGTTGACGCCGCTCTCGCTGAAGGTCCTCGATAGGTCCTCGAGCATGCGGGTTCGGTCCCAGCCGTCCACCTGCAGCTCCACGCGGAAGGAAGTAGCCCCCTCGCCCTCCCACTCCACCGGAGTAAAACGCTCCGGGTTGCGCTTCAGCGCACGGGCATTCGGGCAGTCCTCGCGGTGGATCGTGATTCCCTTCCCCAGCGAGATGTAGCCGAGGATCTCGTCGCCAGGCACGGGCCGGCAACACTTCGCCAGCCGCAGCGGCACGTCCTCGATCCCCTTCACGCGAATCCCGTAGGTCGACGACGCCTGCGTCGGCTTCGCGACCTCCTTGCGCCGATGGGTCAGGAGCTCCTCGCCGGGGGCGGCCTCCACGGCCGCCTCGCCCTGCTTCAGCCGCGCCATCAGCTTCGACGTCACGACCTTGGCACTCACCTTGGCCTGCCCAAGAGCGATGTAGAAGTCCTCGCCCTTCTTGAAGCCCATCTCGCGAATGACGTCGGCGAGAAGCGGCGAGCCGCTCATCTTCTGCGGCGGCAACCCAGCACGCTTCAAAGACTCAGCCAGGATCTCACGCCCGGTCCGCTCCGCATCCTCACGCCGCTCGCGCTTGAACCACGCCCGGATCTTCGACTGCGCCCGCGTGGTCTTGGCAAGCGACAGCCAGTCGCGCGAGGGCCCGCGGTCCTTCTTGGAAGTCAGAACCTCGCAGATGTCCCCGGACGCCAGCTCGTAGTGCAGCGGCACGATCTTGCCGTTGACCTTCGCCCCCACGCAGCGGTGCCCGACGTCGGTGTGGATCTCGTACGCGAAATCGAGCGGAGTGGCCCCCGCGGCCAGCGACTTGACCTCGCCCTTGGGCGTGAAGACGAAGACCTCGTCCTCGAACAGGTCGACCTTCAGCCCCTCGACGAAGTCCTGAGGATCCTTCAGGTCCTTCTGCCAGTCCAGAAGCTGCTCGATCCAGGCGATCTTGTCCTTGCCGTCGTCGCCGCCGCCCGAGCCCCGCGAGTCCTTGTAGGTCCAGTGCGCGGCGATCCCGTACTCGGCGGTCTCGTGCATGTCGCGCGTGCGGATCTGGATCTCGAGCGGCCGCCCCTCGGGCCCGATCACGGTGGTGTGAAGGGCCTGGTACATGTTGAACTTGGGCATCGCGACCATGTCCTTGAACCGCCCGGGCAGCGGCTTCCACAGCGAGTGGATGACGCCGATCGCCCCGTAGCAGTCCTTGACCGACCCGACGATCACGCGCATGGCGGTGAGGTCGTAGATCTCGTTGAACTCGCGCCCCTTCTTCGTCATCTTGGAATAGATGGAGTAGAAGTGCTTGGCGCGGCCTGAGATCTCAGCCTCGACCCCGACCTCCTCGAGCTCCTTGCGCAGGTACTCGCCCGCACGCGCGACGTAGCGCTCGCGCTCCTCGCGCTGCTGGTTGACCAGCCCCTTGATCTCCTTGAACTTGCGCGGATGGAGCGTGGCGAACGCGAGGTCCTCCAGCTCCCACTTGATCGCGTGGATACCGAGACGGTGCGCCAGCGGCGCGAAGATCTCGAGCGTCTCCTTGGCCGTCTCCTGCTGCTTCTGCTTCGGCATCGCGGCGAGCGTGCGCATGTTGTGCAGCCGGTCGGCGAGCTTGATGAGCACGACGCGGATGTCGTGCGCCATCGCCACGATCATCTTGCGGTAGTTCTCGGCCTGCTTCTCGTCGCGGCTCTGGAAGGTGATCCCGGTGAGCTTGGTGACGCCGTCGACGAGCGTGGCGATCTCCTCGTCGAACGCGTCGCGCACCTCGAGCAGGGAGGCGCTCGTGTCCTCCACCGTGTCGTGCAGCAGCGCCGCGCAGAGCGTGGCGGTGTCGAGCCGCATGCCCGCGCAGATCTTCGCCACGGCGACCGGGTGCACGATGAAGTCCTCGCCGGAGCGGCGGCGCTGGTCGGCGTGACGCTCGCACGCGAACACGAACGCGTTCTCCACGGCCTTGCGGTCGATCGGCCGCCGGCCCGGCTCCTCGTGCTCCTCGATGACGGCGAGCAGGTCGCCCAGCAGGTTCTGCTCGTACTGGTCGAGATCGGCCAGGACGGTCGCCGGCTTGGCCCCGTTGGCACGATCGACCCGGCGGTCCGCGAACTCGACCGACTTGCCGTTCGATCCACGCGTAGTGGCCATGGCCCGAGTTTAGACCCGCGACTGGCGGCTTCGCGACGCCCCGCAGTCGGCCATGGTCTCCGGCCGTGTCCTCCGGCCCGCCTGTTATTCCTTCCCAGGTGAGCTCCGTGCGAGTGGGCGTCGTGGGCCTCGGCTACTGGGGCCCCAACATCGCCCGCAACTTCGACCGGCTGCCCGGCGCCGAGCTGCGCTGGATCTGCGATTCGCGGCCGGAGGCGCTCGAGCGGGTGGGAGCCCAGATCCCGGCCGCGCGCCGGACCGAGTCGCTCGACGACCTGCTCGCCGACCCCGAGCTCGACGCCGTCGCCATCACCACCCCGGTCCCCACCCACGCCGAGCTGGCGCTGCGGGTGATCGACGCCGGCAAGCACTGCTTCGTGGAGAAGCCCCTGGCGCAGTCGGTGGAGGCCGCGGAGGAGGTGGCGTCCGCCGCCGAGCGCGCCGGCGTGGTGCTGATGGTGGGCCACCTGCTCGAGTACCACCCGGGCGTGGAGCGCCTGAAGGCGATCGCCGACGCGGGCGACCTCGGCGACATCCACTACGTCTACTCGAACCGCCTGAACCTGGGCAAGCTGCGCGCCGACGAGAACGCGCTCTGGTCGCTCGGCGCCCACGACGTCTCGGTCGTGCTCCACCTCGCCGGCGAGGAGCCGGCCGACTGCATGGCCTTCGGCGAGAGCTACATGCGCGCGGGCGTGGAGGACGTGGTCTTCTGCTACCTGCGCTTCCCCTCCGGCCTCGCCGCGCACCTGCACCTCTCCTGGCTCGACCCGCACAAGGAGCGCCGCTTCACGGTCGTCGGCTCCAAGCGCATGGCCACGTTCGACGACATGGAGATCGAGCGCAAGCTCACCGTCTACGACAAGGGCTTCGACCAGGACTACAGCTCCTACGGCGAGTACATCGCACGCTCGGGGGACGTCTGGAGCCCGAAGATCTCGAACGAGGAGCCGCTGCGGATCGAGTGCCGCCACTTCGTGGAGCGGGTGCTCGACGGGGCCGAGCCGCGCTCCGGCGGCCGCAGCGGCGTGCGCGTGGTGCGCGTGCTCGAGGCGCTGCAGCGCTCGCTCGAGGGGACCTCGCGTGCTGCGCGAGTCTGACCGCGCGCCCGGGCTCTTCCTCGGGGACGGAGCCGAGCTGCCGCAGTCGTGCACGATCGGCGCGCACGTGGTGATCCACGACGGGACCGTGCTCGGGGAGCGCTGCGTGATCCAGGACGGGGCGGTGCTGGGCAAGCCGCCCGCGTTCG
Organism: Thermoleophilaceae bacterium; assembly: GCA_036386455.1. Lineage (GTDB taxonomy): Bacteria > Actinomycetota > Thermoleophilia > Solirubrobacterales > Thermoleophilaceae > AC-37. The sequence goes on from DASVVS010000034.1 coordinate 3,467, forward strand.
GAGCGCTGTCGAAGGCCTCGCGGGAGCCGCCGCCGCCCCTGCGCGTCGGGTCGGAGGCGACGATCGGCGCGGGCGCGGTGGTGCTGGCCGGCGCCGTGCTCGGCGACGAGGTGACGATCGGCGACCAGGCCCACGTGCGCGAGCGCGCGACGATCGGCGCGAGCTCGCTGGTCGGCCGCGGCTCGGCGATCGACAACGACGTGACGATCGGCGCCGACGTTCGGATCCAGACCGGTTGCTACATCACCGCGTTCAGCCTCGTGGAGGACGACGTGTTCGTCGGACCGGGCGTGACCACGCTCAACGACCGCACGGCCGGACGCAGGGCGAGTGGCGATGCGCTCCAGGGCGTGGTGCTGCGCCGCGGCGCGCGGATCGGCGGCGGCGCGGTGGTGCTCCCGGGCGTGGAGGTGGGCGCCGACGCCTTCGTCGCCGCCGGCGCCGTCGTGACCCGCGACGTCGCGCCGGGCGCTCTCGTGGTCGGCTCGCCGGCGCGGGTCCGCGAGTGACCGTCGCGCTCGTCGCGGGGGCCACCCGCGGGGCGGGACGCGGCATCGCCGTGGGGCTGGGCGAGATCGGCGCCACCGTGTACTGCACGGGCCGTACCACGCGCGAGCAGCGCTCGGAGTACAACCGGCCGGAGACGATCGAGGAGACCGCCGAGCTGGTGAACGCGGCGGGCGGCACGGGGATCGCGGTGCAGGTTGACCACCTCGAGTCGTCGCAGGTGGCCGCGCTCGTGGCGCGGATCGACTCCGAGCAGGGGCGGCTGGACGTGCTCGTGAACGACGTCTGGGGCGGCGAGGGCAAGTTCGCCTGGGACAAGCCCGTCTGGGAGCACGACCTGGGCGACGGCCTGCGCCTCCTGCGCCTCGCGCTCGACACCCACCTGATCACGAGCCACCACGCGCTGCCGCTCCTGATCCGCGAGCCGGGCGGGCTGCTCGTGGAGATGACCGACGGGACGGCCGACTACAACGCCGCGCGCTACCGCAACTCGACCTTCTACGACCTCGCCAAGACGGCGGTGCTGCGGCTCGCCTGGGCGCAGTCGCGGGAGCTCGAGCCGCACGGGGCCACGGCCGTAGCGCTGACGCCGGGCTGGATGCGCTCGGAGATGATGCTCGACGCCTTCCGCGTGAGCGAGGAGAACTGGCGCGACGCGCTCGAGTTCCAGCCGCACTTCGCGATCTCGGAGTCGCCGCGGTTCGTGGGGCGCGCGGTGGCGGCGCTCGCCACCGACCCGGACCTCGCGCGCTGGAACGGCGCCTCGCTGTCGAGCGGGCAGCTCGCGCGCGAATACGGCTTCACCGACGTCGATGGCTCGCGGCCCGACTGCTGGCGCTACCTCGTGGAGGTGCAGGAGGCCGGCAGGCCGGCGGACGCGACCGGCTACCGCTAGAGGGCCGCGGCGCCCTCGCGCAGCGCCTCGACCACCTCGCGCGCCTGCTCGTCCGTGAGGTCCGGCCCCATCGGGAGCGCGAGGTTGGTTGCCGCCAGCTCCTCGGTGCCCGGCAGGTCGAGCTCCGCGCCGCCCAGCCCGACCATCGACGGCTGCAGGTGCACGGGCACGCGGTAGTACGCACGGGCCTGGATCCCGCGCTCGGCGAGCGCGCCGATCACGTTCCCGGCCCGCTCGTGGAGGGCCACGAACAGGTGGTGCACGGGCTCGGCTCCGTCCGGAGCCTCCAGCACGCGCAGGCCCGGCACCTCACGCAGGCCGTGCCGCTCGTACGCCGCGGCGGCGGCGCGGCGCGCCGCGTTCCATCCGTCGAGCTCGCCCAGCAGCACGCGCAGCACGGCGGCCTGCACCTCGTCGAGGCGTGAGTTGTAGCCGATGTCCGTGAACGTCTGCTTGTCCGCCGAGCCGTGGAAGCGGAGCGTGCGCGCCTCGGCGGCGACGCGGTCGTCGTCGGTGGTCATGGCGCCGCCGTCGCCCAGACACGGGAGGTTCTTGGACGGGAAGAACGAGAACGTGGCGGCGTGGCCGAGGGAGCCGGCGCGGCGGCCGCCGAGGGTCGCCCCGGCGGCCTGGGCGGCGTCCTCCAGCACCGGCGGCCCGATCTCGCGCAGCTCGGCGATCGGGGCGAGGTTGCCGAACAGGTGCACCGGCACGATCGCGCGGGTGCGGTCGGTCATGGCCGCCTCGACCGTCGCCTTCGTGACGCATGCGGTGGCCGGGTCGACGTCGCAGAACACGGGCGTGGCGCCGGTGTTCACGATCGCCTCGGCCGTGGCGTAGAAGGTGAACGAGGGGCAGACGACCTCGTCGCCGGGCCGCACGCCGAGCGCGCGGAGGGCGATCGTGAGCGCGTCGGTGCCGTTGGCGACCCCGACGCAATGCTTCACGCCGAGGTACTCCGCGAACTCCTCCTCGAACGCGCCGACCTCGGGGCCGAGGATGTAGCGACCCGAGCGAACGACGGCGGCGATGCGCTCTGCCAGGGCGTCGTGGTGGGGCTCCAGGGAGCTCGCGAAGAGGGGGACGGCCACTGGCGGCGCTACTCTACCGCCGCCCTGCGCCGGCTCCTCACATGCGCGTAGTCACGGTCGTCGGAAACCGCCCGCAGTTCGTGAAGGCCGCGGCCGTGTCGCGTCCGCTGCGCGAGCGCCACGACGAGCTGCTGGTGCACACCGGCCAGCACTACGACGACGAGATGTCGAAGGTGTTCTTCGACGAGCTGCCGGTGCCGGCGCCCGACGTGTGGCTCGGGATCGGGTCCGGGCCCGCCGCCGTGCAGACCGGCCGGATGCTGGCGGAGCTCGAGCCGGTGCTGCGCGATGCCGCGCCGGGGCTCGTGCTGGTCTACGGGGACACGAACTCCACGCTCGCGGGCGCCCTCGCGGCGGCGCAGGCGCACGTGCCTGTGGCGCACGTGGAGGCGGGGATGCGGTCGTTCGACCGGTCGATGCCGGAGGAGCTGAACCGCGTGCTGACCGACCACGCCAGCTCGCTGCTGCTCTGCTCCACGCCCGCCGCGGTGGACAACCTCGCGCGCGAGGGGATCGCGTCGGGCGTGCATCTCGTGGGGGATGCGATGGCGGACGTGGCACTGGCCACCGCGCGGGTGGCGAGCGAGCGCCGCGACGTGCTCGGCGGCTTCGGCGTGGAGCCCGGCTCGTACCTGCTCGTGACCGCCCACCGCGCGGGCAACGTGGACACGCCGGAACGGCTGGGCGCGCTGGTGGAGGTCCTGCTGGCCCTCCCCCGGCCGCTCGTGTTCCCGGTGCACCCGCGCACGCGGGCGCGCCTTGAGGCGACGGGGCTGCTGGCGCGGCTCGACGGGGTCGACGGGCTGCACCTCTCGCCGCCGCTCGGCTACGTCGAGCTGCTGGCGCTGGCGATCCACGCGCGGGCGGTGGTCACCGATTCGGGCGGCCTCCAGAAGGAGGCCTACCTGGTGGAGGCCCCGTGCGTGACGCTGCGCGACACGACCGAGTGGGTCGAGACGGTCGAGGCCGGCTGGAACGTGCTGGTGGACCTCGACGCCGGCGCCGCTCTCGCCGCACTCTGCCGGCCGCGGCCGGCAGAGCACCCCGACCTCTACGGCGGCGGCCGGGCGGGCGAGCGGATCCGCGACGCGATCGACGCCTTCGCGGCCGGGGCGTAGCGAGCGACCCGGACGTTGGGACGTAAGCGGTCGCCATAGCGACCATGGGCGTCCCAGCGTTGGGACGCCTAGCGGTGCCATAGCCCCGGTAGACGTCCCGAGGCCGCGCGAGCCGGTCAGGCCGCGCGCGACTGAGCCTGCGCCGCCTCGCCGCTGATGTAGGCGGTGGCGGCCGCGAGGCGCTCGGAGCAGGCCCGGAAGGTGGGTGAGCGCTCGAGTTCCGTCCGCCCCGCGTCGAGCACGCGCGCGGAGTAGCCGCCCGCGGCGGCCGGCTCGAAGGCGACGAGGCCGAGCTCCACCAGCACGCGCACGGCGCGCGCGGCGAGCACCGGCGGGCGGGCGCGGGGGCCGCGGAGGAGCTCCTCGAGCTGCCTGCCCGCGCACGGGCTCGCGTCGCGCAGCTCGCGGTAGACGGCGGCCACGGTCGGGCGCAGGTCGAGGTCGCGGCGGGCGATGCCCAGCGCGAACTCGGCCTCGGCCGCGCTCCAGGCGAGGTGGGCGAAGCCGCCCGGGGGCGACGGCGCGGCCACCAGCAGATCGCGCTCGGCGGGAGAGGCCGGCGGGTCGAGCGCGATGAGGTGCGTGAACTCGCGCGCGACGGCGGGGTCCGCGGCCAGGCCCTCCCAGGAGACGAGCGCCGGGCACTCGGCGCACTCGCCCCCGACCGCCCCGGCGATCCCGGCCACCACCTCCTCGAGCCCGTGCCGGCGCCGCTCGACGTCGGCGCACACGATGGCCACCGGCTCGCCGCTCGAGAGGAGATCGCCGGCGATCCCGGCGAAGCCCTCGCCACGCCGGTCGCGGAGGGTGCGGGCGGGAGCCAGCGCGGTCGCGGGACGCTCGGCGAAGCCGCCGGGCGCGGGCTGCGGGCGAGCGGTGCTGCTGGGCGTGGCGGAGCCGCTGGGTGAGGCGGAGCCGCTGAGCGGGGCAGAGCCGCCGGGGGTGGGGACGGAGCCGCTGGGCGTGGCGGAGCCAAGCCGGGCCTCCCCCTCCCCAGCCGCCGTTGAATGGACCCCCCCGGGCGGGCCGGAGCCGCCGCTTTCCCCGAGCTCCGCCTGGAACGCCTCCCAGAACGGCAGCTCCGCCCCCACCGGGCGGCAGTCGCCGCGCTGCGTCGGGCAGAGGCTTCGGAGCACCAGGCGCGGCTCGACCGTGCCGTTCCACTCGTTCAGCTCGAGCTTGACGGCGGCGTCGAAGCGGGCGTCGGGGTCGGCCTTCAGCGAGCCCGGTGTGGTCCGGAACGCGACCGCCCGCGCCCGCGCGCCGCCGCCGGAGGCGATCGTGAGCCGCGCGTGCTGGTCGTCCTCCCCCATCCCCCGCACCTCGCTGACCTTCGTGGCGGGCACGAGCAGCGTCGGCTGCGGGTTGCCGTGGCCGAACGGGCCTAGCCGCTCGAGCTCCTCGGCGAGGTCGGTGCCGACGGCGTCGGCGCCCACGACCGCGTCGATCCGCTCGACCCGCACCAGGTCCTCATCCGTCAACACGCCGGCGGCATGCGCGACGAAGGCGTCGCGGAACGCGTCCACGCGCTCGGCGTCGATCTCGAGGCCGGCCGCGGCGCGGTGGCCGCCGAACCGGCGCAGGTGACCAGAGCAGGCGCCAAGCGCCCCGTGGAGGTCAAAGGCCGAGATGCTCCGTCCCGACCCCTTGCCGGACCCGTCGCGCTCGTCGATGGCGATCATCACGCAGGGGCGGTGGTAGCGCTCGACCATCCGCGACGCCACGATCCCGATCACGCCTGGATGCCAGCCCTCGCCCGCCAGCACGTACGCGCGCCCGTCCGGGTGCTCGCTGCGCGCCGCCTCGGCGCCGAACAGGATCCGCGTCTCGGTGTCCTGCCGGCGCCGGTTGAGCTCGTCGAGCTCGCGCGCGATCTCCTCCCCGCGCCGATCGTCGCCCGTCAGCAGCAGCTCGAGCGCCGCCTCCGCGTGGGCGAGCCGGCCCGCAGCGTTGATGCGCGGCCCGAGCCGGAAGCCCAGCGCGTGCTCGCTCATCGCGCCCGGGTCGACCTGCGCCACGCTCATCAGCGCACGCAGCCCAGCCCGCTCGGTGCGCGCCATTACCCGCAGGCCGTCGCGCACCAGCCGCCGGTTCTCGCCGGTGAGCGAGACCACGTCCGCCACCGTGGCCAGCGCGACGAGGTCGAGGTCGGCGTCGGCCAGCGCGGGGTCCATGCCCGCGCGCGCGAGCAGCGCCTCGGTGAGCTTGTGCGCGACGCCCGCCGCGCACAGGTCGGCGAACGGATAGCCGGACACCGCCGGGTGGACGATCGGGCAGTCCGGCAGCACTTCGCCAGGGCGGTGGTGGTCGGTCACGACCACGTCGACGCCGAGCGCCCGCGCCCGCGCGATCTCCTCGACCGCCCCCACGGCGCAGTCGGTCGTGACGATCAGCCCCGCGCCGGAGGCCGCCAGCCGCTCCACCGTGGCGGTCGAGAGCCCGTAGCCGTCCTCCCGCGCCGGGATGTGCCAGCGAGGGTCGGCGCCGAGGCGGCGCAGCACGCCCAGCACGATCGCCGTGGAGCAGACCCCGTCGACGTCGTAGTCGCCATGCACCACGATCGACGACCCGCGCCGGACGTGGCCCAGGATTACGTCGCAGGCCGCGTCCATGCCCGCGAACGCGCGCGGGTCGTGCCGCTCGCCCGCTTCCAGGAACTCGCTAGCCGCCTCGGGCGTCGCGTAGCCGCGCCGGACGAGCACCGTGGCCACGGCCGGGGCCACGCCGAGCGCACGCGCGAGCCGCTCCGCCGCATCGACGGAATAGGGCGTGCAGGTCCACCGCGCGGTCTCGGGCGCCATGGAGCGAGTCTGCGCGCGCGGGCGGACGGAATGGGAGGCCGGGGCCGGCCGAGAGCGGCGACCGGGGTCGATTGCGTCCCTATAGAGGACGGAAGTGACCCCGGTCGCTCGAACCGGGGCCGGTGAGGGCGCCTAGAGCTGGTGGCGCTCGATGCCGGCGGCGCGGTCCTGCGCGCGGCCGTAGAGATAGGCGAAGCCGAGGCCCAGGAACGTGCCCGGGAGCGCGACGAACGCCTGCGCCAGGTCGGTGTCGCTCTCCCCCGGCACCTTCAGCCCGGAGATCAGGAACCCGACCACGGACGAGCCGATCACCGCGCACAGCAGCGCGCCGACGATCCCGCCCCAGAAGTGGTCCGGGAGGAAGACCGTGAAGTGCCAGATGGCCAGCGCCATCAGGACCCAGACGAGCATGCTCATGGGCGGAGCCTCCTCGGTGACTCGCGGTGGGTCATCAACGCCCGTGCCTCTTGCGACGCCTGTTCGACGGCTTCGCCGGCGACTTGGGCTCGCCCGGCGTGGAGCCGTCCCCGTCGCCGTCAGCGCCGCGCCCGGCTCCGCCACCGTCGCCCACCGGGGCGGACCCGCGCCGCGCCGCCGCCCGCGCCGCCGCACGGGCGCGCACGCCGCTCGGATCCGCGGCGGGATCGGACGCAGCGGCCTCGGCTCCGCGCGCGGCCGGGGCCTCCGTCTCCGGGGCCTCGGCCTCCGGCGGCTCCTCGGTCGCCACCGGCGCGATGATCTCCTCGGCGCCCCGCTCGGGCACCGGCTGCGCGCCCGCGGCGGCCTCGTCGGGCTCGGCGCGCTCGGGGCGCGACGCGACCCGCGCCCGCTGCTCGGCGGCCTTGGCCCGCCGCCGCTCACGCCGCGTGGCAGCAGCCCGCTCGACCGCGCCGGGCTTGCGCACCGGCTCCACGTCCTCGCCCTCGGCGTCGATGTCGGCGAACGGGGGCACCTGGCCGCCGTGCTCGCCCATGATCATCTGCCGCCTGCGCCGGTACACGGTCTCGCGCTCCTTCCAGTGCACGAGCACCGGCGAGGCGATGAAGACCGACGAGTAGGTGCCGGACACGACGCCCACGAGCAGCGCGAAGCCGAAGTCCTTCAGCGTCTCGCCGCCGAACAGCATCAGCGCGACGATCGGCATGATCGTGGACGAGCTGGTGACGATCGAGCGCGTGAGCACGTCGCTCATCGAGCGGTTCACGATCTGGGAGAAGGTGGCCCGCGGCATGCGCGGCACGTTCTCGCGTATTCGGTCGAACACGATGATCGTGTCGTAGAGCGAGTAGCCCAAGATGGTGAGCAGAGCGGCCACGGTCGCCGTGTTCACCTCCCGCTCCGTCAGCGCGTAGACGCCCGCCGTGATCAGCAGGTCGTGCGCGATCGCGATGAGGACCGGCACGGCGAACTTGAACTCGAACCTGAGCCCGATGTAGATCGAGATCAGGATCAGCGACGCGATGATCGCGATGATCGCCGTGCGCGCGATCTGCTGGCCGAACGTCGGGCCGACCGAGGTGCTCGAGAAGTTCGAGGTGCCGAACTCGCGGTCGAGGGTCTGCTGCACCTCGGTCACGCGCTCCGGCTCGAGCTGCTGGGTGGAGATCTGAACGATGTTCTCGCCCAGCTCGGGATCCGTGACCTTCTGGATCTTCGCGTCGGAGTAGCCGAGCGGATCGAGCGTGTCGCGCACCTCGTCGACGCTCGCCGAGCGCTCCAGCGGCGTGGTGATCCGCGTGCCGGACTCGAAGTCGATGCCGAAGTTCACGCCGAGCCCCGCGATCGCGAGCGCGCCGATCAGCAGGATCGCGCCGGACATCGAGAAGAACCACTTGGAGAGCCCGGTGAAGTCGATCCGCCAGTCGCGCGAGCGCTTGCCGATGCCGATCGCGTAGCGGGACGCGAGGAAGCGCGTGCGCGAGAGCGAGCCGAGGATCGCCGAGGTGGCGAGCACCGCCGTGAACAGCGACACCAGGGTGCCGACGCCCAGCATGAACGCGAAGCCCTTCACGCTCGAGGTGGCGAGCATGAACAGGATGAAGGCGACGCCGATCGTGACGACGTTCGCGTCGATGATCGTGCGCAGCGCCTTGGTGTAGCCGTTGGCGATCGCCGCCGGGATCGTGCGCCCGGCGCGCGCCTCCTCCTTGATGCGCTCGAAGATGACGATGTTGGCGTCGGCCGCCACCCCCAGCGTGAGCACCAGGCCGGCGATGCCCGGCAGCGTCATCGTGATCGGGATCAGCTTGACGAGCGCGAACGAGAACACCGCGTAGACGAGCAGCGCGAGGCCGGCGAGGATGCCGAGCGCGCGGTAGAACATGATCAGGAACGCGAGGGTGAGGAACAGGCCGATGCCCGCGGCGATCAGGCCCTGGTCGAGCGCCTGCTGGCCCAGCGTGGCCGACACCTGCGTCTTAGAGATCAGCTTGAGCGAGACCGGGAGCGCGCCGATCCGCAGGTTGTCCGCGAGATCCTGCGTGTCCTCGATCGAGCCGATGCCGTTGATCTGCGCGCCGGTCTCGCCGTCGATCCCCTCCGGGTTCCGGATGAAGTCGATCGTGGCGGTGGAGACCTCCTGGCCATCCAGGGCGATCATGAAGCGCTGGAAGCGCTGCTCCGGCGGCTGGCCCGGCTGCGGGAGCATCGCCTGCCCCCGCTCGGCGATCCGCTTGGTGACGCGCGCGAACGCGGCCTTCCCCGCGTCCGTGAACTCCATCGTGACGATGGGTTCCTGGGTCTGCTGGTCGAAGTTCTGCTCGGGGTTCTCGATGTCCGAGCCGGAGAGCTCCGAGTCGTCCTCGACGATGTAGTACTGGGCGGGGGTCCGCTCCGTGGCTCCGGGCGGCTTCTCCGACTTGATGACCACGATGCCGCGCGGGACCTTGACCACCTTGCTGCCCTTGCCGGGCGCGCCCGGCTTGCCGACGAGCTTGCCCATCGTCTCCGGGCAGGCCGTTCCCGCCGCGGGCTTCGCGTCGCGCGCCGCCGGCGTCTGCTGCGGCTCGCGCGGCCGCGCCGCGGTCTGGGAGAAGTCCTCGGCGATCTCGCTGCACGACCCGTAGAAGGCGGTCGCGTCGTTGCGGTCGTTGACGTCGCCCTCCGTGGCGTCGACGCCGCCCGGGCGGATCAGCGCGTTCTTCGCGTCGAAGACGTAGTACTTGTCCCCGAGCGAGTCGTTCTGCTGGTCGTAGTACGCCTGGATCTTGCGCTTGTCGCCGGCGAAGCGCTTCTCGATCGCGTCCGAGACGCCGCCGGGCGGGACGTCGACGTCCTCGGGTTGCGGTTTGGCCTGCGCCGCGAGGCTGACCGTCTCGAAGAGGTTCGAGGACGGCGCGCCGTTGCCGACGAGGTTCGGCTCGAAGTCGTAGAACTGGAGCTGCGCGGTGGTTCCGACCTGCTCCTCCGCGCGCGCGGCGTTGTCCACGTCCGGCAGGCCGATCGAGATCTCGTTCTCGCCGGCGCGCTGGATCTCGGGCTCGGACACGCCGAGGGAGTCGGTGCGCTTGCGGATCGTGGAGATCGCGTCGTCGATCGCCTCCGGCGTGACCTCCGGGACCTTCGGCGTGGGCCGCGCCTGGTAGACGAGCTCGACGCCGCCCTTGAGGTCGAGACCGAGGCGCGTGGGCTTCGAGACGGGCGAGCCCGGCACGATCACGAGGACCGAGAGCACGAGGATCACGGCGACGAGGCCGAGGATGATCAGGTTGCGGCGGCGGTCGGTCACGTCTTGGGGGTGAGGACGAGCAGCAGCCCTCCGTCGTCATCGTAGGCGGGGAAGATGTCGGCCTTGGCCGGCTCCGGGCGGTCGCCCTCGGCGTGCACCACCACCGGCTTGTCGAGCACGCGCACGCCCCACTCGAGGGCGGTGCCGATGTGGTCGGCGCCCTCCTCGAAGTCGAGCCCGAGCACCTCGCGCACCGGCCGCCCCATCACGTCCGTGTCGCCGAGCCCCGTCAGCTCGCGCGACCCGCGGCCCGCCGCGATGACGACCGCCTGCTGGTCGCAGACGAAGAACGCGGCGTTGGGAGCCGGGTAGTAGTCGTCGAGCAGCTCGAACAGGAAGCCGAACCCGCAGTTCGAGCAGCCGCGCGCGTGCTGGCGGAAGCCGGCGGTCCGCTCCGCGCCGGTGCTGCGGTTGCCGCAGTTGGGGCAGATGAAGTTCGGCATGGGGGGATCACAGGTTAGGCCGTAGTGCCTAAAGGGTTCCTGTGCCCGGACGGGGCTCACTCAGAACAGGCTCGCGGCGCCGCGCGGCCGCTCCAGGCCGAGGTGCTCCCAGGCCGCGGCGGTTGCCACGCGCCCGCGCGGGGTGCGCTTCACGAGGCCGCGCTGGAGCAGATACGGCTCGTATACGTCCTCGAGCGTGTCCTGCTCCTCCGATACCGCGGCGGCGAGCGTCGAGAGGCCCACCGGGCCGCCGTCGAACTTCTCGCAGATCGTGCGGAGGATCTCGCGGTCGAGGTGGTCGAGGCCGGCCTCGTCGACCTGCAGCATGTCGAGCGCCGCGCGCGCCACGTCCTCGTCGATCGCTCCGGCGCCGCGCACCTCGGCGTAGTCGCGGACGCGCTTGAGCAGGCGGTTGGCCACGCGCGGGGTGCCGCGCGAGCGCGAGGCGATCGTGGTGGCGCCGCGCTCGTCGATCTCGACCCCCAGGATCTGCGCCGAGCGCGTGACGATCGTGCCGAGGTCCTCCGGCGGGTAGAGCTCGAGCCGGTGCGTGACGCCGAAGCGGTCGCGCAATGGCGTGGTGAGCAGGCCCGCGCGGGTGGTGGCGCCGATCATCGTGAACGGCGGGAGGTCGAGCGTGACCACGCGGGCGCCCGCCCCCTGGCCGACGGTGATCGGCAGCCGGCGGTCCTCCATCGCGGGGTAGAAGGTCTCCTCCAGCGCGCGCGGCAGGCGGTGGATCTCGTCGACGAAGAAGACGCTGCCGGGCTCGAGCGCGGTGAGGAACGAGGCGATGTCGCCCTTGCGCTCGAGCGCGGGACCGGCGGTCTGGACGAACGGGACGCCGAGCTCGGACGCGACGATCTGGGCGAGCGACGTCTTCCCGAGCCCCGGCGGGCCGGCCAGCAGCACGTGGTCGAGCGGCTCGCCGCGCGCGCGGGCGGCCTCCACGAACACGCTCAGCTGCTCCTTGACCGCGGCCTGCCCGACGAAGTCCTCGAGCCGCCGCGGGCGCAGCGACCGCTCGAGCTCCTCCTCCTGGGGCGTGGCGACGGCGGCGGTCTGGATCCGCTCCGCACCGGGCGTGCGGATGCCGCTCACCGGGCGCCCCTGAGCGCTTCCGCGATCAGGTCCTCGGCCGTCTCGCCGTGGGTGCCGTCGAGCAGCTTGTCCGCCTCGGCCGGGGTGAAGCCGAGCCCGAGCAGGCCCTCGCGCGCGAGCGTGCGCGGGTCGTCCGCGCGGGAGACGACGAAGTCGTCGCCGCTCGTCTCGCCGCCGACCTTCTCGCGCAGCTCCACGATGATCCGCTCGGCCGTGCGCTTGCCGATCCCGGGAACCGCCTGGAAGCGGGCGGAGTCGCCGCTGGCGATCGCGTTCAGGAGCTCGCGCGGGGTGCCGCCGGACAGCACCGCCAGCGCCACCTTCGGCCCCACGCTCTGGACCCCGATCAGCATCAGGAACAGCTCGCGCTCCTGCTCGGAGCCGAAGCCGAAGAGGTGCATGCCGTCGTCGCGCATGACGAGGTGCGTGTGGAGCAGCGCCTGCTCCCCCACCCGCGGCACAGCGCGCAGCGTGGTGGCGGAGACGGCGAGCCGGTAGCCGACCCCGGCGCAGTCCACGACCACGTGGTCCGGCCGCCGCACGATCACCTCGCCGCGGACCGAGGCGATCACGACGCGCTCCCGACCGCGGCGCGCATCCCGGCGCCGTTCGCGTGGCAGATGGCGACGGCCAGTGCGTCGGCCGCGTGGTCCGGCTGCGGCGGCTCGGGCAGCGCCAGCAGCGCGCCCACCATCCGCTGGACCTGGTCCTTCTCCGCCCGCCCGGATCCGCAGACCGCCTGCTTGACCGCCTGCGGCGTGTACGAGTAGCACGGGATCCCGGCCAGCCCGGCCGACAGCAGCGCCACGCCGCGCGCCTGCCCGACGCTGAACGCCGTGCGGGCGTTCTGGCCGAAGAACAGGTCCTCCACGGCCATCGCGGCCGGGGCGTGCTCGGCGATCAGGTCGCAGAGGCGCGCGTGGATGCGCGCGAGACGGCGCTCCAGCGGCTCGTCGGCGCCGGTCTCGATCACGCCGCCGTCGAGCGCGGCCATGCGGCCGCCGTTCGAGACGACGACTCCGTATCCGGTGTTTGCGGCACCGGGATCTATGCCGAGGACGACCACCACGGCGTTGATTCTGCGCGCGAGGGCGGACGCCTCCCCGCGGCGGGGGCGCTCACCGCACCGGCAGAACCCGGATGTTGATCTTGCCGGTGCGCAGGTCGGCGCGCGACCCGCGGGCGCGCTGCACGCCCGAGCCGCTCGGCTTGACCTTCATCGAGGCCCTTCCCTTGCCGTCGGTGGTCGCCGACCGTCCGGCGAACACGATCTTCGCGCCGCTCACCGGCCGGTCCGCGCCGGCGGAGCGGATCCCCGCGGTGAACCGCATGCGGACGCTGCGGCCCGCCCGCACGTGGCGCGGCGACGCGGTCAGCCGCACCTTCGCGGGCGCCGCCGCCGGCTCGGGCGGGATCGCCTCCGGCTTCGGGTCGAAGTGCAGCAGCGTGCCCTGGAAGCCGTACGTGGGCGGACCCTCCTCGTTGTACGGCATGATCATCCAGTGCAGGGTGCCGTCGAGGCCCTGGAAGAAGTCGATGCCCTCGGACTCCCCCACGACCTTCCGTTCGATCTCGAGGGTCCGCTCGCCCGTCTCGAGGTCGATCGACCAGACCTGGAAGCCCTCCGCGCTGTCCTGGCCCGCCACGTAGAAGCGGCCGCGGTAGAAGGCGGCGCCGGTGATCCCGCTCGGCGGGCGCGCGTTGCGCAGGATCCGGACCGGCTTGATCGCAGGGCCGTCCGGGGCGGCGTTCGCGGGCTTGACGTCCTCGAGGCTGAAGGCATAGAGGTCCTTGCCGATCCCCGACCACGCGAGCTTGCCGTCCGGGGAGACCGCCACCCACATCGCCTTCGCCATCGCGTCCGGGTCGATCTTCACGTAGTAGCGCCACTGGAGCGTGTCGGGATCGGCGACCCCGAAGGCGCCATGGCGGCACGGGTTGCCCGGGTCGTCCGTGCCGGGCGCGGACTGCGGGTAGTAGCACTCGAGCGGGAGCAGGATCCGGCCGCCCTCGCGCGCGTCCCAGGCGATGTCGCCGATGTGGTTGTAGCGCTCGCGCGCGTGGACCTCGGCCGGGATCACGTCGTCGTTGCGGGCGGTCTCGCCCAAGAGCGGATCCGTCCGGTAGAGCCCCGTGTAGATCCCGTCGAAGAACAGCCGTTTCGCCGGGTCCGAGGCGATCCCCTGGTAGTAGTTGAGCGGAATCGCGGAGCGGCCGGTCTCGGTCCAGCGGTCCGGGTCGGCGGCGTGCGCGGGTCCTGCGAGGGCGGCCGCCAGGAGGCATGCGGCCATAGCGCGGCGGATCACCTGGCCGAGCTTAGGCTGGCGCGGCGCCCGCGGCTCCGGTGCGGCGCGCCCGCGCGCCATCGGACGGGTGTCCAGCTAACGGAGTCACGACTTCCATTTCGTGCTTCGGCGGCCGATGGCTCCCGGAGATCGCGAACCCAGGAGTCCAGATGATCCGTCGTCGCCATGCCGCTGCCGCCGCAACGGTCGCACTCTTCGCAACCGCCCCGCCCGCCTCGGCCGCGGGGCTGGTACCGGACGGGCTGCTTCCCGAGGACCCGACCGGGCTACTTCCCGATCCGGGCGGGCTCCTTCCGGGGGGCGAGGGCGGCTCCGGCGGGCTCCCCGGCGGACTTCCGGGCGGGCTCCCCGGCGGACTTCCGGGCGGCCTGCCCGACGGCCTGCCCGATGGACTCCCCGGCGACCTGCCCGGCGGCCTCCTCCCCGGCGGCGGCACCGGCACGCCCGGCGGAGCCGCGCCCGAAGGCGGCACCGGAACCCCGGGCACCCCGGGCGGCACGGGCGGCGGGCTCGACGCGGCCGGCCCGCGGATCGCCGGCCCGAAGAAGGCGCCGACCGTGCGGGTCGACTCGCGCGGCCGCTTCCGCCTGGGCGGCGTGTCCGTCACCTGCCCGGCCGGCTGCCGCGTGAGCGTGAAGGTGCGCGGCGGCGACGGCGCGACCTTCGTCGCGCGCAGCTACAGCGTGCGCCCCGGCGGCTCGCTCCAGCTCAAGAAGCTGAAGGTGTCGAAGAAGGGCCTGCGCGCGCTGCGCTCGGCGGGCGTGGCCCGCGTGACCGCGCGGCTCAAGGCCTCCCCCGCGACCGGCGCCTCGGTGGCGCGCGACGTCGGGCTCAAGCTGAAGCCGGCGCGGTAGCGGCTAGGCGGTCGCGGCGGCTTCTTCGAGGGCCGCCGCGTCGGCCTCGAAGTTCGCGTGCACGCCCTGCACGTCGTCGTTGTCCTCGAGCGACTCGAGCAGGCGCATCAGCGTGGCGACCTGGTCGCCGGAGACCTCGATGCGCGAGGTCGGCCGCTGCGTCAGCTCGGCGGACTCGAGCTCGATCCCGGCCGACTCGAGCGCCTCGCGCGCGGCCTGGAAGTCGCCCGGCTCGGTCACGACCTCGTAGACGTTCTCGTCGAGGTTCACGTCCTCGGCCCCGGCGTCGATCGCGACCATCAGGTCGTCCTCGCCGGCGCGGGAGGCGTCGACCACGATCACGCCCTTCTTCTCGAACACCCAGGAGACCGAGCCCGGCTCGCCGAGGTTGCCGCCCGCCCGCGAGAAGAGGTGCCGGATCTCGGAGCCCGTGCGGTTGCGGTTGTCGGTCAGCGCCTCGACCAGGACCGCCACGCCGCCGGGCCCGTAGCCCTCGTAGACGACGGACTCGAACGCCTCGGCGTCCTGGTCGGCCCCGGTGCCCTTCGCGATCGCCCGCTCGATGTTGTCCTTGGGCATCCGCGCGTCCTTGGCCTTCTGGACCGCGAGCTGGAGCGCGGGGTTGCCGACGAGCTCACCGCCGCCCTCGCGTGCGGCGACCTGGATCGCCCGCGCGAGCTTGGTGAACTGGGCGCCACGGCGCGAGTCCGTGACGGCCTTCTTGTGCTTGATCGACGCCCACTTGGAATGACCGGCCATGGGGCGCCAGTCTAGGGGGGCGCCCGGCGCGTCAGGTACGGCGCGCCGGCCGCAGGAAGCGGCGTGCCACGTCGGCCTGAGCGCGCGCCTCGCGCCGTGTATCGCGCCGCGTCGTGCGCTTCTCGCGCCGCGCGTGCAGCGTCCTTCTGACCCGATCGACAGTCATCGTCTCCTCACCCGCCGGGTCTGTACCCGACCCAGTCTGGGAGAAACCCAGCCGAATGGGTGACGCGTGCGTCAGACGACGAACTTGCCGTCGCGCTGCAGCTCGGTGCCGTCCACCGTGATCGATCCGCCCCTGCGCAGGTCGCAGATGAGGTCCCAGTGAACGGCTGACTCGTTGACCCCGCCGGTCTCCGGATAGCTCGCCCCGATCGCCATGTGCACGGTCCCGCCGATCTTCTCGTCGAGCAGGATCTCCTTGGTGCTGGCCGAGATGCCGTAGTTCGTGCCGACGCCGAGCTCGCCCAGCCGGCGAGCGCCGTCGTCGGTGTCGAGCATCTCGATCAGGAAGTCCTCGCCGCGCTCGGCCGAGGCGTCCACGATCTTGCCGCCCTCGAACCTGAAGCGGACGCCGCTCACCTCGCGCCCTCCGTAGGCGGTCGGGAACGAGAACGAGACCTCGCCGTCGACCGCGTCCTCGATCGGGCCGGTGAAGAACTCGCCGTCGGGCATGTTGTGCTCGCCCGTGCACGGGATGAACCGGCGGCCGGCGACGCCGAGCTTGATGTCGGTCCCCGGCGCCTTGATGTGGACCTCCTCCCTGCCCTGCATCCACTCGGCGAGGCGCTTGACCTGGTCGGACTGGCGCGCCCAGGCGGTGACGGGGTCGCCGTCCGTCGCGAGGCAGGCCGCGTAGTAGAAGTCCTCGTACTGCGACAGCGACATGTCGGCCTCGGCCGCGTACGCGTGCGTCGGGAACAGCGTGAGCGCCCAGCGGTGCTCGCCCGCGGCGGCGCGCTTCATCGTCACGTCGAGCAGCGGCCGGCGCGCCTTCTGCGCGCGCGCCTGCTTTTTCGGGTCGGCCTGCGACAGTTCGCGCGGGTTCGAGTCGGCCATGATCCCGATGCGCACGTCGGCCTGCTCGGCCGACCAGGTCGCCATCGGCGAGACCCAGTCGAGTTGCGCGTCCGAGGCGAGCTCGTAGAACGACGACGCGGCGCCGTCGGGAGCGAGGTTCACCATCGGCAGGCCCCCCGCACGGAGTACCTCCTCGTAGACGGCCAGCGCCAGCGGCTCGGCTGGCGTGGTGGAAGCGATGACGACGGTGTCGCCCTCGCTCACCTTCGTCGAGTACCGGACGAGAATCTGGGCTAGCGCCTCAACGCGCTGGTCCTTCATGCAGGCTCCTTAGCTCCCCTGGCCTTCACCGCGTCGACGAGCCAGCGATGCAGTCGCGCATCGTCGGTCAGCTCCGGGTGGAAGGCCACGGCTGTCACTTCTCCCTGCCGAACGGCCACCGGGTGGCCGTCGACCTCAGCCAGTACTTCGACATCCGCGCCAGCTTCCTCCACCCAAGGTGCACGAATGAACACTCCTCTCAGCGGGCCGCCGTCGAGGCCCTCGAGCTCCAGGTCGGCCTCGAAGCTGCGCACCTGCCGGCCGAACGCGTTGCGCCGCGCCGTCAGGTCGAGCACGCCGAGGTGGTCGCGGTCGAGGACGATCATTCCCGCGCACGTGGCCAATACAGGTGTACCGTCGGCGATCAGCTCCCGCAGCGGCTCCGCCAGCTCCTCGCGCTCGATCCCCAGGCTCATCGTGGTGCTCTCGCCGCCGGGCAGCACGAGCGCGTCGAGGCCGTTCAGGTCGGCGGGCGTGCGGACGATCCGCGGCTCGGCGCCGAGCCGCGCGAGCATCCCGGCATGCGCCTCGAAGTCGCCCTGGAGGGCGAGGACCCCTACTACCACCCGCGCGTCTGGAGGAGCCCGTCGGGACCTAGGGAGTCCATCTCGATCCCGGTCATGGGCGCGCCCAGATCGCGCGAGGCGCGCGCCACCCGCTCGGGATCGTCGAAGTAGGTCGTGGCCTCGACCACCGCCGCGGCCGTGCGCTCGGGGTCCTCGGACTTGAAGATGCCGGAGCCGACGAACACGCCCTCGGCGCCCAGCTGCATCATCAGCGCGGCGTCGGCCGGGGTGGCGATGCCGCCGGCGGAGAAGTTCACCACGGGCAGGCCGCACTTCTCGGCCACCGCCCGTACCAGCTCGATCGGGGCCCGCAGCTCCTTGGCGACGCTGTAGAGCTCGGCCTGGTCCATCGAGGACAGCCGCCGGATCTCGCCCTGAATCGTGCGCATGTGACGGACCGCCTCGACCACGTTGCCGGTGCCGGCCTCGCCCTTGGTGCGGACCATCGCCGCGCCCTCGGAGATGCGGCGCAGGGCCTCGCCCAGGTTGGTCGCGCCGCACACGAACGGGACCTTGAACTTCCACTTGTCGATGTGGTTGGCCTCGTCCGCGGGCGTGAGGACCTCGGACTCGTCGATGTAGTCGACCTCCAGCGCCTCGAGCACCTGCGCCTCGGCGAAGTGCCCGATCCGGGCCTTGGCCATCACCGGGATCGTGACGGCGCCCTGGATCTCCTCGATCTTGGTCGGGTCGGCCATGCGGGCCACGCCGCCCGACGCGCGGATGTCGGCCGGCACCCGTTCGAGCGCCATGACGGCCACCGCGCCCGCGGTCTCGGCGATCCTCGCCTGCTCGGCGGTGACCACGTCCATGATCACGCCGCCCTTGAGCATCTCGGCGAGCCCCGCCTTGGTCCGAAAAGTGGCCGTTTCCTTCACGAGCATCCATGATACGCGTGATGCGGCGGGTGGGATCTTCTTTAGTGCTCTGCGCCGTCATGGCGGTCGCGTACTCGGCCCCCGCACCCGCCGCCAAGCCCGCGGGCAAGGTGCGCCAGATCGCGCCGCAGCAGTCCTCCGAGCCGGCGATCGCGCACCGGCCCAAGCGCGACGAGTACCTCGTGGTGACCTGGGTCTCCGATCCGAACGCCGACCCGAGCGCCGGCGATGCCGTCACGCTCGAGTCGCGGCGCGTGAGCCGCAGCGGCGCGGTGGTGGGCGAGCCGGTCCAGGTCGCGTCCTTCGGGCAGGACACGCGCCCGCAGGAGACGTCCCTCGTGCACAACCCCCGCCGCGACGAGTTCCTCCTCGCGTGGCGGGCCGCCACCGGGCCCCAGGGCTCGCCGCACGCGATCTACGGCCAGCGCCTCGACGCGGCCGGCAAGCCGGTCGGCGGCCGGGCGACGCTCGTGCGCGCCGAGGAGCCGGGCCAGCGCCCGGTCACCCAGTGCTGCGGACCTCCCGCGCTCGCCCTCGACGGCCGCGGCGGCTACTTCGTCGCGTGGGGAACCTCCGCCGGCTTCAGCGACCACGCCGTCGCCGGACGCCCGGTGACCGCGGCGCTGAAGCGCGGCACCGCGCGCAAGCTCACCACCCGCCAGGGCTCGATCACGAGCTGGGCGATCGCCGCCGACCCGTCGGGCTATCTGGTCGCGAGCTGGATCGCGGGGCCCGAGAGCGCGCGGGGCGTGTACACCGACCTCGTCACGCGCGCGGGCGTGCGGCGCCGCTCGACGTACCGGGTCCACTCGCCCGGCGGCGAGCTCAGGCTGGCACGCAACTCGCGCACGGGCCGCTTCGCGCTCGCCTGGCAGGAGGACCGCTCGATCATGGACGCCGAGGAGCCGCTGCGCGTGCAGCAGCTCGACGCGTCCGGCCGCTCGCTCGGGCCCGGCAGCGTGGTCCCGCCCTACAAGGACTTCCGCCGCACGATCATCGAGAGCCTCGCCTACAACCACGCCGCGGACGAGTACCTGCTCGGCTGGGGCGGAGTCGCGCACCGCACCCCGACGATGGTCGACGCGCGCGCCTCGCTCCGCTCGCTGCGCGGCGACACGGCGCGGCCGTTCGGGCCCACCTCGCTCACGTCGGACCCGTTCGGTCCATACACGGGCACGAGCACGTCCGCGGCGCGCTGGCTGGTGATCTCCGCCGGCCTGCAGGGCCTGCGCGGGCAGGTCTACGCCCCGAGCGGATAGTGAGGCGGCTCGCAGGAACGGCGGCTGCGGTGCTCGTCCTCGCGCTGCCCGCGGCCGCGCAGGAGTCGAAGCCCACGACGGTGCAGCCGCAGCCGAAGTCTGGTGGCACACAGGCGACGTTCACGGTGCGCTACGACTCGCTCGGGCAGGAGGGGTTCGGCGGCGACCAGCTCTACGTGCGGGGGCCGAAGGGCACGCGCTGCTCCGGCGAGATCGTCGCCGGTCCCGTGGGCCACTACGGCGGGATCCAGACGATCCTGATGGGACCGCGGCTCGCTGACGACGACCAGCGCGGCCGCCGCTACACGTTCGTCCCGCGCGACCCGGAGACACAGAGGCGCATCGGACCGTGGTGCCGCGGCGTGTACCGCGGCTGGGTCCAGTGGGAGGACGACGACGTGCAGGTGCACAAGCACACGCGCTTCCGCTTCCGCGTGCGCTGAGGCGGCGCGGGGCGCGCCCGGGCTACTTCA
This sequence comes from Thermoleophilaceae bacterium, assembly GCA_036386455.1. GTDB lineage: Bacteria > Actinomycetota > Thermoleophilia > Solirubrobacterales > Thermoleophilaceae > AC-37. Next base: position 23,586 of record DASVVS010000034.1, read on the forward strand.
GCCGGAAGGCCTTGATGCGGTCGGCGTAGGCCGACTCGTCCAGCGCGTAAACACCGTAGGCGAGCGCCTGGATCAGCCCCAGCAGCGCCGTGTGCGAGCGCACGAAGGCCGGGCTGTTCGACGAGTAGTAGAGCCGCTGGTCGGCGAGCTTCGCGACCTCCGAGAGGGTCGCGTCGGCGATCGCGATCGTGCCGGCGCGGCGGTGGCGGGCCAGCTTCATCGCGCGCACCACGAGCGGGTGCGGGCGCCCGGCGCTGAAGCCGATCACGAGCGTGCGCTCGTCGATCCGGCCGAGCCGGGCAAGGCCCTCCTGGCTCGGGCTGGCCACGACCTCGCAGCGGAGGTCCAGCAGCATCAGCAGGTGGCGCAGGTAGCTCGCGAAGAACGCCATCTGGTCGGTGCCGCAGAGCAGCGTGTGCTCGGAGCGCGAGATCCGCTCCACGGCCGCGGCCACCTCGTCGCGGTCGAGCTTGCGGGCGGTCTCGGCCACGTTCACGTGGTCGGCCGCCAGCGCGGCTTCGAGCTCGGTCTGGTCGATCGGGAAGAGCGGCGGGGTCTCGAGCGTGTCTCCGGTCGGCTGGCCGGTGTCGCGAGCGCGGCGATACTCCTCGCGCGCCGCGGCCTGGAGCTCGGGGAAGCCCTCGAAGCCGAGTGCCTGGGCGAAGCGGACGACCGTCGAGCTCGAGGTGTTCGCTCGGCGCGCGAGCTCCTCCGCCGTGTGGAAGGCGGCCTCGTCCAGATGGTCGACGATGTACTGGCCGACGTCCTTCTGCGACCTCGAGAACTCCTCGAAGCGCTGGCGGATCTCCGCGGAGAGGGTTAGGGCCTGCGTACCGGAGCGACTCACGCCGGGGGGATTCGCCCGGCGTCCGGCAGTTCCTTCAGCGGCGCCGCTCGAGGGTCAAGAGGCGTGCGTGAGTGCAGCGGTGAAGCACTGGCAGTTGTCGACGGCGTCGCGAAACGGGCCAAGGCGACCAGCCTGCAGGTCCGCCGCGAAGCTCTTGAAGCGTCCCTGGGGCCACGAAGCCACGCGGCCGAGCGTCTTCGTCGAGTGATTGCAGAGCTTCAGCTTTCCGTCCGGCGACAGCGACCAGCGGCCCCAGATCGCCTCGCTGCGCGGACCGCGGCCATGAGCCAGAACGGGGAAGATCGTCACGTCCCAGCGCTCCGCTACCGGCATCGCTTCCGCGAGCACCTCGTCGAACCGTTCGGAGTCCACCGCCAGGGCGCCGAGATTGACCCGTGCCGAGCCGACCGGCTGGAGCTCGTTGACGACCATCTGCCGAACGCCGAGGCGGCCGAGAAGCTCGACCGTCCGAGGGAGATCGTCGAGATTCGAGCGCGTCGCGATGAACGTCGCCGCGACATCGGCTCCAGCGTCGAGGGCAAGGACCAGCGCCGTGACGGCCTGCTTCCAGGACTGCCGGCCCGCAAGCCCGTCGTGCAGCTCCGGCGTGCTGCCGAGGAGGGAGACCTGCACCGCGTCCAGCCCGTTGTCCCGAAGCTCGTCGAGCCGGCGACGCGTCATCAGCCGGCCGTTGGTCGTGAGCACCGTACGCGCGCCCCGATCATCGAGCCATCCGGTCAGGCTCGCCAGCTGCGGGTAGAGCAGCGGCTCCCCGCCGGACAGAGCCACGTACGAGAAATCCGCACATCGGAGCAACCGGTCAATCGCGACGCGTAGCTCCTCGTCAGAGACGCGCTCCGGATGCTCGGCCTTGGTCCCGGGCCTCCATGGGTTGTAACAGAAGGCGCAGTCGAGGTTGCAGCGCGGAGTCAGCTCGAGCCAGAGCGAGCGCGTTGTCACGCGGGAGGCTCGACTCAGCAGTTTGCGGCAGGCGAAACGACAGCCTCGCGGTCCTGCCCAAGCGACGAACGCCACGCCTCAAGCCGGCGATCGACGGCGTCTCTGTCGTCCTCGCGAACCTCGCCGGTGCTCCACGCCGCGATCAGGTCCACGACTTCGTGAGCCGTCGGAGCAGGATTCGAAGTGAACGTGCCCATGCTTACCTCCTCGGTACTACGGCCTAGGGCCGGAACCCTACTCCTTTCGCGGAAGCCAGTCGAGCTTGAAGCCGTGGTAGGAAAGCACGGCACGACGCGGGCAATACCTGAGCACGCCCGGTGCCAAGCGCTCGGGATCGACGCGGTCCGGCAGCAGCGATTCGGCGTACACCTGAAGGATGTCAGCCGGGTAGTTCACGTACAGCTCGAACTTCGTCGCCGGCAGATAGGTCGCGAACACATCGGTGTCGGGAAGCCGGTAGGAGACGTCCGCGACGAGCGTGACCGCCGTCGAGGACCGCGGCGGGAACTCCTGCTGGACCTGCCAACCGCGAACGGTCACGTTGTCGTCCGGCGAGGGCTCGCGCGAACCGATACGGGCGTATTGCATGGCCAGGGGCCGCATCGGCACCAACCCCACCGTGTGGAGGTGCGTGCTTCGTGTCGCGTTCACCAACCGATAGTTGAGGCCGAGCCGGACCGTCAGCGCCTCGCTGCTCACGTCGGTGACCTTGAAGTCGTACCGGAGGTCGTCGCGATACAGGGGAAGGGACGCCTCGCGGACGGCTTGGCGCAGCGCAGGCGGGAACGGGCCGGCCAATCCGGTGATCTCGCCGACGATCGACGTGGGCACGTAGTCCTCCGCCAGCACATGGCCAAGCGCTCGACTCAGCTGCGCCGAGATGCGCGCGATCAGAGACGAGTCCGGCTCGGTGCCCGTGAACGCGCCCGTGACGATCAGGTTCTCGTCCTTCACGTAGAAGGGGAGACCGGTCGGGTCGTCGATCATCAGGATCACCGGGAAGTTCGAGGCGTGCAGGACCCCCAGCTCGTAGAACACGTTCGGACTGCTGCCGCTGAGATCGCAGATCGCGACCGTCGACGACAGCAGCGACTCGAAGACCTGCGGCGTGAGACGACCCGGTCGCGTCGCGAGGTCCGCCCGCTCCACCGCGAGGTCGTGGATGGCCGCGGTCGGCTCGACGATGTGGTGCAGCAGCGCGTTCGCCCGTGCACGCTCCGGCGACTCCGACTCGCCGAACTGGCACAGGAAGTAGGCAACGTCGTTGGCGCCTGGCATCCAGGCCCATTATCGGCCCTGCCGGGCACTTGAGCAATCGGCGGTGAGCGCCGGCGCCGCCGCGCCGTGCCGGTCAGTAGAGCTGCGCCGAGCGCGGCTGCCCGCCGGCGGTCCACGTCGCGGTGAAGCCGGATACCGAGAGCGAGGTCAGGTCGATGTCGAGGCCCTCGCCGAGCTTGCGCGGGGACGGCCCGGCGTCGACCGCCCAGACCGTGCGCGCCTCGCTGGGCGTCCCGTCCGGGTTCGGGTAGTCGATCCGGTGCTCCTGCGTGACGAGCGCGGCGCGTCCCGCCTTGCCGAGCGCGAAGTCGGTCACCTTCGGCGCCTCGCCCGCGGGGCGGTAGGCCACGACGGTCCCCCAGCGCACGCGTCGCTTCTTCAGGTCGAAGACCGACGCCGTCGCGCGGCTGTCCCCGTAGCGCGTCCGCCAGATCTCCGTCCAGCCGGCGTAGCGGCCGGCGAGCGTCACGTCGGCGACCTCGATCGAGTCGAGCTCGTCCCCGGTGTCGCGCAGCTCGAGGCGCGTGCCGTCACGGCGCAGGCAGGCGCGGACGATCGTCCGCTCGTCCTTGCGAACCGAGTACAGCGTCGCGAACGAGCTCGCGGCATGGACGGTCGCGGCCGGCGGGAGCCGGCAGGGCCTGCTCGCCGAGCCGGCCGCCCCCGCGGGCGCCGCTGCCATCAGCGCGGCGGCGATCGCGGCGAGTCCGATCAACCTGCGGGCCATGCAACTTCAACGCGCCAGGCGGCGCAGGGTTGCGGTCAGCCCCGCGCGCGCTCCTTGGCGCTGGCCACGTCGGTCAGCATCGGAGCCACGACGGTCACGTCCACGAGCTCGAGCACGCGGCGCACGTTCGAGATCTCCGGCACCGCCAGCACCAGCGTCTGCTGGCGCGCCGCGAGCCGGTCCGCGAGGTCGAAGATGAGGTGCACGCCCGAGCTGTCGAGGTAGTTCGTACCGGACAGGTCGAGGACCACGCCCGCCGCGTCGTTGGGAACCGCGGCCGAGACCATCGACGCCAGGCCGCGCGCGTTCGCGAGGTCGATCTCCTCGGGCAGCGACGCGACGACCACGCGATCGTCCATCGTGATGTGCGGGGGGTTGGAGCCTGCGATCACGTGACGGCCCCCAATGTACGCCTCATGACGACCTTGGTTCCGTCTTCGTCGCTCTCCACCTTCACGTCGTCCATCAGATCCCTCATCATCGACAGGCCGCGACCGCGGTGCGATCCGCGCGCCTCGCGCCACTGGCCCTCGTCGCGGACCGTCACGACCACGTCGCCGGTGTCGATCTCCGCGGACACGCGGAAGTACGCCTCGCTCGGCCCGTACGCGTGCTCGACGGCGTTGGCCGCCGCCTCGCCCAGGGCCACGAGCACGTCGTAGCCGATCCGCTCCTCGACCTCCCGCCCGCGCAGCCAGTCCTGAAAGGCACGGCGCATCGTGGCCAGCGCACCGGGCTGGGCCGGCAGGTGCAGGTCCAGCCGCTCGGCGGCCGCACTCGGCAGGCGGATGGCGAGCACGGCGACGTCGTCGGCCACCGACTCGGCGTCCGCGGCCGCCACCAGCCGGTCGCAGGCCTCCTCGGCGGGGCGCCCGGCCACCGCCGCCGCGACCCTGCGCAGGTTCGCGAGCCCCGTGTCGATCGACTCGCCGCGCCGCTCGACCAGGCCGTCCGTGTACAGCACCAGCGTGTCGCCCGGGTCGAGCTGGACCTCGACCTCCTCGTAGCGCCGCGCCGCGGTCACGCCGATCGGCCGCGAGCTGGCGCAGTCGATCATCCGCACCTCTCCGCCGGCCGCGATCCTGACCGGCGGCAGATGCCCCGCGACCGCGAGCCGCAGGCTCCGGTCGGCCGGATCCATGATCCCGTAGGCGACGGTGGCCATCTCGCGCTCGCCGAAGCCGCGCACGAGGCGGTCGAGGCGGTCGAGCACATCCCCCGGGCCGTCGCCGTCGAGCGCGTACGCGCGCAGCGCGGTCCGCATCTGCCCCATCACCGCGGCGGCCCGCACGCCACGGCTGACCACGTCGCCGATCGCGACGCCCACCCGGCCCTGCGGGAGCGGCACGACGTCGTACCAGTCGCCGCCCACATGCGTGTCGTCCGCGGCCGGCAGGTACCGGGCGGCCATCTCGAGGCCCGGCACCTCCGGGAGCTGCGCGGGCAGCAGCGTGCGCTGCAGCAGCTCGGCGACGGTGTGCTGGCGGGCGCGGTCGGCCGCCAGCGCGATGCGGTCGGCGGCGCGCTCGAGCATCCCGACCTCGGTCGGCGTGAACGACCGCGGCTCGAGCGATCCCACGTGCAGCACCCCGATCACGCGCTCGTCCACGACCAACGGAACCCCGACCAGCGAGCAGATGCCCTTCTCGCGCAGGAGCGGGTTCACGACGTCCTGGTCCCTGACCTCGTCGAGGACGACCGGCTTGGCCTGCTCGGCGATCCGGCCGGCGAAGCCGCGCCCCATCGGAATCCGCACGCCACGCTCGACCTCCTCCTCGAGCCCGCGCGCGGCGCGCGCGACCAGCTCGTCGCCCTCGGCCGCGACCAGCAGGATCGCGGCGGTGTCGGCGTCGAGCACGCCGCGCACGCGATCGAGCATCTCGGACAGGACGTCCTCGTCGAGCGAGACGCGGCCCAGCGCCACGTCGGTGATGGCCTGGAGCTGGGTCAGCTGCTCCGCGTTGCGCTCGGCCGCCTGACGGGCCTCGCGCTCGGACTCGTACAGGCGCGCGTGGTCGATCGCCAGGGCCATCCGGTCGGCCGCGAGCTGGAGCAGCTCGGCGTCGTCGGCGCTGAACTCGCGCGGCGTGAGCGAGCCCACGTGCAGGACGCCGATCACCTCGCCCTCGACGAGCAGGGGGACCCCGAGCATCGAGGCGATCCCCTTCTGGATCAGGATCGGGTTCACGACCGACCCGGGCTTGACCTCCCGCAGGAAGATCGAGCGCGACTCGGCCGCGATGCGGCCCGCGAAGCCGGCGCCGAGCGGGATGCGCACGCCCGCCTCGACCTCCTCCTCGAGCCCCTTCGCGGCGCGCGCCACGAGCTCGCCCGTGTCGTGGTCGAGCAGCAGGACCGCGACCGTGTCGACGGCGAGGATCCCGCGCAGGCGCACGAGCAGCGATTCGAGCAGCTGGTCGAGGTCGAGATGGGCGAGCGCCGCGTCGGTGATCGCCCCGAGATGACGCAGCCGAGCGTCCGCGGCATGGAGCGCATCCACCTCGGGCACCTGCGCCCCGCCGGGGGCCGGGTACGCCATGGGCGGAAGGTTAATCGGCGCTCCGGGCGAGAACCGCGCCGTCGCCCTTCGCGAGGTGCTCGCGCAGCTGGAGCGGCCCGTTGAAGATGCGGTCCACGAAGCCGTGGCTGCGGTCGAAGGCCCAGCTCAGGAGGATCACCTTGAGGTGCACGGTGGCGATCAGGTCGCGCACCTCGGGCGCGGGCTCGGTGCCGCCGCCGCTCACCGCCCCGAGCTGGCTCGAGAGCTCGATGAAGCGCTCGATCCGCCGCGCGCGCTCCTCGCGCTCGAGACCCTCCCAGCTCGGCGCCAGCTCGTCGCGGTAGAAGCTCTCGCCGTCCACGCCGCGCGACTTGAGCCAGCGGATGTCGGTGGTCGCCGCGGTCGCGAACACGTCGCGGCAGAGCGGCTCGAGCAGGAACTCGCCGCTGGCCGTGCGATACAGCTCACGCGTCTCCTCGAGCTCCTCCTCGACGAACGCGCGCGACTCCTCGTCCACCAGGCGGCGGCTCCAGCTCCTCGTGTCCCTCCTTGGCCTGCGGAACATCAGAACGTCGGCAGCTCCTGCTTCAGCGTCAGGACCGGCGCGAACAGGTCGCCCAGCTCGTCCACGCGGGCGAGCACCTGCTCCGAGTCGAACGTAAGCACGTCCGCGCTCTCGGCGCGCAGGCAGGCCTCGACCTCGTCCCACGCGACGGGGGTCGACACCGTCGGGCGCTCCTTCGCCCGCAGCGAGTAGACGTTGACGGTCGTCTTGTGCTCGTCGTTCTGGCTCCAGTCCACGAGCACCTTGCCCGGCCGCAGGCTCTTGGTCATCCGCGAGACCACGTGCTCGGGGTGCTGCTTCTCGAGCAGCTCGGCGACCGCCCGCGAGAACGGCTTGGTCTGGCCGTAGCTCGTCTCCACGTTCAGCGGCACGTAGACCTGGAGCCCCTTCGAGCCGGACGTCTTCGGGAAGCTCCGCATGCCGAGCCCCTCGAACAGGTCGCGCACCCAGATCCCGACGCGGCAGCAGTCCACGACGTCGGCCGGCTCGCCGGGGTCGAGGTCGAAGACCATCATCGTGGGGCGCTCGATCTCCGCCGCCATCGACAGCGAGGTGTGCAGCTCGAGGTCGGCGAGGTTGGCCGCCCAGACGAGCGTGGGCAGGTCGTTGGCCAGGCAGAAGTCGATGTTGTGCTTGTTGTGGCGGCTCCAGATCGCGGCCGTCTGAACCCACTCGGGACGGTGCGCCGGGCACTGCTTCTCGTAGAAGAACTCGCCCTCCACGCCGTTCGGGTAGCGCTTGAGCGTCAGCGGCCGCCCGGCCAGGTGCGGCAGCAGCGCGGGCGCGATCCGCGCGTAGTACTCGACCACCTGGCCCTTGGTGAAGCCGGGCTTCGGGTAGAGGACCTTGTCGAGGTTGGTGAGCCGCAGCTTGCGGCCCTCGACGGTGGCCTCGAAGGCGTTGCCCTGGAGCTTGCGCAGCGGGCCGATGTGGCCCTGGTCGGCGGCCTCCGGCACCTCCTCCTCCACCTCGGCCTGGCCCAGCACCACGTCGTTCGGGTCCATCCGCGCGCACAGCCCCTTGTAGGCCGGGTGGCGGAGCACCATCTCGTTGGTCCACTCGGTGTACTCGACCTCGCAGACCAGCTCGGGCTCCACGAAGACGGCGCCCTTCGGCGGCTTCGGGCTCCCCTCGAACGGGCTGCCCCTGCGCTTGAGCGGCGTGAGCCGCTCCTCGAGGTCGCGCAGCGCGCGCTGGGTGAAGCCGGTGCCGACCCGGCCGCCGAAGCGGAAGCGCCCGTCGGGGGTGTGGAAGCCCACCAGCAGCGCCCCGATCGTGTTCTCGCGCTTGCCCTCGCCCGGCAGCCAGCCGCCGATCACGAGCTCCTGGCGCCGCTTGTTCTTGATCTTCAGCCAGGCGGACGAGCGGCGGCCGGGCTCGTACGGGCTGTCGAGCCGCTTGGCCACGATCCCCTCGAGGCCCTGCTGCTCGCTCGCGTCCTTGAGCGCCCTGCCTTCCCCGGGATGGGCGGCGGGGGTCCGCCAGTTCGGGCCCTCCAGCCCGAGCTCGTCCAGGCGCGCGCGCCGCTCCTCGTACGGGAGGTGCATCAGGCTGTGGCCGTCCAGGTAGAGCAGGTCGAAGACCGCGAGCACCACCGGGATCTCCTTCGAGCGGCGCTTGACGCGGCTCTCGCCGGTCAGGTGCATGCGGTGCTGGAGGCGCTCGAAGCTCGGCTTGCCGTCTTCGTCGAACGCGACGATCTCCCCGTCGAGCACCGCGTCGCGCGAGCCGAGCTGGCGATTCAGCGGCCGAAGCTCGGGATAGCGGTCGGTCATGTCGGTCAGGCGGCGGCCCTCGATCCGGAAGCGACCGGGCTGCGAGTAGACGACCGCGCGCACGCCGTCCCACTTGATCTCGAACGACCAGCGCTCCTCGTCGCGCGGGAGCTTGCCGACGCTGGCCAGCATCGGCACGAGGCGCTCGGGCATGGGCTCGCGGTCGGGGTCGACCGGCGGGTCCATCCGGTGGATCATCCAGTCCTTCTCGTCCTTGCCCGCGCGGAAGAGCACGTACTTGCCGGTCAGCCGCTCGCCGTGGAAGGTGACGATCACCTCGTCGTCGCGGAACTTCTCGCAGCTGTAGGTGCCGCTGTCCCAGACCTTCATCGAGCCGGCGCCGTACTCGCCCTTCGGGATGTCGCCCTCGAAGTCGATGTACTCGAGCGGGTGGTCCTCGGTGTGGACCGCCTTGCGGTTCTCCTTCGGGTCCTGCGGGATGCCGTTGGGGATCGCCCACGAGGCGAGCACGCCGTCGCGCTCGAGCCGGAGGTCCCAGTGCAGGCGGCGTGCGTGGTGCTCCTGCACCACGAAGCGCTGGCGTTCGGAGGGCTCCTTCCGCTCTCCCCCCTCGGGCTCCCTGGTCTTCCCGAAGTCGCGTTTCCTCTTGTACTCGGCGAGCTTCTCGGCCACGCCCGAACGGTACCCGCGCCACACTCGGCCCATGGACGGCCGCTTCGCCCCCAGCCCGACCGGGTCGCTGCACCTCGGCAACCTGCGCACCGCGCTGCTCGCGTGGCTGTTCGCGCGCTCGGCGGGCTCGCGCTTCCTCATGCGGGTGGAGGACCTCGACCGCCAGCGCGTGCGGCCCGGCTGCGAGGAGGAGCAGCTCGCCGACCTGCGCGCCATCGGCATCGACTGGGACGGACGGCCTGTCCGCCAGTCGGAGCGGCTGCCGCTGTACGAGGAGGCGCTCGCCGGGCTCGGCGCCGCCGGTCGCCTCTACCCCTGCTTCTGCACGCGGGCGGAGATCCGCGAGGCGGTCTCGGCCCCGCACGGCCCGCCCGGCGCCTACCCGGGCACCTGCCGCGAGCTGACCGCCGCGCAGCGCGCCGAGCGCGAGGCCGCCGGGCGCCCGCCGGCGCTGCGGCTGCGGGCGGACGGCGAGCGGGTGGAGTTCGAGGACCGCGTGCTCGGCGCCTCGGCGGGGGTGGTCGACGACTTCGTGGTGCGCCGCGGCGACGGCGCGCCGGCCTACAACCTCGCCGTCGTGGTCGACGACGCCGCCCAGGGCGTCGAGGAGGTCGTGCGGGGCGCCGACCTGCTCGACTCCACCCCGCGCCAGCTCGTCCTGGCCCGGCTGCTCGGCCTGCCGGAGCCGCGCCACGCGCACGTGCCGCTCGTGGTCGGCCCCGACGGCTCGCGGCTCGCCAAGCGGCACGGCTCCGTGACGCTTGCGGAGCGGCGCGCCCTGGGCGAGGCGGACGCCGGCGTCGTGTCGTGGCTCGCGTCGAGCGCCGGGCTGGCGGAGCCGGGCGAGAAGGTGGGCGCGGCGGAGCTCGTGGAGCGCTTCGACCCCGGCCGGTTGGCGCGTGAGCCGGCTACGTTCGCCTAGCTAGTCGCCGCAGTCGGGGCACTCGAACCACACGCACGAGCAGCCGTTCCGCTCGATGCCCCAGTCGGTCGAGATCGTGTCCACGAGCTGGAGCCCGAGGCCGCCGGGCTCGTAGAGGTCCTTCTCGTGCGGGTTCCAGTCGAACGCCTCGCCGTGGCTGCAGACCTTGCCGCGCACGCAGGCGCCGGCGCGCTGAAGCTGCACCAGGAGCGGCTCTCCGCGGCCGCTGTCGCCGTGCACCACGGCGTTCGTGACGAGCTCGGAGACGATCAGCTCCACGGTGCTGCGGGTCGAGTCGTCGAGGCCCAGCCGTCGCACCAGGGCCCGCGCGTGCCCCGGCACCTCAGGTGCGGCGGCAAATCGCTCCTTGATCACCTCGGTCACTTGGGAAAACGGTTACCCGGGTCCCAACCGGATCACTCCAACTGGCGTGATGAAAAATCGCTTGCGCCGTAATACGGGTGTGAGCGCGGCCACCGAGACTGCTCCCCAGAGCGCCCCGAGAGCGGCGGCGGAGAGCTTCGAGGAGCTCTACCGGCGGACGTTTCCGCGCGTGTACGCGTACGTGGCGTCGCTGCTGCGCGACCGCTCGGCGGCCGAGGAGGTGACCGCGCAGGCGTTCGAACGCGCCTACCGGCGCCGGTCGAGCTACCGGCCGGGCCGCGGGCCGGTGGAGGCATGGCTGTTCGGGATCGCGCGGAACGCCGCGCTCGACGAGCTGCGCAGGCGCGGCCGGCGGGCGCGCTTGGAGGAGGAGCCCGCGGGCGAGCCCGTCGCGCCGGAGGACCTCGCGGAGGGACTGCTGCGGCGCGAGACGGTGCGGGCGGCGCTCGCCTCGCTCGAGCCCCGCGAGCGGGACCTGATCGCCCTCAAGTTCGCCGGCGGGCTGTCGAACGCCGAGATCGCGCGGGTGCTCGGCATGTCCGAGTCGAACGCGGGGACGAGGCTGCACCGGACCATCGAGAAGCTGCGGAGGGCGTGCCATGACTGAGGACGGGCTCGAACGGGACGCCGCGCTGGCGGCGGTGGACGAGGCGCTGGCGACCGGCCGCGTGGCGGCGGCCGATCCGGCCGCCCGCGAGCTCCAGGACCTGGCGCTGGCGCTCGAGGCCGAGTCGGAGCTGCCGAGCGACGAGCTGCCGAGCGACGAGTTCGCGCGCGAGCTGGACGCGCGTGTGGCGGCCGGGTTTCCGCGCGAGCGTCGCGTGCCGGGGCGTCCCGGGCTCCCCGGGCTCCCGGGGCTCCCCGGGCTTCCCGCGTGGGTCGGGCGCCGCGGGCTGGCGCTCGCGGGCGCGGCGGCCACGCTGCTCGTGGTGATCGGGGTGGCGCTGTCGTCCGGGGGCCGGAGCTCCGAGAGCATGGATCTCGACGGTGACCTCGCGAGCGGTCCGCGGCCGACGGTGGCCGTCCCACCCGACGCGACGACCGTGTCGCCCTACAACGATGCGCAGAGGGCCGTCGAGGGCGCCGGAAGCAGCGGCGGCGCGGGCCGCGGCCGGGTCGCCCCCGGCGAGCGCGAGCGCCGCATCGAGCGCTCGGCCGAGCTCACCCTCGCCGCGCCCGAGGACGAGATCGACGCCGTCGCGGACGACATCGTGCGCGTGACGGATCGCCACCGCGGGTTCGTGCTGCGCTCGTCGGTGGCCACCGGCGACGACTCGCCCCGCGGCGGCGACTTCGAGCTGCGCGTCCCGGTCGAGTCGCTCCAGACGGCGATCGCCGACCTCTCGAAGCTCGGCCACGTGCGCGCGCGCCGCCAGGCCGGCCGCGACGTGACCCCGGTCTTCGTATCGGTGCGCGACCGCCTCGACGCGGCCCGGGCGGAGCGCCGCAGCCTGCTGCGCCGGCTCGCGGGCGCGGACGGCGACGCCGAGGCCGAGCGCCTGCGGCGGCGGCTCGACCGCGTCTCGCTCCAGATCGAGCGCCTGCGGCGCGAGCTGGGGACGCTGCGCGAGCGGACCGACTACGCCGCGGTCGGCGTGGAGCTCGAGGCGGACGGCGGCGGCGAGGGCGAGGGCGGCTCGGCCGGCGGCACCGGCGAGGCGTTCGACGACTCGGTCGCGCTGCTCGTGGGCTCGCTCAACCTCGTGCTGCGAGCGCTCGGCGTGCTGATCCCCCTGGGCATCGTGGCCGGGCTCGGCTGGCTCGGCGGCAGGCTGCTCCGCCGGCGGCGGCGCGAGGCGGCGCTCCGCTAGGGCCTTCACCGCCCGTTAATCCGTTCCCCTAGGCTCCGCCAGGTGCGCTCGAGGCTTCACCTCCCGCTCGCGCTGGCGCTCGCGGCGGTCATCGCCACCGCCGCCTCGGCGTGCGGCGGCGACGACGACGAAACCGACAAGGGCGCGGCCACCCGGCAGTCGGCGGCGCCGAGCGCCCCGGGCAAGGCGAGCTCGTCCTCGATGCCGGACTACGCGGGCGCGGTCGCGACCCCGCCCAAGCAGGCGCCGGCACTGAAGCTGAAGGACTCGACGGGCAAGCCGTTCGACATGTCCCAGCACCGCGGCAAGGTCGTGCTCCTGACCTGGCTCTACGTGAAGTGCCCCGACGTCTGCCCGCTGATCGTGAGCAACCTCAAGACGGCGCAGACGAAGCTCGGCTCGCAGGGAGAGGACGTAGTGATCGTGGCGGTCTCGACCGACCCGGAGCGCGACACGCCCAAGGCCGTCAACCAGTTCCTGGAGGCGCGCGGGATGCAGACGCGGATGCAGTACCTCGTGGGCAGCGAGAGCAAGCTGCACGACGTCTGGCGCACCTGGGGCGTGACGGCCGAGCCCGCCGCGGCGAACCCCGAGCTGATCGAGCACTGGTCGGCCACCTACGGCATCAGCGCGTCCGGCAAGATCACGACGCTCTACCCGGCGAACTTCAAGCCGGACCAGATCGTCCACGACGTGCCGCTGCTCGCCAAGCAGTAGGCCGATGCGGGGGCGCCGCTCGCTGCTGCTCCTGGCCGCCGTGCTGATCGGTGGATTGGTCCTGGCCGAGCTGCTCACAAGCGGGCACGGCGACGAGGAGCCGCAGGCGCCGCCGCTGCCGGCCGCGGTGCTCGTGCCGCCGAAGGCGACGATCGAGTCGCTGCGCGGCAAGCCCGCGGTCGTCAACTTCTGGGCCAGCTGGTGCGAGCCGTGCCGCGAGGAGGCGGCGCACCTGCAGCGCTTCCACGAGAGCCACCGCGGGCGGGTCGGCGTGGTCGGCGTGAGCTACACCGACGAGCTGAAGGGCGCCCGGCGCTTCATCAGGCAGTACGGGTGGACGTTCCCGAACCTGAGCGACCCCGAGGGGCTGGCCGGGAGCCGCTACTCGCTCGCCGGTCTGCCCGTGACGGTGATCCTCGACTCCGAGGGCCGGATCGCCGCCCGGCTGCGCGGGCCGCAGACCGAGGCCACGCTCGACCGCGCGGTGCGCGAGGCGGAGTCGAGCTGATCCGGCGGCGCAGCCGCGCGCGCCGGGCGAGGCTCGCAGCCGGCGAGGCGCTCGCGCGGCGGCCGCGGCTCGCCCTGGCCGGAGCGGGCGTCCTCGGCGCAGGGGCCGGCGCCGCGATCTGGGCCGTCCTCGTGGAGCCGCGCCGTCTCGTGGTGCGCCGCGTGCGGATCGCGTCCGGGGCGTGGCCCGCCGGGCGGCCGCGGCTCCGGATCGCGCTCGTCTCGGACCTCCACGCGGGCGGCCCGCACGTGAAACCGCGCTCCGTCGAGCGGGTCGTGCGCCGCGTGAATCGCGAGGAGCCGCAGCTCGTGCTGCTGCTGGGCGACTTCGTCGACCACGAGGTGGCGCTCGGCGGCGAGGTGGCCCCGGAGGCGGTCGCGGTGGAGCTCGGCGAGCTGCGCGCGGAGCTCGGCAGCGTGGCGGTGCTCGGCAACCACGACTGGCGCTTCGGCGGCGAGCGGGTCGGCGCGGCGCTGGCCGCCGCGGGAATCCGCGTGCTCGAGAACGATGCCGTGGCGCTCAGGACGCCGGACGGCCCGCTCTGGCTCGCGGGCGTCGCCGACCTGCGGCTGCGCCGCGCCGACGTGGCCGAGGCGCTCGAGGCGGTGCCCGAGGGCGAGCCGGTCGTGCTGCTCACCCACAACCCGGACGTGTTCCCGCGCGTGCCCGAGCGCGTGGCGCTCACCGTGGCCGGCCACCTGCACGGCGGCCAGGTCGGGGTGCCGCTGCTGCGCCGCAGCGTCCTCCCCTCGGCCTACGGCGAGCGCTTCGCGCGCGGGCACGTGGAGGAGGGCGGGCGCCATCTCTACGTGACGCAGGGAGTCGGCGAGGCGGGCTGGCCCTTCCGGTTCGCCGCGCCGCCGGAGGTCGTGATCGTGGAGCTGACCGCGGCGTAGCCTGCGGGCATGGCGATCACCGGCACCGCGGCCGGGCACCCGAACATCCGCGCGACGCACGGCAAGACGCTCGAGCTCGCGCGCGAGGGGGAGATCGGACCGCGCGCGACGTGCGTGGTGGGTGTGGGCGCGCGGATCGACGAGCAGGCGCTGGCGCGGCTGCACGGGCGGGTGGAGCTGACGCTGTCGGCGGGCGGCCTGGAGGAGCGCGTGCGCGGCCGGCTCAACCCGGCGTTCCGGCCCGGCGACCCGCTGGTGGCGAGGCGAGCGCCGGCGGTGACCCGCGACGCCTTCGTGATCGACGCCGACCGCGGGGCCGCGGCGCTGGCGCGCTCGTTCGTGGCGGCCCTGGCCGACGCGGGCGCCCGGGTGGCCGTGGCGGTGGCGCCGGTGGACGAGCCCGCCCCGGGCGTCCTCGTGGTCCACCCGGAGGGCGTCCCCGCGGAGCCGCCGGCGGTCGCCGCGGCGCTGGCGCGGGGCGAGCGGGTGGAGATCGCCGCGGACGAGGAGGGCCGCGCGGCCATCCGCGCCGCACACGAGGCGGGCCATACGGTGATCCCGGCGCCGGGCACGTCCGTGGGTGCCGCCGTGCGCGCGGCCGGCGGACTCGCGCCCGGCGCCGAGGTGATCACGGACGTGCGGGCCGAGCAGCTGGAGCGGCTCCTGAAGGCGACCGGAGCGGCGTGGGGCGCGGTGGTGCTGGACCCGGGCACGCCGCGCGAGGAGTACCTGGCCTGGCGCCGGGGCCGGAGGCTCGCGATCCCGGGCGCGCGGGGGCGAAGCGCCGCGTTCGCGGTCGAGCCAGGCGGAGCCGAGGCGCTCGCCGCCGCCCGCCGGCTCGCCGCCGCCGGCGCCTCCACCCGCGACGTCGCCCAGGCCCTTCGCGACGCCGGCCTCCCGCGACGCGAGGCCTACGGGCTGGCGCTCGACCTCACGGCCGAGACGAGCAGCGTCTCGCGGCCGGAGCCGCGCACGAGCCGCTGACCCCAGCTCGTCCGGTGCGGCGGCTCCTCGCCCGGAGCGAGCAGCCGCGCGTCCTCCACCGCCAGGCCCGCGGCCCTCCAGCCCGCCGCGAGCCGCTCCACCTCGAGCGCGGGCAGGTCGCGCCGCTCCGCATAGGCGGCGTCCTCGGCGGCGCTGGCGTTCAGCAGCGCGACGATCCGCCCCCCGGGCGCCAGCAGGCCCGCCACCGCGCTCAGCCCCGCCGGCTCCGGCTCCCCCACCGCCCGCAGCAGCGATCCCCACGGGTAGTTGACGGTCACGAGCGAGGCCCGTCCGGCCAGCGCGGCGGGCGGCGACAGGGCATCGCAGGCGACGAACAGCGCGTTCGGCGCACCCCCGCGCTCCGGCTTGCGCGCGGCCCGCGAGGCGCTCGCCTCCATCGGCTCGGCGAGCGCGTCCACCCCCACGTGCAGCGCCTCCGGCTCCGCGCGCGCGGCCCGCAGCACGAACTTGCCGTCGCCGGTCCCGAGGTCCACCCGCACGTCGGCCCAGCGGTCGAGCTCCACCCTCTCGACCCCCCGGAGCACCCGCATTCGACTTACCGTACGCGCCATGGACTACGACACGCTGATCTACGAGCAGGACGAGCACGTCGTCACGCTCACCTACAACCGGCCCGACCAGCACAACGCGGTCAGCCGGCGGATGAACGAGGAGCTCCACCACGCGTGGCAGCGCTTCCGCGACGACGACAGCGCCTTCGTGCTGGTCATCACCGGCGCGGGCGACACGACCTTCTGCGCCGGCTGGGACCTGCAGGACGCCTCGGAGCTGACGGAGACGCCCGACTGGGACTTCTTCCGCACCCAGGCCTACAACTCGCCCGGCGACTGCGGCTACACCCGCCGCGCGGACATCTTCAAGCCGGTGATCGCCGCCGTGAACGGCTACGCCTTCGCCGCGGGCCTCGAGACGGCGCTGCTGGCCGACATCCGCATCGCCTCCGAGAACGCCGAGTTCGGCGCGCTCGAGCGGCGCTGGAACATCGTCGGCGGCGACGGCATGACAGTGCGGCTGCCGCTGGTCGTCGGCTACGCCCGCGCGATGGAGCTGATCATCACGGGCCGCCGCATCGACGTTCACGAGGCCGAGCGGATCGCGCTCGTGAACGAGATCGTCCCGCAGGGGCAGGCGCTGGCCCGCGCGCAGGAGCTGGCGCACGAGATCGCCGCGCTCCCGCAGGGCGCCATCCGCAGCGACAAGGAGTCGGTCATGCGCGGGATCGGCCGCACGCTCGAGGAGCGGCTGCGGATCGAGTTCGAGATGGCGCTCTCGATGTTCCTCCGCCGCGACAAGCACACGGCCGGAGCGGGCGCGTTCAAGCGGGGCGAGCGCCCCGAATGGCCCAACCACGGCCTCTGAGCGATACGGTGCCGCCCGCGTGATCCGATCCGACCAGCTACCGGCCGAGGTCGACGTCGCCGTGGTCGGCGCCGGGTTGTCGGGGCTGACCGCCGCGCGCGAGCTCGAGGCGGCTGGCGCCTCGGTCGTGGTGCTCGAGGCGCGCGAGCGCGTGGGCGGGCGGCTGATGGGCGTGACCGTCGGCGACGGCGCCGTGGTGGACCTGGGGGGCGAGTACTTCGGCCCGCTCGGCACCAAGATCATCGAGGCCGCGCGGTCGGTCGGCGTGCCCGAGGCGAAGGTCAACGACCAGGGCGACAAGCTGCTCGAGCTGCGCGAGGGCGTGCGCCGCTACAAGGGCTACATCCCCAACGCCGGCGCGATCGTGCTGGCCGACGCCGCGCAGGGCCTGGTGCGATTCGAGCGCATGGTCCGGCAGGTGCCGCCCGAGGCGCCGTGGACCGCACCGCGCGCGCTCGACTGGGACGCCCAGACGCTGTCCACCTGGGTCAAGCGCAACTTCGCCACGCGCAGGGCGCGCGAGCTGTTCGAGATGGCGACCGAGGCGATCTGGTGCGCGTCGACCGCCGACTTCTCGCTGCTGCACGCGCTGTTCTACTCGCGCAGCTACGAGTCGTTCGAGTACCTCGGCAGCGTGCGCAAGGGGAGCCAGGAGCGGCGCTTCCAGGGCGGGGCGGTCGCGATCCCGGAGCGGATGGCGGACGCGCTCGGCGACCGCGTGGCGCTCGGCTGCCCGGTGCGCGAGATCGCCCAGCACGGCGGCCGCGTGACCGTCTCCGGCAAGGGCTTCGCGGTGGAGGCGAGGCGGGCGATCGTGGCGCTGCCGCCGGTGATGGCGGGTCGGATCGACTACGAGCCGGCGCTGCCCGGGCCGCGCGATCAGCTCGTGCAGCGGCTCAACCCGGGCTCGGCGCTCAAGTACGTCGCGGTCTACGAGAAGGCGTGGTGGCGCGAGGACGGCCTGAGCGGCCAGGCCACCAGCACCCGCGGGCCGCTCGCGGCGATCTTCGACACCGTGCCGGCGGGTGGAGACTGCGCCGTGATCGGGGGGTTCGGCGGAGGGCGCAAGGCGCGGGCGCTCGGGGAGCTGCCCGAGCGCGCCCGGCGCGAGGTGGTGCTCGACCAGTTCGTGCGCCTGTTCGGCGAGCGCGCGCGGACGCCCGTCGAGTTCCACGAGAAGAACTGGTCCGACGACCGCTGGGCGCGCGGTTGCTACAACGCGATCGCGACGACCGGCGCGCTGACCTCGTTCGGCCCCGCGCTGCGCCGCCCGGTCGGCCGCCTGCACTGGGCCGGCGCCGAGACCGGCATCCACGCGAACGGCTCGATGGGCGGAGCCGTGGACGCCGGCGAGCGGGCGGCGGCCGAGGTGATCGAGGAGCTGGCGATGGAGGGGGCGGCGCCGTCCTCCACCAACGGGGCCTCGGGCAACGGCACCGGCGTGCACGTGCGGGTCACGGGCGAGCCGGCCCGCTAGCCGGTGCTCCTCCCCGGCCGCGACGGCATCCACCACCCCGCCTCCGAGGCCGAGGTCCAGGAGCTGGTCGCGTGGGCGCGGCGCCGGGGGCGCCCGCTGCGCGTGCGCGGCACCGGCCACTCGGTCGACCGCGCGATCCTCGACCCGGACGGGATACACGTCGCGCTCGACCGCCTGACCGGCATCGCGTTCGACCACGAGAGCATGCGCGTGACAGCGCAGGGCGGCTGCCGGCTCGGCGGCAACCCGCGCGACCGCACCGGCCGCGGCGGCGTGGAGGCCGGGCTCTGCTGGCAGCTCGAGCAGCGCGGCTGGGCTCTCCCCATAACGGCGGGGGTCACCCACCAGACCGTCGCCGGCTTCCTGATGACGGGCTCGGCCGGCGGCAGCCGCCGCCACGCGCTGACCGAGCAGGTCGTGGGCCTGCGGCTCGTGGACGCCGAGGGCGAGGTGCACGAGCTCGAGCCCGGCGACGACCGCTTCGACGCGGCGGGCGTGTCGATGGGCCTGCTGGGGATCGTCACGGCGGTCACGCTCCAGTGCGTCGAGCGCTTCGACGTGGCCGGCACGGAGCGGATCGCCCCCGCCGCCGAGCTCGACGGCTTCGACCGCCTCCTCGCCGAGAGCGAGTACGCCCGCGCCTACTGGTGGCCGCAGCGAGGCGTGGACAAGCTCTCGATATGGACGGCCCGCGCGGTGCCCGGCCCGCCCTCGCCCCAGCCGCGCCCCTACCGCCTGCTCCCGGAGATCGCGGGCTCGATGACCCCGGCGCAGGCTGTCGCCGGCACCGCGATCGGCGCCGCCTGCCGCGCGCGACGCTGGAACCGCGGCCTCGCGGCGCTCTACAACGCCTTCCTCCCCGACGGCGAGTCCCAGGACTTCCACGACGCCTGGTGGCGGATCCTGCCCCAGGACGACGAGCTGGACGAGCGCTTCTTCGAGAGCACCTGGTGCGAGCTGTGGATCCCCGCCGAGGCGACCGGCGACGCCATCGGCCGCCTGCGCGAGCACTACCGCTCGGGCGGCGTGGCGGCCACGGGCACCTACACGCTCGAGATCTACGGCGCGCCCGCGAGCCGCTTCTGGCTCTCGCCCGGCTACGGCCGCGAGTCCACGCGGCTGAACGTCTGCTGGCACGAGCGCTCGGAGGGCGACCCGCGCGAGACCTACTTCCCGCAGTTCTGGAACCTGCTCGGCGACCTCGACTTCCGCCTGCACTGGGGCAAGCACCGCTTCCCCGACCCCGCCCGAGCGGCCGCTCACGCGCGCCGCGCCCACCCGCGGCTGCACGACTTCCTGGAGCTGCGTGAGAACATGGACCCCGATGGCCTCTTCCTGTCCGACTACTGGCGCGAGCAGCTCGGCATCCCGCGCCCGGCGGCGCGCCGCATGACGGCCGGCGCGCAGAACGGCCGCGCCCCTCGCATCGCGGGCACGCCCGGCCGCCGCTGGCCGCTCCTCTTCAAGCTCCGCCCGAGCGGACCGGACTTCGGCGAGCGCGCGCCGTTCGTGATCGACATCCAGGAGAAGCTGTCCGCGCCGGCCGACGCGATCTTCGACGGCATCGTGAACCTCACCGACGCGCGCGACTGGCTGCCGGACTTCGTCCGGGCCCGCTGGGTCTCCGGCCCGAACGAGCGCGGCGAGCAGGTGGTCGAGGAGACGTTCAAGTTCATGAGCCAGCGCGTGCGCACGTTCCTCGCGGAGCCGGGCCGGCACTGGATGGCGTCGATCGACGCGTGCACGCTGCCGCTCGGCCGCGAGCTGATGGAGGACCTCGAGCTGACCCCGCTGCCCGAGGGCGGCACGGTCGTCCGCTGGCGCTACTACTACGACCCGTACACGGTGCTGCGGCCGATCCGGCGGCTGCTGCACAAGGAGTTCGACCGCATGCTGCGCAAAAGCCTGCGCGAGCTCGACGAGCACCTGGCGCCGCAACCGGGGGTCGAACGCGAGCCGGTCGGCCATACTCTCGGTTCGTGACCGGGGGGATCAAGACACTTGGGGCTGTGGTGGCGGCGGTGCTCGCCGCCCTCGCCCTGCCGGCTCTCGCGCTCGCCCACATCGAGCGGCCCTCGTACTGGCCGGACCCGCGGCCCGACACGAGCGTCAAGCCCGCGGCAGGCGGCGGCTTCCCCAAGGCGCGCCCGCTCTCGACCTCGCTCAGGAAGAAGGCTCCCGGCGAGACGCGCGTGGTCTGCCAGAAGAACTCGCTCGGGCTCCTGAAGAAGTCGATCGCCCGCGGACGCGCGGAGGGCTACACGTACCGCCCGAGCGAGCGGCTCAAGCTGAGCGCCAGGCGCGCCGAGCGGCTGATGACGATCAACCGGCGGCTCTTCAAGCTCTGCAAGTACAAGGAGATCCAGCCGGCGGTCACCGCGTCGGGCAACAACGACCGCGTCGTGGTCATGCCCGGCATCTACACCGAGCCGACCGCCCGCAAGGCCAAGACGTTCGACCCGGCCTGCGACAAGTACGAGATCAAGACCGAGTTCGGCGACCCGGGCGCGCTCGCCTACGACTACCACCTGAACTGCCCGAACGACCAGCAGCTCATCCTCGTCGCCGGGCGCGGCCCCAACACCGCCCCGCCGCCCGAGCCGCCGCGCTACGACCGCCACGGGATCCCCAACGCCGGCCCGTGCATCCGCTGCAACTTCCAGATCGAGGGCTCGGGCGTGAGCGCCGACGACGTGGTGGTCGACGCCGGCCGCGTGGAGTCCGGCAACGGCGCCCCGATCGAGGCGAAGAAGGACGTGGGCATCCGGGCCGACCGCGCCGACGGCTTCGTGCTCCGCATGATGACCTTCCGGCACGCGAAGGAGCACGGGATCTACGTGATGGAGTCGGACGGCTACCTGCTCGACCGCTTCAAGGCGTTCTACAACGGGCTCTACGGCACGCTGACCTTCGTGGAGGACCACGGGATCCAGCAGCACTGCGAGACCGCCGGCCACGCGGATTCCGGCATCTACCCGGGCGCCCCGGTCGACTCCGGCGAGCAGCGGCCCGAGGGCACGCCGTTCCGTTACAACCAGATCATCCGGTACTGCGACTCGTACCACAACCTCGCGGGCTACTCGGCCACGAGCGGCAACGCGGTCCACATCTACAAGAACAACTTCTACGGGAACGCGCTCGGGCTGAACACCGACGTCGCCACGGCCGCCGGGCACCCCGGCTACCCCGGCGACTCGATGCTCTACGAGGGCAACAACATCTACTCGAACAACTTCAACCCGTACGACCCGACCTCGGACGTGGACCCGGCCTTCCCGTACCCGGTCGGCACCGGCCTCTGGATCGCCGGCGGCAACAACCACACCGTCCGCAACAACAACATCTACGACAACTGGCGCCGCGGGACGATGGTCTTCTCGATTCCCGACGTGCTGGTGTGCGGCGAGCAGACCGACAACCACAACCAGAAGGGCTGCGACCCGAATCAGAACAACACGTCGCACCGGAACAAGCACTACTCGAACGTCATGGGCCGCTCGCCCGACGGAAAGGCGATGCCGAACGGCACGGACTTCTGGTGGGACCGCTTCCCCGGCAACAACGCCAACTGCTGGTGGCAGAACGACGGCCCCGCCCCGATCACGACCTCGCCCGGGCCGCTGCCGGACTGCAACAACGGCCAGGACCCGAGCACGAGCGTAGGCACCGGCAGCCTCCAGAACGAGGCCGAGCTGGCCTCCTGCCTGGCCGCGTTCGAGACGCGCAACTTCGACCAGTCCTCCACCTCCTGCCCGTGGCTGTTCACGCCGCCCAAGCCCGGCTCGTCGGGCGCGCTGGCGCAGGAGAGCCCCGAGGGCCAGCAGCGGCAGCTCGAGCTGTTCCTGCGCTACTGCGCGGAGAACCCGAGCAGTAACACGTGCAAGGCGTACCTGCCCGGCTCGCGGTAGTCGCGTGCGCCGCCTCGCTCGTCCTCGGCGGGTGCGGCGATTCCGATGACGGCAAGGGCGGCGGCAAGGCCGAGCGCCCGGCGAACCTGCCGGCCGACTTCAACATCCAGCTCGTCAACTGCTCCGACTGGCAGAAGTCGGACGCCGAGGTGCGGGACTACGTGGTGCGTCGCCTGAGCGAGATCGTCGGCGGCGAGATCACCGGCCGGGGCGCGAACGGCCGCGGCTCCACGCTGACCGAGGACCAGGCGCACCGGCTCTTCGACGGCACCTGCGGCTCCCCCAGAGCGCGCGGCTTCCTGCTCTACAAGCTGTACGGGCACGCGGCCGGCTTCGGCGGCGGGTCGTACTAGGCGAGCAGCGCGCGGAGCTCGCCGAAGACGGCGTCCTCGTCGGCGTCGAAGCGGCGGCCGGTGATGCGGAGCACCGGCGTGCCGGCGGCCAGCAGCTTCGCGTCGCGGGCGCGGTCGGTCTCGAAGGCGGCGCGCTGCGCGTGGTAGTCGCGGGTGTCGAGCTCCACGACCACGTTCCTGTGGGCCCAGTACATGTCCACCTCGTGGCCGCCCACCCACGTGTTGACGGCCGGGAGCGGCAGGTCCTCCCGCCGCAGCCGGTCCCAGACCCGCCGCTCGAACTCGGAGCGTGTGAACGGGAGCGGCGAGTGGGTGCGGCCGATCAGCGCCCGCAGCGGCTTCAGGCCGCGGTGGCCTCCGCAGCGCGCGCACGTCCGCTCGATCGCCGCGAGGTCGAAGGTCCCGAGCCGCTCGGCCTCCTCCATCGCCCGCTCGAGCCGGCGCGGCTCGCTCGCCGCGACGTCGAGCAGCGTCCGGGCGACGCTCGTGCACGGAATGCCGTCGATCACCACGGTGTCCTCGGGGTGCAGCGCCCGGGCGCGGTGCGGGCGGATCCCGGCCTGCCGCGCCGGCGCGCTGCCGGGCAGCGTGACGTCCGTGACGGACCGGCTGTCGCGGAGCAGCGAGTGCAGCCACGCCGCGGTCCGGTGGCTCGCCATCGCGTCCTCCCCGCACGCGAGCAGCGCCGCCATCGTCCTGCCCTCGGCGGTGAGCTTGCGATGCCCGACCGCGTATACCCCGCGGTGGAGGGGCTGCAGGTAGCCGCTGCCGATCCAGTGCTGGATCGAGTTCCGGCCGAAGCCCATCAGCAGCAGCTGGAACCGCGCCACCACACCGTGCTGCCGCGCGGCCAGCTCCGCGATCCCCGCCTGGCCTGGTCGATCTTGTACTCCCATGGCCAGCACAACATCGACCAGGTGGCTCATGCGGCCGATCATCCACGGCTGCGCGTTACACGTGGGTTGCGTGCGTTACGAGTTCGTCACGGCTCCGTTACGAAGTCGATGCTCGAGCACGACCCGCGAGCCCCGCGAGGGGACCACCACCACGTGGTGCAGGCGCTGGCCCTCGGCGGCGGGCGAGGCCGCCCGGAGGCGGGTGCGCTCCAGGACCGTCCGCAGCATCACCTTCATCTCGAGCATCGCGAAGGAGGCGCCGATGCAGCGGCGCACGCCGCCGCCGAACGGCACGAACGTGTAGGGCACGCGGCCCTCGCCCTCGAACCAGCGCTCGGGGCGGAACGCGTGCGGCTCGCCCCACACCGACGGCCGCAGGTGGAGCAGCGGCAGCGAGACGACCACCTGCGTCCGCGGCGGCAGCGCGAAGCCGGCCACCTCGGCCTCCCGCGTGAGGATCCGGGTCGAGTCCGTGGCCGGGGCGCGCACGCGCAGGGTCTCCTTGACGACCGCCTCGAGGTAGTCGTCGCCGGGCGCGTCGCGCAGGCGCGCGAGCACGCGCGGGGTCCGCAGCACCCGCTCGAAGATCCACGCCAGCGACGCCGAGGAGGTCTCGTAGCCGGCGGCCAGCAGGCTGTAGATCTCGTCGCGCAGCTGGCGGTCCGACAGTGGCGAGCCGTCGTCGTGGCGGGCGGCGAGCAGCAGCGACAGCACGTCGTCGCCCGGCGACTCGCGCCGCTCGGCGATCTGGCGGTAGACGAGCCGGTCGAGCGCGTCGCGCGCCGCGAGCATGCGGCCCCACGGGCTCCACGGGCCGAGGTCGTGCTGGAGGATCGGCAGCGGCAGGAGCGGCGGGGCGATCCGGTCGAGCCGCAGGATCGCCGTGCGCAGCTCCTCGAGCCGCGCGCTGTCGCGCACTCCCACGACCGCCCGCAGGATCACTTCGAGCGTCACGCGCTTCATTGCCGGCAGCAGCGGGAACGGCCGCCCGGACGGCCAGCGCTCCACCTCCCGCGAGGCCACTTCGGCGAACACGTCCTCGTAGCGCCGCATCGACTCCCCGTGGAACGGCGGCAGGAGCAGCTTGCGCTGGCGCATGTGCTCGTCCTCGTCGAGCGTCATCGCCGACAGCCGCCCCATGATCGGCTCGAACAGCGCGGCGTTCCCCTCGCCCGCGTGGAACACGTCGGGCGGGCCCTGGTAGACGCGCTCGACCTCGACCGGGTCGGCCACGTACACCACCTCGCCAAGGCCCTGGAAGCGAGCGCGGAAGCAGTCCCCGTAGCGCTGCTGGCAGCGCAGCAGGAAGTCGATCGGCCGGCGCATGAACGCGGCTGTCTGGAGCGCGCCCGGCGCGCGCGGACCTGGCGGCAGACCCATCGCAGCCCGTTGTACAGGAGAATGCCGGGTGTGAAGGCAGCGATGATCGGAGCGGCGGGCGCAGCTGGCGCGCTGCTGCTCAACCGGGAGCTGGCCGGCCGCGAGACGCGGCCGCCCGAGGCCGGCGCGGGACGCATCGTGGGCGAGCTGCACGTGGTCGACGAGGGGCATCCCGTTTCGCCCCCCGCCGTGCTGCTGCACGGCTTCGCGGGCTCGCTGCACTGGTTCGACCGGTTCGCGCCGCTGCTCGCGAGCGACCACCGCGTCGTGCGGATCGACCTGCTCGGGCACGGCGGATCGGCCAAGCCCGCGACCGAGTACACGATCGAGCGCCAGGCGGAGGCGCTGGCCGAGACGCTGAGCCAGCTCGGGACGGGACCCGCCCTGTTCGTGGGCCACTCGTTCGGCGGCGCCGTGGCCGTGGCCCTCGCGGAGCGCGACAGCCGCTTCGTGGAGCGCCTCGTGATCCTCGACGAGGGACCGTCGAACGAGTTCGGGGACCAGTCGCTGACCACCAAGCTCGGCTTCGTCCCCGTGATCGGCGAGCTGATGCACCGCATCGCGTTCGGCTCGGCGATCCGCGACGGCTACCGCGACGCGTTCGCCGAGGGCTTCGACATCGCCAGCGGCTTCGACGACCCGGACCAGGTCGTGCGCGACTACCAGGCGATGACGTTCGGCTCGTACAAGGGGTCCTGGGACGGCGAGGAGAGCTTCCTCGCCGCGCGGCGGCTCGACGAGCGCGTGCGCGACCTCGGCCTGCCCACGCTCATGATCTTCGGCGAGCACGACAGCTTCTTCCGGGCGGGCGAGTCGGCCGAGGCGTTCCGGCGCGTGCCGGGCGTGCGGGTGGAGGTGCTCGACGGGATCGGGCACTCGCCGGCGGTCGAGAGCCCGGACGCCGTCGCCCGGCTCGTGCGCGAGTTCGCGCCCGTAGCGGCGGGCTGATGGCCCGGCGCGAGCGGCTGGCCGAGCGCTTCCGCGGCAGGCACGCGATCGTGACCGGCGGCTCCGGCGGGATCGGGCTGGCGATCGCGCGGCGGCTGGTCGAGCTCGGCGCGAGCGTCACGCTCGTGGCCCGCGACGCCGAGAAGCTCGAACGCGCCGCGGCGGGCCTCGGCGCCGGCGCGGACACGCTGGCGCTCGACCTGTCCGACCCCGAGGCCGTGGCCCGGGAGCTGCCCGGCGAGCGGACTGTCGACCTGCTCGTGAACTGCGCCGGCATCGCCACCGTCGCCGAGTTCATGGACCTCGCGGCCGAGGACCTCCGGCGCGAGATGGACGTGAACTACTTCGGCGCCGTGTGGGCCACGCGCGCCGTGCTGCCGCGGTTCCTTGAGCGCGGCCAGGGGCACGTGGTCATCGTCGGCTCGACCGCCTCGCTCGTCGGGATCCATGGCTATGGGGCGTACGCGCCGGCGAAGTTCGCGCTGTACGGGCTGGCCGAGGTGCTGCGGGCGGAGCTCGCGCCGCGCGGCGTGGGCGTGACGATCGTGATGCCCACGAGCACCCGCACCCCGATGTTCGAGCGCGAGGTCGCGGAGGCGCCCCCGCAGACGGCCGCGATCATCACCGCGCGGCGCGTGCTGGAGCCGGCGGAGGTGGCCGAGGCGACGGTGCGGGCGGTCGCGCGCGGCCGCTTCGAGGTGATCCCGGGCCGCGACGTGGCGCTGTCCACGCGGGCGTACCGCATGCTCCCCGCGATCGGGCGGAGGGTTGTCGACCGGGACGCCCGGAAGGGAGCGCGGTGACGACCGGCGAGGCCGGGGCGCGCGAGCTGATCGAGACGCTCGCCCGGCTCGAGCGGCCGCCCTGCTCCCCCGGCGAGCGGCGGGCAGCGGAGTGGATCGCGCGCCGGCTCGAGGCGGCCGGCTGCGCCGAGGTCGCGCTCGAGGAGGAGCCCGCCCGCGGGCGCTACGCCCCCACGATCGCGGGCCTGGGCCTGGCCGGGGCGCTCGCCTCGGTGCTCTGCCTCGCCGGGCGCCGCGCCGCCGCGCTCCTGATCTCGCTCGCCGGCATCGCCGCGGTCGTGGACGAGGCGCAGAACGGTCCGCGGCTCCTGCGCCGGGCCGTCTACCCGAGCGGCACCACGACCAACGTCGTGGCCCGCATCGGGGACCCGGGCGCGCCGCGCACGCTGCTCGTGCTCGCCCACCACGACGCCCACCCGACCGGCCGCCTCTACGACCAGTCGCTCCTCGTCGCCGCGCACCGGCACGTGCCCGGCCTGCTGGCCCGGATGAAGACCTCGCTGCCGCAGTGGTGGTTCGGCTGCGCCGGCGCGCTGCTCACGGTCTATGCCGCGGTCACCGGCCGCCGGCGGCCGGCCGCGGCGGGCGCCGCTCTCAACCTGGCCGGAGCCGCGGCCATGGCCGAGGTGGCGCGCGCGCCGGTCACGCCGGGCGCCAACGACAACCTCTCCGGCGTGGCCGGCCTGCTCCGCCTCGCCGAGCTGCTTCGCGAGCGCCCCCTCCCCCGCACCCGCGTGCTGCTGGTCTCCTGCGGGGCCGAGGAGGCGCTCCAGGAGGGCGTGCGCGCGTTCATGGCGCGCCACGGGCAGGAGCTCGATCCGCGGACGACGCGCGTGGTCAACCTGGAGACGATCGGCTCGCCGCGCCTGATCATGCTCGAGGGCGAGGGCCCGATCTGGATGGAGGACTACCCCGACCCCGCCTTCCGGGACGAGCTCGAGCGCGTGGCCCGCGACGAGGGCATCGAGCTCGAGCGCGGGTTCCGCGCCCGGGCGTCCACCGACAGCGTGATCCCGAGCCGCGCCGGCCATCCCACCGCCACGCTCACGTCGATCACCGCCTGGGGCGCGCTCGCCAACTACCACCTCATGACCGACACGCCCGAGAACGTCGATCACACGACGGTCGAGGCGGCCGCGCGGCTCACCTACGCCGTGGCCGCCACCGCCGACACGCCAGGCTGATCCGCCAGTCAGGGGGTTTATGGCCCCCGCCCAGGTGCCGTGGTACGGTCGCGGCCGAGGAATGGCGACCGAGACGACGGACGTCCGGGGAGGGACTCGCCGCGTACGTCGCGGGTCGCTGCTGGGCGATCTCGCACGGTTGCGCAACGACCCGCTCGGCCTGTTCGCCGAGGGCGCCGCGAGCGGCGAGGACGTGGTCCGCTTCCGCGCCGCCCACCGGGGCGTCTTCCTCGTGGTCGCGGCGAACGCGATAGCGCACGTCGGCATCCACAACCGCGCGAACTACGGGAAGGGCGTGAGCTACGACGCGCTGCGCGTGCCGCTCCCGGGCGCGCTCCTCACGATCGACGGCGAGGAGGCGCGCGACCGGCGCAAGATGCTGATGCCGCTCTTCACGCGCCGCAGCCTCGTGGGCGAGGTGCCGACGATGGCGGCCGCGATCGAGGCGCTCTGCGAGCGCTGGGACGAGTACGCGCGAACCGGCGCCGAGTTCGACGTGCACAGCGAGATGAACCGGCTGACCTTCGACGTGGTCGGGCGGATCCTCGTGGGCGCCGAGCTGGGCGACGACATGGGCCGGCTCGAGTCCCGCCTCGCCAACGCGAGCGCCTGGGTCGCGCGCCGCACGCGCGCGCTCGTGCCCCTCCCCACCTCGATCCCGACCCCGAGCAACGTCGCGTACCGCCGCGCCTACCGCGAGCTCGCGGCGTGGGCGGACGGGCTGGTCGCGTCGCGCCGCGAGGCCGCCGGGGACGGCGCCGCGGCCCGCCTCGTGGCCGCCCGCAACGGCGGCGGCACCGGCATGGACGACCGCCAGCTCCGCGACGAGGTGGCGGCGTTCCTGATGGCCGGCTACCAGACGACGGCCTGCGCGCTCTCGTGGGCGTGGTACCTGATGTCGCGCCACGGCGACGTCCAGGAGCGCTTCGCGAACGCCGCGGAGATCGCGCTCGCCGGCGGGCCGCCCGACGCCGAGCGGCTCGAGGTGGTCCCGTACATCGGGCAGCTGCTCGACGAGGCGATGCGGCTCTACCCGCCGGGCTGGGCGTTCACCCGCACCCCGGCCGAGGACGACGAGATCTGCGGCGTGCGCGTGCCGGCCGGGTCGATCGTGATCGTCTGCTCGTACGCGAACCAGCGCAGCCCGCGCTTCTGGGACGACCCCGGGACGTTCGACCCCGAGCGCTTCGCACCCGGCCGCCGCGAGTCGATCCCGCCCTACGCGTACTTCCCGTTCGGCGTGGGGCCGCACGCGTGCATCGGCAAGCACATGGCCGAGATCGAGGCGCGGCTGGCGCTCACGATGCTGGCCCGGCGCTACCGCGTGGAGGCCGTCTCGGACGCGCCGGTGCAGGCCACGCCCGCGATCACACTGACGCCCGCGGAGCCGATCCGCGTGCGCGTGCAGCGCCGCGACGCGGCGTAGGCCGCGCCGGGCTAGATCCCGCCGAGGTAGCGCAGGTAGACCTGCGGCGGGCCGTCGACGTCGTTGCCGGCCGAGTCGAACACGACGTAGTTGCGGTAGTAGCTCGTGCTGATGTTGTCGGCGCCGGCGCGGAACTGGTCGCCCGAGCCGTTGAGCGTCTCGATGGCCGTGACCGGCGGGTTGAACTTCTCCGTGCGCGTGAAGAAGTAGCCGTCGCGCCGGCCGTTCGAGTCGCCGGTCTCGCCGCTCGTCTTGATCGGGAGGTTCGACGCCGCGCTCGAGAAGGCCATGTTGAAGCCGGCGTTGAAGATGCTCGGGTCGCGCGAGTCGCCGTTGCCGGCCTTCCCCCTCCAGGTGGTGGCGAGGCGCTCGCCGCCGCCGAGCTGGCGGTAGGCGATCTGGCTGAAGCCGCCCTTGTCCTTCTCGTAGACGACCCAGCGCTGCGCGCGGCCGCCGCGCTTGCGGTTGATGTAGGCGGGGTTGCGGCCCTTCGCGATCTGCGACCCCTTGCTCGCGCCCGGGTTCAGCAGGTACACGCCGCCCTTGGCGCCGAACACGAGCGCGTTGGTGTCGCCGGAGTCGAACTGCGGGTCGGCCGGGTTGCTCGTCGTCTTGATGCTCTTGGTGGAAGTGCCGGTGCGCACGTAGAGCTTGCCGCCGGTCACGAAGGCCGCGCGCGAGCAGTCGCCGGAGACGGCGACCTTGGTCGTGTCGCCGGTCGCCTGCCTGTTGCCGGGCAGCGAGACCCGCACCGGCGCGAACCGCGGCGCCCTCGCGACGAACGCGTCGGTCTGTCCGTTGGTGTCGCCGTCGGCGATGTTCGACGCGTCCGAGAGGAACGCGACGCACTTCGCGCGGGTCGCCGGGCCGCCGTCGGTGGACGGGTCGAACGAGGGGCCGTTGGCGGGTCCGCCGCGACCGCGCGAGACGAGCTGGGTGGCCCCGGCCCTCCACTCGCTGCCGGTGTCGCCGAACGAGCCGGAGCGGCGCACGGCGAAGACGTCCTGGAAGCCGTTCGAGTCGTTCGCGACGAGGTCGGAGGCCTCGGACTCGAACGCGACGATCTGCGAGTAGCGCAGGTCGCCCGAGATGACGGGGTTCGTGGACGGGCCGTTGGGCGTGCCGCCGTCGAGCGCGCGCGAGAAGAGCGTGGTGGTGGCCTGGCGGCCCTGGCCGCGCGTGGCGTCGGGGAGGGCTGCGGCGAGAGCTATGAGGGCCGCGAGCAGCAACGCGGCAAGCGCGGCGGGCACCGCGCGGGGGGCGAGGAGGGGCATGCGAGTCACCATAGGTCGCGACGGAGCCGTCCGCCAGCGCGTCAGTGCGTCAGCGAACGATTGGCGCGGCGCGGCTCGCGGGCTAGCGCGCCAGCCGTCGTGCGCCGAGGGGCCGCAGCCCGCTCCGGGCGGGCTCGCGGTGCCTGCGCAGGGGCGCGAGCGTGAGCCAGGCGGCGGCCGGTACGGCCCATGCGAGGAAGAGCGTGCAGGCGAGCGCGGGGTTCGTCGCGGGCGGCGAGACCGTCGCCCACAGCGCGATGCTGGCGAGGATCGAGGCGACCGGGACGCCGCGGCGGGCGTGCGTCTCCCACGCGACCAGGGCCACGAGGAACGGGACGCCGTAGTAGTAGAGGTTGAGCGGGTCGAGCAGGCAGCGGGCGAGCATGAGCCCGGCGAGCAGCGAGAGGCCGGCCTCGACGCCGAAGTCGCGGCGGCGGCGGACGTACGCGAGCGAGAGCGCAAGCGTGAGGGCGAAGATGGCGGTCTGGCCGGCGGAGCGCGTGAGGCCCGCGGGCATGACGTAGGGCTGCCTGACCCCCGGGGGCACGGGATGCGCCTCGGCGAGCGGCCACCAGGCGCTGGCGGCGTACACGCGCGGCTGCTCGGTCAGCACGCGCGAGCCCTCGCTCATCCGCTCCGGGTTGGAGAGCATCGGCGGGAGCAGCAGGAGCGCGGCGGCCAGGGCGCCGGCGACGATCAGGCGCCGGTGCCCGCGATCGAGCACGAGCAGCGCGACGGGGCCGGCGAGCGCCGCCCACGGCTTGGCGGCGACCGCGAGGGCCAGCGTCAGTCCGGTGAGCGCGGCGCGGTTGCGGGCGGCGAGGAGGATCGAGGCGGTGGCGAGCGCTGCGGCCAGGAGGTCCTCGGGGTGGCCCTTGTCGATGGCGGAGATCGTGGCCGGGTTGGCGGCGACCAGCAGCAGCACGACGGGGCCGGTGAGGCGCTCGTCGCTCAGGCGGTGGGCGCGCCGCGCGAGCGCCGCGCCGAGCAGCGCGAGCACCCAGAGGCAGGCGGCGGCGCCGAAGAGGTACTCGCCGTCCGCGCCCCCGAGCGCGCGGCCGAGCGCGGCGAACGGGAGCCGCAGGAACACCGAGAGCGGGCCGACGACCGGCTGCACGTCGACCGCGCGGCTCAGGTCCCCCTCGATCAGCGCGTCGATGACGGGCGCCGAGTTGTCGGCATTGGTCGCGCCCGCGGTGATGTAGTCCCCGGGGCCCGGATCGAAGATCGCGACGACGGCCGCCGCTGCGAGCAGGGCGACGAGCGCGAGCTTGAGCAGGCGCGTGCGTGCCATCTGGAGAGCATCGGAGGGGGTGCGCGCGGGCTTGAGCGCGCGGCGCGTTCCGCCCGGCCGGCGCTAGGGCCAGTCCGTGCGGAGGCGGTGGTAGCCGTCCTCGAGCGGGTACGTCTGGACCTCGGTGGTGTGGTCCGCGAAGAGGCAGGCCCTGTCCGAGTGGTCGCGAGCCTGGCAGAGACGCCACCGCTCCTCGTCGGCGTGGCTGGGGCGCAACGTCCGCTGCCCGTCCTGTACGACGGTTCCGGAGTCGCCGCGGCCCGCGTTCGTGGTGAACGAGCCGAAGTACTTCTTCCGGAACTCCAGCGCGCGCCCGTTGGCGCTGCCGATCGCGAAGGCCCTGAGCTTGTCGCCGCCCGTGAGGTCGTCGCGGTACGCGTCCGGAAGGTTCGACCACCAGCCGCCGGACCAGTCGTCCGACCACAGCTCGTCGTCGGGGTGCGGGTACGCCCGGACCTCGAATCCGCGGTCGTTCGGGTCGTCCTCCTGATACCAGCGCAGCGTGCCGGGTTGAGTCCACGCGAAGCCCATGTAGCTGCTCTTGCGGCTGTCCTCGATCACGCGCGTGCGGCCGTTCCAGCCGCTCGGCATGTATCCGCTCGCCTCGCCGCGGCCCGGCTCGGCGTCGGGGCCGGGATCGCCCTCGTCGGCGTACCAGGGCATGCTGCGGTCGGTCCCCGGAGCGTCGTCCGCTTCGAGCGGCACGTCCTGCGACAGCAGGTCGGCCGTCTTGATCGGGCTGGCGACGTCGCCGGCCTCCCTGACGAGGCCGGCCACGTCCACGTCCGCGACGATCGCGGTCACGAACGGCGCCCGCCCCTGCAGAACGATCCTGTACTCCTCGACCTCCCCGATCGTGGTCTCCGTCTCGGCCCGCTCCTCCTCGGTCTCGTCGTCGAGATCGACGTGGAGTCCCTCCACGACCTCGTCGATTCCCCGCAGCTGCTCCGCGTAGAAGGCCTCGACCTGGAAGAGCAGCGGCTCATCCGGCAGCTCCGGGTTCTCGTAGGCGCCGGCGGTGATCGGCTTGCCGATCTCCTCGAAGGTCCCCCGCAGCGACCTCGCGTGCGTCAGCCCCATCGACTTCGACAGCGACTCGAGGTACTCGATCGTCACCGGGTGGTGGAAGCCGATGAGCACGGTCCGGCGGGCCTCGGGGTCGGCGGCATTCTCGCGGACGCGCTCGAAGGCGTACGTCGCGGCCCGCGCCAGCCAGCGCGCGACCCGATCGCGCCCGTACTCGTAGCGCGGCATGTCAGGCAGGCGAGCGGCGATCGAGCCGGTCGCCCCGTTGGCGTCGAGCCAGCGCTGGAGCTCGGTCTGCCACTGCTTGACGAAGTCGAAGCAGACCCGCACCTCGGCGTCCTCCGGCCTGCAGTTGGACGGGGTCCGCCACGAGGAGGGCGGCGCGGGCATCGGGCCGCTGAGCGGCCCTCCCAGGGCCTCCTCGAGCTGCCGCTCGACGCCGGTCTGCCACTCGGCGAGCTCGGACGCGTAGAGGCTCGGGCCCGGCTCGTTGATGGTCCACGAGTCGAAGAAGCGGTGCCCGGCTTGGTCGAGCACCTCCACCGAGACCGTCTGGGGGCCCTCGACGCGGTCGGTGTCCAGCTCGGCCTCGAGCGCGAGCGGGCAGCTGTCCTCGCACGTTTGGCTGGTGAAGCCGATCTGCTTGTCCCCCACCTTCACATCGATGCTGGCGACGCCGGAGCGCCGCGCGGTGTCCGGCCCGTCCGGCACGCCGTCCTCGGCCTTCACGTGTATGTCGAGCCGGTCGGTCTCGGTCACGACGCGGTCCCTGAGATCCCAGAGCCCGCCGCCGATCGCGACCTCGGGCGGCAGCGTGTCGATCCTGACCGTGGTGTCGGTCGCCTCGCTCGTGCGCGGCAGACCGTCCTCGGCGACGGCGCGCAGCGTCTGGATGCCCTCGGGAAGGCCGTGGGTCCAGTAGCCGAGCGTCTCCCACTCGTTCGAGCAGCGGTTCTCGGAGCGGGCGAAGCGTGAGCCGTCGCAGTCCCAGGTGCGCTCGGCGCCCGACCAGTCCGGCGCACTGGGCGACGTCACCGCGATCCGGCGGAGGCCCAGGCCGGTGTCGCGCGCGCTGACCGACAGCTCGTGGCTCTCGGCCCAGCCGGAGGGAATCTCCCCATGCTCGACGCTCGGGTCGTTGCGGTCGCTGATCTTGACCAGCGCGCCGCCCATGTTGGCGAGCCCGGAGGCGTCCCGCAGGCCGCGGGTGTAGGCCCAGTACTGGAACCGCAGCTCGTTCGCCGAGCTGCCCGCGCCCTCGTCGCAGTCGGGGTAGTCCCCGCTCGCGCAGGTGCCGAAGTCCTCGTCCCAGACGCTCTCGCAGCGGGTCCAGACCGGCGACTCGTACTCGTTCACGGCGCCCGAGAAGATGCCCGCGGAGACGCACATCGGCCTCCCCTCGGCGGGCCGGTGGCGCAGCAGGTCGAACTCGGCCGCGTAGACGTGTGCGTCTCCGGGGGCGGCGAAGCGGGCGTGCGACGACCACCTGTCGCGGTAGTCCCCTCCGGTGGTGGCGAGATACGCGCCCGGGCCCCAGTCGCCGTCACGGCTCCAGCTGAAGCCCTTGGGCGCGTCGAACGCCCAGCCCAGCCAGTCGACGGCCGGGTCGGTGCGCCAGTGCTGGAAGCTCTCGATGACCGGGTCCACCATGAGCGGGTAGGCGAGGTCCGCGCGGCGGTGCGCGACGACGAGCTTCAGACGGTTGCTCGCGACGCTCAGCCGCACGGGCACGGCCCGGTCGTCGGCATCCCACGCCACCGGTGGACTCACGGCTCCCAGCCGCTGCTCGCCGCGGACGATCTCCGCGCCCCGGCCCAGCTTGCGCAGCGTCGCCCCGCGCGGGAGGTCGACGCTGAAGGTGTGCACCTCGGGGCTGTCGGCCGACCGGATCTGCGTGAACAGCTCCATGCCGGACGGCATCGCGGCGGCCAGGATGTCCGTGTCCACGCCGGTGTTCGCGTAGATGACCTTCCCCGAGCCGAGGCGCGCGACCTTCGCGTTGCCGCTCTTCGCGGGGCGGAGGACCAGGTCCTCGGCGCCGAGCCCCATCGCGATGCCCTTCGCGATCCGGGCGGGGAAGCGGACCTCGACGGGGGCGCTCGCGGGCGCGAAGCCGGAGCCGTGCCGCTGGAGCGAGAGGTCGATCGGCGCGGAGCGCCCGGAGGGGGTCGTTCCTCGCAGCGGGTACGTGCTCTCCACGATCGAGCGGTGGCCGGCGCGGTCGGACACGCGGGCGGTGCCCGCGCGCAGGTAGCGCTCGACGGACTCGCCCGGCTTCGGGCG
>DASVVS010000035.1:0-8964 GCA_036386455.1 Thermoleophilaceae bacterium
GCGGCCGGACGGGAGCGAGACGATCGTCATCGCCGCGTTGTCGTCCTCGTCGTTCTCCCAGATCCCGTTGTTCGGGTCGGCGACGTGCACGAAGCCGTAGCGGCCGCTGAGGCCGCTGATGTCGATGTACTGCTCGTGGTAGCTCGACGGGTAGACGTCCGACCATCCGACCGACGTGCCGAGCGTGACCGCGCCGGTCCGCTTGTTCTGGTTGCACGCGGGATAGACGCGCGAGCGCGGCGAGCCGCTCATCGCGCGGGTGCGGACGAGGTCGCGCAGGCAGTAGTAGAGCTTCGGCCCCACGCGCACCCGCTCGACGGGGTTGTCCTCGGCGTCGAGCGTCCAGATCTCGAACACGGCGGCGTCCTTGTACTTCCAGTAGCCGCCCTGGCCGGGGATGTTCTTGAAGCCGAGGTAGGCCTCCGTCCTGATCGTGCGCCTGCCGCCGCTGCGCAGGAGCACGCGCTGGTCGGCCGCCATGTAGTGCTTGCCGTAGCGCTTGCCGCGCAGCTCGGCCGGGCCCTCGCCGCGACTGTCGATCGAGTTCGTGGCGTGCAGGAGCCGGCGCCCGCTGCGCGTCTTCGACACGAACAGGTTCGACGGCGGCTGCATGCGCAGGTTGGGGCAGAGCAGCTCGGCGGCGTCGACTCCCAGGCACGGGTTCAGGGCCGGGTCGGTGGGCACGCCGGGCGCGGCGCCGCCCTGGGCGAAGGCGCTGGCGGCCAGGCCGGCGATCGCGGCGACGGCGGCGATGAGAGCGAGGGGGGTACGCACGTCAGCGGGTATAGCACCGGCCCCAGGCCGTGGATGCGGCGTTGGGACGTTTAACGGCGCCATGGCACCGATAACCGTCCCAACGCTGGTCCCTCAGCGAGTGCACGGGCCGGTATCGACCCGGTCCCCCGCCCGCCCCAGGGCCTCCCGCACGATCGAGTCCGGCACGCCGTAGCCGCCGCGCGGGCCCCCGCCCGTGGTGGAGGCGAAGACCGTGGTGAGCACGCGGCCCTTGCCGTCGATCACGGGGCCGCCGGAGTTGCCCGACTTGACGATCCCGCGGAGCGAGGTGACCTGCCGCCGCACCGGCCCGCGGCCGTACGCGTCCTGGCTGAGCACGGTCGTGGTCTGGCCGAGCCGCGCCGGGCGGATCGTGAGCGGGCCGTTGCCCGGGTAGCCGACGACCGCGCCCGAGCTGCCGGACGGCGCGTCCACGCGCATCTGGAGCGGCTCGACGCCGGAGAGCCCGCCTGAGCGCAGGATCGCCAGGTCGTTGCGCGGGTCGAACCAGATCGCGTCCGCGTCGTGGCGCGGGCCCTCGCCGCCGAGCTGCACGGTCGTGTCCTCCTGGCCCGCGACGACGTGCGCGTTCGTGACCACGACCCCGTCGGCGGCGATCCAGCCGGAGCCCTCCACCCCGAGCCCGCAGGCGGTGCCGAGGATCTTCACCGTGCGCCGCGCCGCCGCCTGCACCTCCCGGTCGCGAGCGATCCGCGACGACGGCGGCGCCACCTCGGGCGCCGGGCCCTCGATGCTCGGGAACGGATCGAAGCGGGCGAGCGAGTTGAGGAACGAGCGCGGCGGGAACGCGTGGTTGAGTCGGCTCAGGATGGCCGAGCGCTGGATGTCGCGGCGGTACTCGCGCGCCCCGGGCGTCTGCAGCGCGATCGCGCCGAGCATCCACGCGAGGCCCAGCCCCGCCGCCGCGAGGAGCAGCGCGCCCGCGATGCCGTCCGCTTGACCGAGTCCGCCGCGCAGCCGCCGCCGGAGCTGGAACCCGACCGACTCCAGCACCGACGCGACGATCCCGCCGATCAGGAAGGCGCCTACGAGCGCGAACACCGGCGCGTACGGCGAGCGCGACCCGTCGTCGAGCAGCAGCGGGCCGATGCGCGACCCGAGGAAGCCGCCGCCGAGGAAGCCGCCGAGCGAGAGGGCGCCAACAACGAGACCCTGCGCGTAACCCCAAACGGCCATGAGAACCGTAAAGGCCACGATGATCCAATCGATTGCGGTCATGGCGCGGGGGCCGGGCGGCGGCACGGACCGCCGGGCGAGCGGTCACACTAGCCGCTGACGGTGGCGCTTCAGGACCTCTCACAGGAGCGCCGGCGGCGGCTCACCCACCGCACGGTGCCGCTCGCGGCGGTGGCGGCCGCGCTGCTCGTGCTCGTCGTGCTGGTCGCCGGGAGCTGCGGCGCCTCCGACGAGGAGAGCGCGGGCGCTCGCTTCGCGGCGGCCTGGGAGCGCTCCGACTGGGCGGCGATGCACCGCGAGCTGACGCCGGGCGCGCAGCGCCGCCACCCGCCGGCCGATCTCCAGCGCGCGTACGGCGCCGCGGCCGCGACCGCCACGGCCACCGCCGTCGACGCCGGGCGCGCCCGCGGTGATGGGGACGCCGCCGTGGTCGACGTCACCCTCCGCACCCGCGTGTTCGGCGCGGTGCGCGGCGAGCTGCGCCTGCCGATGGAGGACGCGCGCGTGGACTGGGCGCCGCACCACGCCTTCCCGGGCCTCCGCGAGGGCGAGCGGCTGACCCGCCAGAGCGACCCGCCGCGCCGCGCGGACATCCTCGCGCGCGACGGCACGAAGATCGCGAGCGGCCCCGCCCGCGGGCGCACGGTCGCGCCCGGGCCGGCCGCCGGCATCGCGGGGCAGCTGAAGCCCGCCGCCGCCGGGCCCGCCCGCGAGGCGGTGTACGCCCGCGGCTTCCCGCGCGACTGGCCGGCGGGGGCCGACGGCCTCGAGCGGATCGTGGAGGACCGCGTGGCCGGCGTGCCCGGCGGCACCCTGCTGGCGGGCACGCGCCGGGTGGCCGCCGCGCGGCCGCGGCCCGCCCGCGCCGTGCGCACCACCATCGATCCGGAGCTCCAGGCCGCCGCCGTGACCGCGCTCGCCGGGCGCTTCGGCGGCATCGTCGCGCTCGACGCGCGCCGCGCTGAGGTGCGCGCGCTGGCGGGCGTGGCGTTCTCGGCACCCCAGCCGCCCGGCTCCACGTTCAAGATCGTGACCGCCTCCGCCGCCCTCGAGGCCCGGCAGGTCAAGCCGTCCACGAAGTTCCCGGTCGCCACGAGCGCGAACATCGACGGCGTCCAGCTCCAGAACGCGAACGGCGAGTCCTGCGGCGGCAGCTTCGAGAACTCGTTCGTGCACTCGTGCAACTCGGTCTTCGCCCCGGTCGGCGTGCGGGTCGGCGCGGGCAAGCTCGTGGAGATGGCCGAGCGCTACGGCTTCAACCGGCCGCCGGAGCTGCCCGGCGCGGCGCCCAGCACGCTCCCGGCCGCCGAGGCGGTGGGCTCGGACCTCGCCGTCGGCTCGACCGCGATCGGCCAGGGCAAGGTGCTGGCCACCCCGCTCACGATGGCGCTGATCGCCCACACGGTGGCGAACGGAGGCGTCAAGCGCACCCCCACGCTCGTGCGCGGGGACCCCGCGGGGCGCCCCAACCGGGTGATCTCGGCGCGAACCGCCCGCACGCTGCGCCGCTTCATGGTCGGCGTCGTGCGCGGCGGCACCGGCACGGCGGCCGCGATCCCCGGCACCACGGTGGCCGGCAAGACCGGCACGGCCGAGCTGGGGAGCACCCAGGGACCCACGGGCGAGGACGCCGGCGCCAGCGACACCGACGCCTGGTTCACCGCGTTCGCCCCGGCGCGCAAGCCGCGCCTGGCGGTCGCGGTGATGCTGGTCAAGGCCGGCGCGGGCGGCGCGACCGCGGCGCCCGCCGCGCGCGTGGTGCTGCAGGCCGGCCTGGGCCGGTAGCCGCAGGCCGGCCCGGCGATCAGCCGGAGCGGCCGCCCGCGAGGCGGCTAGAGGTCCAGCTCGATCGCGCCGTGGTCGCGCTCGCCCTGCGCGTTCACGGACTCGATCTCGAGCTCGAGCGGCCGGTTCTCGAGCGTCTGGAGCGGGAACTCGAACAGCAGCAGCGCGCCGCCGGTCGGCCCGGTGGCCGGGGCGCTGCCCGCCTCGGGCACGCAGGCGCGCCTGCTGAGCCGCCGCGAGCGGTAGGCGAACGCGTTGTCGTCTTCCAGCTCGACCGGCTCGAACTCGTTGCCCTGCGAGTCCTTCACGTGGAACTCGTCGTAGTCGATCGGGTGCAGGAAGCCCTCGGTCTCGTTGCAGACCTTGATGAAGACCCCGTAGTAGGTGAAGCCCGGGCGCGGCTCCGGCCCGCGGTAGAAGTGGCGGTCGGAGGCGAGGTGCTGGTTGATCTGGCGCGTGATGAAGACGTTGTAGGTGACCCCGGCCACCTCCTCGCCGAGGCCCTCGCGCTTGGGCTCGTCCTTCTCCTCGCTGCCGCAGCCGGCCGCGAAGATCGCGGCGGCGGCACAGGTGAGGATGGCGCTCCGACGGATGCTGAGGCGCATGGGCGGCGGAACTCTATCCGCTCGACGCGCGCTGTCCCGAGCCGGTGTGCACGTCCGGCTGGTCGGCCAGACCGAGGCCGAAGCGCGGCGCCTTCTGCGGCTCCCAGCCCGCCACGCTCGTACGCGCCAGGGGCTCGTCGCGGGTCTCCTCGAACACCGCGCGCAGGCGCTCGAGGGCGATCTTCGCCTGGCGCTTGACCCAGCGGCGGGCGCCCAGCTTCTCGAGGAAGCGCTCGCGCGCCGTGCCCGCCTCGCTCCAGATCGTCAGCTCCACGCGGGTGAGGTTCCGGCCCTGGCGCGTGAGCTCGAACACGATCTCGCCGTGCGTCGTGTTCCCGTGGCCGCCGCGCGTGCGCTCGAGGATCCGCCGCGGGCGCTCCGCCTCCGCGATCCGGGTCTCCACCCACGGCTTGTAGCGCGGCGCCTGGAGCCGGTAGCGCGCCGCCGCGCCGACCCCGTCGGCGCGCGGATCGACCAGCCTCAGGTCCGACGTGCAGTGGTCCATCCACGCCGGGCGGTACGAGAGGTCGGCCAGGAAGTCGAAGACCTCCTCGCGCGGCGCGGCGATCGACGTGTGGACGTGCACGGGCACCATGGCCGGCGGATCGTATGCAATGGCGCGTTCCGCCGGAGGTATCCGGCCCCCAGCGCAGAATGCAGCGCCCATGGCCAGAGAGATCGCCTCCATCCTCCTCCGCAACAGCCTCGGCGCCCTGCGCACCGAACGGCCGGCCTGCTCGCGCTGCCGCCGGATGCCGCTCACGGGCGAGCTGATGCACGAGCTCGAGTCGGGCCGCGAGGTCTGCTCGCTCTGCCTCGCCAAGTCCGGGGGACGCGACGGAGAGCCGGTTCGGTCAGAGCGCGTACACGCCACGGACAAGCCGCTCGCGGTCGTGCCGCGCGCCGCCTGAAGAACTCCGCAGTTTCCGCCCTTTACCTGCGGGTCCCCGCTTTGGGGCTCTTGTCAGCCTCGCTACGATTAGCACTATCTTCGGAGGAGAGACCGAGACGGTTCACGCCGGTACGCTCGCCGGCGCGGGGTGCTTCAGATGTGAGTCGTGCGGCTACGCGGTAGCCCTGCACGAGCTCGACGAAGTGCCGCCATGCCCCCGCTGCGAGGGGGTCGACTTCCGTCGTTCCTCGATCTTCGCCGAGCTGGCGCTGGCCGAGCCGACCGGCGCCGCGCACGCCGAGCCCGACTGGCTCGCCGAGGCGCGTGAGGCGCTGGTCGCCGACGGCGACTACATCGCCTACGAGGACGGCGAGCGAGTGCGGGTCGTGCCGCTCCAGGAGGGCTGGACCCGGATCGGCCGCAGCCTTGCGGCGCACGTCCGCTTCGACGACCCGACCGTCTCCCGCCGGCACGCGCTGATCCACCGCGAGGGCGAGAGCGCGCGGATCCTCGACGACCGCAGCCTGAACGGCGTGTTCGTCAACGGCGTGCACGTGGAGATGCGCGAGCTCGAGGACGGCGACACGCTCGACGTCGGACGCTTCTGCCTGCATTTCATGCGGCTGGGAGACGGTGCTCCGCGCACCGGCGACCGGCACGCGCCCGAGCGCGTACACAGCGCGGTCGGGTAAGACCCGCAGGTTCGAGGGAGGGAAGTACGCGAACGGGCCCGCCGAGCGGCGGGTCCTTTCGTGCCGGCGTAGACGCGCGGCCGCCCGCTACCCGCGCTTGACGCGCTCGCAGCCGATGACGCGGTCGTTCGCGTCGACCGTCGCGCGATCGCCGTCGCCCGCGCCGCACGCGATGGTCTCGCGCTTCCCGTTGCGCGCGCTGACCCGGTCGTCGCCGCTCCCGCCGCTGTAGCTGTTGCGGTCCGGCCCACCCACCAGCCGGTCGTCGCCGGCTCCGCCGTACAGCGCGTCACGCCCCGGGCCGCCCGAGAGCTTGTCGTTGCCCGCACGGCCGTACAGCGAGTCGTCCCCGCCGGCTCCGTAGAGCGCGTCGTTGCCGTCGCCGCCGTCGAGCACGTCCGCGCCGCCGGTCACGGTCTGAGCGGCGGTCAGCTTGGCGTTCAGCCCGCAGAGGTCGCCGAAGAGCTTGTCGTTGCCCCCACGCCCGTTCAGCCGGTCGGCCCCCAGCAGGCCGCAGATCACGTCGGCCGCGTCGGTGCCGTTGATCGTGTCCGCGCGCTGCGTCGCCCCGAACGGGCCGGGCGAGCGCGGATCGTCCGGGTCCGGGTCGTCCGTGTCGAGCAGGCCGTCGCCGTCCGAGTCCGGTACCGGTGCGTCCGCCCCCGAGCAGTCCTCGTCGACCCCGTTCCCCGGCACCTCGCCGGCGCCCGGCCTGACCCTCGGGTTCGAGTCGTCGCAGTCGGTGTCGCTCTTCACGCCGTCGCCATCTGCGTCCGGGAAGGGCGCGTCGGCCCCGGAGCAGTCCTCGTCGAGCCCGTTCTCGGGGACGTCGGTGCGGCCCGGGGCGCGCTTCGCGTCGCGGTCGTCGCAGTCGCCCGGGGCGTCCGCCCCGTCGCCGTCCTTGTCGGCGTCGCACGCGTCGCCCACGTCGTCGGCGTCGAGGTCCTCCTGGCCCGGGTTCACGACGAGCGAGCAGTTGTCGCCGCCGTCGGCGACCGCGTCACCGTCGTCGTCCGCGTCCTCGCCGGAGTCCTTGCAACCGTCCTTGTCCGTGTCGAGTCCGGCGCCCGCGCCGCGAGCACACGCGTCGGCGCCGTCCACGAGCCCGTCGTCGTCGTCGTCGGAGTCGCACTCGTCGCCGCCGTCGGGCGCCTTGTCGGTGTTGGCCTGGTCCGGGTTGTGGACGATCGCGCAGTTGTCGGTGCCGTCGGCCACCGCGTCGCCGTCGTCGTCGTTGTCCTCGCCCGAGTCCTTGCAGCCGTCCCGATCGGTGTCGACGCCGCTGGCGGCGCCGGTGGGGCAGCCGTCCGCGTCGTCGCCGACCTCGTCGCCGTCGTCGTCCTCGTCGCAGGCGTCGCCGCCGTCGGCGGCCTTGTCGGTGTTGGCCTGGTCCGGGTTCGGGACCGTCAGGCAGTTGTCGGTCGCGTTCGCCACCCCGTCGTCGTCGGCGTCGTCCGCGTCGGTGTCGCACGCGTCGCCGATGCCATCCCCGTCGCTGTCGGGCTGGTAGATCCCTCCGTTCGGGTGGACGTCCGCGTTGGGGACGTGGGGGCAGTTGTCCGGGGGGTCGCCGAAGTCGTCGATCCCGTCGTTGTCCTGATCGCCGTCGCAGGCGTCGCCGACCGAGTCCTGGTCACCGTCCGCCTGGTCCGGGTTCGGCTTGAAGGGGCAGTTGTCCGCGCCGTCGAGATCACCGTCGCTGTCGCTGTCGGCCGGGTCCCCCCCGTCGCAGGCGTCGCCGGCGCCGTCGCCGTCCGAGTCGACCTGGCTGGGGTTCGCCGCGAACTGGCAGTTGTCGATCGGCTCGCCGGCCTCGCCGAAGTCCTCGATGTTGTCGTTGTCGTCGTCGGCGTCGCACGCGTCGCCGGACCCGTCCTGATCGTTGTCCTCCTGGTTCGGGTTGGCCACCTTCACGCAGTTGTCGCCGGCGTTGGCGCGACCGTCGGCGTCCGCGTCGGCGTCGTTGCCCTCGCAGGCGTCACCCAGGCCGTCCGAACTCTCGTCGTCCCCGGTGTCCGCCTGGTCCGGATTGCTCACGCCCGGGCAGTTGTCCTGCGCGTCCGGCACCCCGTCGTCGTCTTGGTCGCCGGCCGCCGCCGCAAGCAGCGCCGGCGCTCCGATGCCGAAGGGCTGGGCCTGCGCGAGCGCGGGCACCGCGAGGAGCGCCGCAGCGAGCACAACGAGGAGAGCCGGCAGGAAGCGGCGGAGCATGCTCCCATTGTCGGCGCGCAGCCGTGGCCGCCGCATCCCCCGGACGGGGTACGCGGCGGACCGCGAGCGCCGCGACCGGCCGGGGCGCGTATATTCGCCAGCCGATGGCCACGACGATCGCGGTGCTCTCTCAGAAGGGCGGAACGGGCAAGACGACCACCACCCGGACCCTGCACGACGTCCTCAGCCGCATCGGCCTGGACGTGCTCGCGGTGGACCTCGACCCGCAGGGCAACCTGTCCGACTACTTCGACGTCCCGGCCGACGCGGACCCCACGATCGCGGACGTCCTCGGGGGCCGCGTGAAGGCCGCCGACGCCGTGCACAACGGCGTGATCCCGGCCAATCTCGGGCTGGCCGAGGCGGAGCTCGTGCTGGGCGGCAAGATGGGCCGCGAGCTGACGCTGCGGCGCGCGCTGCGCGAGCTCGGCCGCCGCCACGACGTGATCCTGATCGACTGCCCGCCCGCGCTCGGGCTGCTCACGATCAACGCGGTCGTGGCCGCCGACTACGCGCTCGTCTCGACCGAGGCCCAGTACTTCTCGCTCCAGGGCGTCGAGCAGGCGCTCGAGATCATCGAGCTGGCCAAGGAGAACCTGCACCCCGACCTCGAGTGGCTCGGGGTCGTCCTCAACATCGCCGACCTGCGCACGATCCACTCGCGCGAGGCGCTCACGCAGCTCAAGGAGCGCTTCGGCGAGAAGGTCTTCGAGAGCGTCATCCGCGCGTCGATCCGCTACGCCGAGTCGGCCGAGCGCGGCGTCTCGATCCTCGACTACCGCGCCGACCTGGGCCAGGACTACCTCGC
>DASVVS010000036.1:0-87778 GCA_036386455.1 Thermoleophilaceae bacterium
GCGCCGCTGTTCTCGCTGGTGGTCGTCCCCTGGGCGCTCAGCCGGCGGCTGCGGGCGGACGCGGACGCCGAGGAGGCCCCGGAGCCCGCCGCGGGCGACGAGGCCCAGTTCACGCTGGCCCGCGGGGTGGGATTCGCCGCGGCGGTGCTGCTCATCATGCTCGCCGAGCAGACCTTCCTGAACGCCGGGCCGCTGCTCGTGAAGGCGACCGAGGGCGACGAGGGCGCCGCGCTGGCCGGCTTCGCGTTCAACGTCCTGCTGATCGCGCGGGCGCCGCTGCAGCTCTTCCAGTCGGTGCAGACCTCGATCCTGCCCCACCTCACGCGCGTGAGCGCGACCGGCGACCGCGCCGAGTTCAGGCGCGCGGTGGGGGTGACGCTGCGCGCCATCGCGGCGTTCGCCGCCGCCGTGGCGCTCGCGATGCTCGTGGCCGGCCCGTGGTTCATGGAGCTGTTCTTCGGCGAGTCCGACGAGTACGACCGCGGCGGGCTGGTGCTGGTCGCCGTGGGCATGGGCCTCTACCTCGCGGCGGCCACGCTCAACCAGGCCGCTCTCGCGCGCGGCCTGACGAAGCAGGCCGCGGCGTGCTGGGTGGGCTCGGCGGCGGCGTTCGTCGTGATGCTGCTCGTGCCGGGGTTCGACTC
Organism: Thermoleophilaceae bacterium; assembly: GCA_036386455.1. GTDB lineage: Bacteria > Actinomycetota > Thermoleophilia > Solirubrobacterales > Thermoleophilaceae > AC-37. Next base: position 645 of record DASVVS010000036.1, read on the forward strand.
GGCCGTGCTCCAGCTCGAGATCGCGTACGTCGCGGGTGCGCTGCTGCTCTGCGGCCTGCTCTACGGGCTGTACCGGCGCTAGTGGCGATCCGCCACAATCGCGGCGTGCAGAGGACGGCGATCCTCGTGACGGCGGCGGCCCTGCTCGCCCTGGCCGCTCCGGCCGGCACACCGGCCCGCACCGTGTCGTGCGCGTCGAGTGACTCCACCACCGTGCGCGAGAACAGCGTGGCGCGCGTGTACGAGGCCGGCGACGAGCTGATCGCCTGCTCGAAGCGCACCGGCCGCCACGAGACCCTGGCCGGCCCCCAGGACCAGTGGCGGGAGGTCCGCCTGCGCGGGCACTGGGCGGCGTTCGCCCACGAGTTCTGCCTCGACGCGCTCGGCGACGAGTGCGGCTGGGGCGTCGATCTCGTCCACGTGATGCGCAGGGAGACGATCGTCTTCGGCGTGGACGGCCTGCCCGGGCGCGTCGTGCTGCGGCGCACCGGCGGGGTGGCGTGGAGCGCGGACGAGGGATCCGCCTACGCGGTCTACAGGCGCGAGGGCCGCAGGGCGCGCCGGCTCGATCGCGGTCGCGACGTGAAGGCCGCCTCGCTGCGGCTGCGGGGCTCGACGCTCGAGTGGCGGCGTGGCACGGAGCGGCGGACGGCGACGCTGCGATGAGCGAGCTGCCGGTCCTCTGGCACATCGAGGTGTCGCACTACAACGAGAAGGTGCGCTGGGCGCTCGACCACAAGGGCATCGCGCACCGGCGGCGCGCGCCGATGCCGGGGGCCGCGCACATGGCGCACGCGCTGCGCCTCACGCGGCGGCTCACGTTCCCGGTGCTGGAGCTCGACGGGCAGGCGATCGGCGACTCCACGGCGATCATCGCCGAGCTGGAGCGCCTCCGCCCCGACCCGCCGCTCCTCCCGGCCGACCCGGCCGAGCGCCGCCGAGCGCTCGAGCTCGAGGAGTTCTTCGACACCGAGCTGGGGCCCCACATCCGGCGGGTCGGCTTCCAGAGCATGTTCGAGCCCCAGAACCGCGACCTCATGCTCGACGAGCTGGTGAAGGACAGCCCGCTGGTCAGGCGCGCGTTCACGGCCACCTATCCGGTCGTGAGACGGACCTTCAAGGCGCGCTACGGCGTGTATCCCGACCGGGTGCGGGCGGGGCTCGAGAAGACGCACGCGGCGCTCGAGCGGGTCGAGTCCGAGCGGGCGGGGCGCGACCACCTGGTCGGCGACTCGTTCACGGTCGCGGACCTGACGGCCGCGGCGCTGTTCGCTCCCCTGCTGCAGCCCGACGAGCTGGAGTACAAGCTGACGCTGCCGCCGGAGACCCTTCCGCTCCAGGCCGAGCTGCGCGAGCACCCCGCCGGACGGTGGGCGCTGGACACCTACCGCCGCCACCGGGGGGTCTCGGCCGAGGTGGCTTAGATCGCGCGCAGCATGCTGCCGCCGCAGTTGCGGCACTCGACGTTCGCCGTGTCGGTCATCCGGGCGATGGTCGCGTGGTTGCCGCAGTCCGGACAGTCCGAGCGGAGCTCGAAGCGGTGCAGGCAGTAGACGCAGCGGAAGCGGCCCGGCAGGTTCGTCGGGCTGAGCCACGGCTCGCCGCACGACGGGCAGTCGGGGCGGGGGAGGGTGCGCGTCGGCTCCATGCTGGCGTTCTTCTACACCGGACTCAGCGTTTGTTAAAGCTCACCACGTAGAAGCCGTCCGTTCCATGACGGTGAGGCAGGAGCTGGACCGGCGGCTCCGCGCTCGTGCCCGGCAGGGAGTCGACCTGCTCGCGGGGGCTGATCGTGCAGGTCGAGTAGACGAGCGTGCCGCCGGGGGCGAGCTGGCCCAGGGCGGCGTCGAGGAGCTGGCCCTGGAGCTCCGCCAGCTCCTCGATCGCGGCCGGCGACTTGCGCCAGCGCGCGTCCGGGCGCGATTGCAGCGTGCCGAGGTCGGAGCAGGGCGCGTCGAGCAGGATGCGGTCGAACGGACCCCCGGCCGCGGGCTCGCGGGCGTCCTGGGTGCGCACGTCCACGATCGTCGCGCCCAGCCGTTCGGCGTTGGCGCGCAGCTCCTCGGCCCGCCGCGGGTTCAGCTCGAGCGCCACCACCTCGCCGCGGTTCTCCATCAGCGCCGCCAGGTGCGTGGTCTTCGCCCCCGGGGCGGCGGTCATGTCGAGCACGCGCTCGCCGGGGCGGGGACCGAGCGTGCGCGATACGAGCATCGACCCGCGCGACTGGGGCATCACGAGGCCGCGCGCGAACGCCTCGGAGCCGTGGGCGTCGAACGGCTCGTCCAGGATCAGCGCCTCGGGGAGGTCGTCGACGGTGCTGGTGGCGGCGCCGATCGCGGCGCGCGCCTCCTCGCGGGTGGCTCGCAGCGCGTTCACGCGGAGGGCGCTCTCGGCCGGCTCGTTGTCGCGCGCCATCAGCGCGCGCGCCTCGTCCGGGCCGAGCTGCTTCCACCACATGCGCGCGAGCCAGTCGGGGTGCGAGTGCCTTGTCGCCGCCTCCTCCGGCGTCGACTCCGGCAGCGCCTCGACGATCGCCGCCGCCTCCCGCCCCGCTCGTCGCATTACCGCGTTGGCGAAGCCCGCGGCCCGCGGGGCAACGGCCTTCACCAGCTCGACCGTCTGGTCCACCGCGGCGCGGTCCGGCACGCCGTCGAGCCACACGATCTGGAGCACGCCGAGCCGCAGCGCGTCGCGCACGTCGGCCTGGACCTGGTCGAGCGGGCGGCTCGACAGCCGCTCCAGCACGTGGTCGAGCGTGCGCACCCGCTGGACCGCGCCGTACGCGAGCGCTTGGGCGAACGCGCGCTCGCGGGGGTCGAGCCGCGCCCGATCCGCCTCGCCGCGGAATGCGCGGTCGGCCCACGCCTCCTCGCGGAACACGCGGGCGAGGACGCGGTGGGCGACGAGGCGCGCCGGGGAGGCGCTCATTCAGGCGAGGACGACGTCCACACCGTCGAGGCCCGCGAAGTCACGGTCCTTCGTGATCAGCGGGAGACGGTGAGCGGCCGCGGTCGCGGCGATCAGGACATCCGCGGTGCGGAGCCGGCGTCCACGTTCTCGTCGTGACGCGGCCACCAGCCGGCCGTAGTGCGGCGCGACCTGCTCGTCCACGGGCAGCACCGCGAAGCGGCGCTCCGCGTACGCGAGCGCCGCCAGCCGCCGCGCCCGGTCGTCGTCGTCCGCCACCAAGACGCCGTGGTGCAGGCCACAGAGCGTCACGGTGGAGATCGCCGCCTCCTGGGGACGAGGCTCCAGCTCGAACTCCTCGCCGCGGGCGAGCGCGATCACGAACGACGTGTCCAGCAGGGCGCGCTTCAAGCGAACGGGTCGCCGGGCTCGTCGTCGAGCTGCCGCAGATCCTCGGCGAGGGAGTCGTCTGGCGCGAGCACGCCCTGGAGGTCGCGCACCACCTCCTCGAACGGGACGAACGCCTGCGGGCGGTCGAGGGGGACGAGCTCCGCGACCGGGTGCCCATGCACCGTGATCCTCAGGCGCTCCCCGCCTTCGACGCGGCGCAGCAGCTCGGCGGTGTTGTTGCGCAGATCGCGCTGGGGGACATCCGTAGCCATATGGCTACAGCGTAGCCGATCAACCCTCGAGGCGGGCGCCGTGGCCGCGCAGGTACGCGGCCGCGTCCATCGGGCGCCCGCCCGGTGGCTGGACCTCGAGCAGCTCCAGCGCGGCGTCCACGAAGCCGGCGAGCAGGCGGCCCTCGTGGGCCGACAGCTCCGAGGGCGGGGGAGGGGGCGCGTCGGTGAGCGCGGCGCGGCGCACGCCGAGGCGCTCGCCGCCGGGCAGCTCGACGTAGGTGCCGATGTGCGGGTTGAGCGCCCGCACGCGGCGCCAGGCGACGGCGGCGTCGAGCGCGGGGTCGAGGCGGCGGTCCTCGCCCGTGATCTTGGGCGCGATCGTCACGCCTGTGGCGGGTTGCTCCACGAACGGCGGGGCGGCGTCGAGCGCCTCCACGAGCAGGTCGCCGCCGAGCCGCGCGAGGCGGGGGGCGAGCGAGCCGTAGTCGTCGGCGTGCTCGATCGGCTCGACCCTCGCGAGACAGACCGGGCCGGCGTCCATCTCCGCGACCGGGCGCATGATCGACACGCCGGTCTCCTCGTCGCCGGCATCGATCGCGCGCTCGATCGGTGCCGCGCCGCGCCAGCGCGGCAGGAGCGACGGGTGCACGTTCAGCATCGGGTGCTCCGACAGGAGCGGCTCCTTCAGGAGCGCGCCGTACGCGCAGATGCACACGGCCTCGGGGCGGGCGGCGGCGATCGCGGCGCGGGCCTCGTCGTCGTTCACGCTCTCCGGCTGGAGCACGTCGATGCCGAGCGCGCGAGCGGCCTCGGCCGCGGGCGGCGGCGAGAGCTTGCGCCCGCGGCCCCTCGGCCGGTCCGGCCGCGTGACCACGAGCGCGGGGCGATGGGGCGACTCCGCGAGCCGCTCCAGCACCGTCACGGCGAAGTCGGAGGTCCCGAGGTAGACGGTCCTCACCGGGTCGCCAGCTCCTCGCCGACCAGGCGGACGGCCCACGCGAGCATGATCGTGCCGATGGCGAAGCTGATGGCACCGGACCAGCTGCCGAAGTGGGCCAGCGCGAGGGCTCCGAGTGCGAACAGCACGGCCTCGAGCGCCAGCCGAGCGGGATCGGCCAGCCGCCGGCGCGAGCGCGGCGCGATCCAGATACCCCACACCGCGGCAGCGGCCAGGGGGGCGGCGATGCCGAGCGCGACGTCCGCCGCGAGCGAGTCGCCGACCCAGGCTCCCCAGGCCGCGAGCACGGCCAGCAGCAGCAGCTCGGTCAGGAAGCGCATCGTGAGAACGGCGACCTTCATGGGTTACAGACTGACGCACCCGATAGAACATGGGTATGGCAGACCCGAGCCTCGTCCGCTTCCGGCGGGCCGTCGCCAGCGCCTGCGCCGCTCTGGAGAGCCGGCGCGAGGAGGTCAACGACCTCAACGTCTTCCCCGTGGCCGACGGCGACACCGGCGACAACATGGCCATGACGCTGCGCGCGGTGCTCGCGGAGCTCGACACGCTGGAGAGCCAGGGCGACATCGACGAGATCGGGCGCGACCAGCTCGTGTCGGCGGTCGCCCGGGCCGCGCTGCTGGGCGCACGCGGCAACAGCGGCGTGATCCTCTCCCAGATCGTGCGCGGGGCGGCGGAGGAGCTGGCCTCGCGGCCGGGCGAGCTGATCGACCCGATCCTGGTGAGCGCCGCGCTGGCGCGCGCCGCCGACGCCGCCTACGACTCGGTGCGCAACCCGGCCGAGGGCACGATGCTGTCGGCCGTGCGGGCCATGGCGCACCGGGTGGCGCAGGACCTCGCCCACATGGAGCCGCAGCGCCTCGGGCCGGGGGTGGATCCCGACGAGCAGGACCGGCTGCTCGCCGATGTGCTCCAGGGGGCGCTGGAGGCGGGCGCCGAGGCGGTGGAGCGCGGGCCCGAGCAGCTCGAGGTGCTGCGCGAGGCGGGCGTGGTGGACGCGGGCGCCTACGGGCTCACCGTGATCATGGCCGGGGTCATCGGCGCGCTGCGCGACGACGCCCCGCCCGAGCTCGAGCACCACACCGCCCCGCCGGGCGGCGTCCACCACCACGCCGACCACGCCTCGAGCCGCTTCCGCTACTGCACGAACTTCGCGGTGACCGGGTCGGGCCTCGAGTCCGCGCCGTTCGTGCGGGCGCTGGAGGAGATCGGCGACTCGGTGCTGGTCGTGGGCGACCCGCACACGCTGAAGGTGCACGTGCACACCGACGAGCCGCAGCGCGCGATGGCGCTGTTCGAGGGGGCCGGTGAGGTCTCGCGGCTGGACGTGGCCGACATGCGCGAGCAGATCGCCGAGCGCGAGGAGCGGCTCGGCGCGGCCGACGAGCGCCCGTGCGGGGTGCTGGCGGTGGTGAACGGGCCCGGCATCCGGTCGCTCTACGAGGGGCTCGGCGCGTACGTGATCGAGGGCGGACCGACGATGAACCCCTCGACCAACGACCTGCTGGCCGGCATCCACGCGACGCCCGCCCGCGAGGTCGTGCTGCTGCCCAACAACCCGAACGTGATCATGGCGGCGGAGCGCGCCGCGGAGCTCTCGGAGAAGCCGGTGCGCGTGGTGCCCACGCGCTCGCAGCAGGCGGGGATCCCGGCGCTCTTGGAGCTCGACCCGGAGGGCAGCGCCGAGGAGAACGCCCGGGTGCTGGGCGGCGCGGTGGCGCGGCTGCGCACCGGCGGCGTGGCGCCGGCGGCGCGCAACGACGCCCAGGGACGGTTCGTGGCCGGCGACGCCCTCGCGTACGTGGGCGACGAGCTGGTGGACTGGGGCGACCCCGAGCGCGCGCTGAGCGCCGTGATCGCCCGGATCGCCGACGGCAGCGAGGTGCTCACCTGCCTCGCCGGCGACGGCGCGCCGCTGTCGCGGGCCACGATCGCCCGGGCCGTGCCCGACGGCGTGGAGCTCGAGCACCACGTGGGCGGCCAGCCGGCGTGGTGGTGGCTCCTGTGCGCCGAGTAGCGCGCCGACGGGCCGCCCTTACGCACTGTTAAGCGTTTGGCGCAACGCCCCAACGGGACATACCCTCCGCATATGGTGACTCGCACTACCCGTTTGGGGGTTCTGGCCGCCTTGACCCTCGCCCTGATGCTCGGGGCGGCCACCTCGGCCGGCGCACAGGGACGCTGGATGCCGTCCAAGATGCTCACCGGCAAGGCCGCGGTGGAGCCGCGCGTGGCGATCACCGGCAGCGGCGAGGGGATCGCCGCCTGGGGCGTGCGCGGGCCCGACGTGACGATCCCCGGTGACGCCGTCTCCGCCTCGATCCGGCCGCCCGGCGGTCAGTTCGGCGACGCGCGGGTGATCAGCCCCAAGGATGCGATCTTCGTGGACATGGCCGCCAACGACGCCGGCGCCGCCGCGATCGGCTACAACGCCGACGGCAAGCTGAACGTGCGGATGCGCCCGGCCTTCGGCGACTTCGTGGACCCCGTCGGCTTTCAGCACTACTGGGGCCAGATCGTCGTCGACGGCGCCGGCAACGTGACCGTGCTGATGCGCGAGAACGAGCGCAGGGACACCGAGACCGAGATCTCGAAGCACGTCGGCTACCACCTGTGGACGGTCACGCACTTCGCGGACGGGCGCGTCGGTGCTCCGCAGCGGGTCGCGACCGCGCACACCATCGACAGCGAGGACATCGCGACCGACGCCGCCGGCAACCTCACGGTGGCCTGGCGCGAGACGAGCGCGGACGGCGTGCCGCGCGTGGTGAAGGTCGCGACCGGCTCGCCCGAGGGCGGCTTCGGGGAGCCGCGCACGCTCCAGGGCCCCCGCTACGAGCAGGGTGACGTGCGGGTCGCGGCGTCACCCGCCGGCGACGTGCTCGTCGCCTGGGGCTCCGAGCCCGACTACGACGGCAGCAGGTCCTCGTACGAGCCGTTCCCGCAGGTGGTGCCGCACTCTTCGTTCCGCCCGGCCGGAGGCGACTTCGGCCCGGCCGAGAAGGTCGAGGGCGTCCCGCAGCAGCTGCGCGGCATGTACCGCTGGGACCTCGCGATCGACCGCTCGGGCAACGCGGCCGTGGCCTGGAGCAACGCCCACGGCGGCGGCGTGGCGTACCGCCCGCGCACCGGTGCGTGGGACCACGAGCCGCTGGGCGGCTTCTCGCACGAGCCGACGGTCGCCTTCGACGGCAAGGGCACCGCGACCGCCGCCTTCGTGGAGGCGGGCTCCGGCTCCTCGAAGGAGCGCAGGGTCCTCGCCGTGCGCCGCGCGCGTGGCGAGTCCGGGTTCGGCCCGCCGGCCGAGCTCGCGCGCGGAAAGCACTTCTTCGGCCTCGACTCGGCGGCCGACCCGCTCGGCAACACGATCGTCGTCTGGAGCCACCAGGAGCGCTGGGGCTCGAGCTCCGAGCAGACCGAGCGCGGCATCGGCTCGGCGATCTGGGATGCCAAGGCACCGAGCGTGACCGACTTCGGGCTCGACCCGAACGGGGAGGGACTGCCCGCGCCGGAGTTCGACTTCGGGCTCAACGAGGCCGCCACCGTGGCGGTGACGGTCGAGAAGCTGGGTCGCAGGGCGGTGCGGCTGGGGAGGCTGAAGGGGCGCTCGGCTCGCGGCACGGGCGCCGTGGACGTCTCCCCGGCGCTCGCCAAGAAGCTGCGCGCGAAGGCGAGCTACCGCGCGACCATCGTGGCGCGCGACTCGTCGGGCCGCAGCTCCAAGCCGCGCCGGCTGACCTTCAGGCGCCTCGCGGGCTGACGCGCCGCTGAGCCGCCGCGGGCGGCGTCATCATTGACCGCGTGCCCACCGCCGCCGGGCCATTCCGGTTCGCCGAGAGCGAGCGCATGACCGACGCCGAGCTCGGCGAGGCCCCGCTGCGCTCCGTGCCTGAGCCGTCGCGGCTCGGGCGCGAGCTGGACGTGCGCGGCAAGAAGGCCGCCGCCGGGCTCGCGCAGCTCGGGCTGGCGACCGTCGCGGACCTGCTCGAGCACGTCCCGTTCCGCCACGAGGACCGCCGCGACGCCCGCCCCGTCGCGAGCCTGGGCGTGGGGGAGGAGGCCACGGTGATCGTGGACGTCAAGCGCATCGCCAACCGCCGCACCCGCTACGGCAAGACCCTCCAGGAGGCCACGGTCGCCGACGAGAGCGGCCCCATGAAGGCGCTCTGGTTCAACCAGCCCTGGCTCGCCGACAAGCTGACCCCCGGCACCCGCGTCGTCCTGCGCGGCAAGCAGGACAACCGCAAGAGCTTCCGCGTGTCGAGCTACGAGGTCGCGCCCGGCGCGAGCGTGGAGCAGGTGAAGGGCCAGGGCATGACCCCGATCTACCCCGCCACCGAGGGCCTGCCGAGCGACCGCCTGCGCGAGCTGGCGAACGCCGCGCGCGGCGCCGTGGTCCACACGGTCGAGTCGCTTCCCGCCCGCCTGCGCGTGCGCGAGCGCCTGCCGGAACGGGCCGCCGCGCTGGCCGCCGTCCACTTCCCCGAGGACGAGGACGAGACCGAGCGCGCCCGGCGCCGGCTGGCGTTCGAGGAGCTGCTCGCGCTCGAGCTTGCGTTCGTGGCGAGGAAGCGCGCCCGCGAGCTCACCTGCCGCGCGGCCGAGCTCACGCCGACGGGCGAGCTGGTCGGCCCGTGGCTCGCGTCGCTCCCGTTCGCGCCCACGGACGACCAGCGCAACGCGATCGAGGCGGTCGACGCCGACATCACGACCGGCCGCCCGATGCAGCGCCTGCTGATGGGCGAGGTCGGCTCCGGCAAGACCGTCGTGGCCCTCCACGCGATGCTGCGGGCCGTCGAGTCCGGCAGGCAGGCCGCGCTGATGGCACCGACCGAGACGCTCGCCGAGCAGCACCTCGCCACCCTCGACCGCCTGCTGGGCGGCCACGTGCCGATCGAGCTGCTGACCGGTTCGACCACCGCGGCGCGGAGGCGCGACCTCCTGGCCCGCCTCGAGACCGGCGAGCTGGGGCTGCTCGTCGGCACCCACGCGCTGATCGAGGAGACGGTCCGCTTTCGCGATCTCGCCCTGGTGGTCGTGGACGAGCAGCACCGCTTCGGCGTGCGCCAGCGCGCCGCGCTCGAGTCGAAGGCTCCCGAGGGACTCAGTCCGCACGTGCTCCACCTCACCGCCACGCCGATCCCGCGCACGCTCCAGCTGACCGCCTACGGCGACCTCGACGTGACCGTGCTCAAGCAGCTCCCCGCGGGCCGCAGGCCGGTCGAGACCTTCGTGGTCGACGGCGCCCGCGCCCGGGACCGCGCCTACGAGCGCGCCCGCGAGGAGATCGCCGCGGGCCGCCAGGTCTTCGTGGTCTGCCCGCTCGTGGAGGAGTCCGAGGCGCTCCAGGCGCGCGCCGCGACCGTCGAGGCCGAGCGCCTGCGCACGACCGAGTTCGCGCACCACCGCGTCGCGCTGATCCACGGGCAGATGCCGTCCCGGCAGAAGTCCGAGGCCATGCGCGAGTTCGCCGACCGCGAGGCCGACGTGCTCGTGGCCACCAGCGTGATCGAGGTGGGCATCGACGTGCCGAACGCGACCGTGATGGTGATCGAGGGCGCCGAGCGCTACGGCATCTCGCAGCTCCACCAGCTCCGGGGGCGCGTCGGCCGCGGCGATCACCCCGGCCTGTGCATCCTCTTCGGCGACCCCGCCCAGCCGCGCCTCGACGCCCTCGCGAGCGAGACCGACGGCTTCAAGCTCGCCGAGGTGGACCTCGAGATCCGCGGCGCCGGCGACCTGCTCGGCACCCGCCAGCACGGACTCCCGACGCTCCGCGTCGCCCGCCTGCCGGCGGACATCGACCTCGCCGAGCGCGCGCGCCGCCGCGCCTTCGAGGCTCTCGACGCCGACCCGGCGCTCGAGTCGCCCGAGCACGAGCTGATGCGCACCGTGGCGATCACGCGCTTCGGCGGCGACCGCGAGCCGATCCCGGCATGACGGGCCCCCCGCGCCAGCACGTGACCGGCATCGGCGGGCTCTTCTTCCGCGCCCGCGACCCCGAGCGGCTGAGGCGCTGGTACGAGGAGTACCTCGGCGTCACGGCGGTGCCCGGCAACTACGTCGACGAGCCGTGGTCGCAGGAGGCCGGCCCGACCGCCTTCGCCCCGTTCGACGAGCACACCGAGTACTTCGGCCGCCCCGAGCAGGGGTGGATGGTCAACTTCCGGGTGCACGACCTCGACGCGTTCGTGGAGCAGCTCCGCTCCGAGGACGTCGAGGTGGAGGTCGACCCGGAGGAGTATCCGAACGGCCGCTTCGCCCGCCTGAGCGACCCGGAGGGCAACCCGATCGAGCTCTGGGAGCCGCACGGCAACTGACCGGGATGCTCCGAGTCGTCGCCGGAGAGCACCGCGGCCGGCGGCTGAGGACCCCGCCCGGCCGCTCCACCCGCCCGACCTCCGACCGCGTGCGCGAGGCGCTCTTCTCGATCCTCGGCCCGGCGGTGGAGGGCGCGCGCGTGCTGGACCTCTTCGCCGGCTCGGGCGCGCTCGGCATCGAGGCCCTGTCGCGCGGGGCGGAGAGCGTCACCTTCGTGGAGAGCGACCGTGCGGCCGCGGCCGCCATCCGAGCGAACCTCGAGGAGCTCGGGGAACGCGCCGAGATCGCTCAGAGGGACGCGCTCGCGTGGCTGCGTTCACCCCCTCCGGGTACCGCGTTCGAGGTGGTAATGCTCGACCCGCCATATGATTCCGCCATCCGGCTGGCGGCCCCGCTCTCCGAGCTCCTGCCCGCCGTCCTCGCGGAAGACGCAACCGTCGTGTCCGAGTCAGACAAGCGCACACCCCTGAAGCTCGACCTGCCGCTCGCGGACGAGCGGTCCTACGGCGACACCCGAATCGCCATCCACCGTGCAAGCCGCGACTAACAAGGGCACCGCCATCTGCCCGGGTACCTACGACCCGGTCACGAACGGTCACATCGACATCATCGAGCGCACGGCCGCCGTGTTCGAGCACGTGGTCGTGGGCGTGGTGAACCAGTCGGTGCGCAAGTCGAGCGCCGTCTTCAGCGCGGAGGAGCGCATCGAGTTCATCAAGGCCGAGACCGAGCGCTTCGGCAACGTCGAGGTGAAGGCGTTCAGCACGCTGCTCGTGGACTTCGCGCGCGACAACGGGGCCAAGACGATCGTCAAGGGCCTGCGCGCGATCTCGGACTTCGAGTACGAGTTCGAGATGAACCAGCTCAACCGGAAGATGGCCCCGGACATCGAGAGCATCTACATGTTCTCCTCGCCCCAGTTCACGTTCCTGAGCTCGAGCGGGGTCAAGGAGCTTGCGATGTTCGGCGGCGACCTGTCAGGCTTGGTGCCTGAGCGAGTGGTTCCCCGATTGGAGGAAGCGCTCCGGCGCTGACGAACTGAGGCTGCCATGGACGTTCTAGTCCTCATAGACAAGCTCGACGACACCATTCACAACGCCAAGCCCGTCCCGCTGACGGACCAGGTGCGCGTCGACAAGGAGGAGATCTACGACATCCTCGACCAGATGCGCGCCACGATCCCCGAGGAGATCAAGCAGGCGCGCTGGATCGTCAAGGAGCGGCAGGAGATGCTCGCCGAGGCCAAGCGCGAGGCCGAGCGCATCCTCAAGGAGGCGCGCGAGGAGCAGGAGCGCCTGATCGCCTCCGAGGAGGTCGTCCGGCAGGCCGAGCGCCAGGCCGAGGAGATAATCGAGGAGGCGCGGACCCGCGAGCGCGAGATCCGGCTCGGCGCGGAGGACTACGCCGACGACATCCTCAACACGCTCGAGGTCAACCTCCAGAAGTTCACCGCGGCCGTGCAGCGCGGCCGCGACCGGCTCCAGGGCCGCGAAGAGGCCGAGGTGGGGTAACCCGCCCAGCGTGGCGGGAAGCCGAGCAGGTCAAGGACGCAGGGAGCGTGGCATGCGAATGCACGCGAGCGACCGAGGACGCGGAGATGCGACGGCTGCCCGCCGCGCTAGAGCTGGTCCTTCAGGCGGTTGATCGCCTTCACCTGCGGCGTGCGGTCCTTCAGGAACTCCTCGTAGAGCGCCTGGGCGTCCTTGAAGCTCTCGGCCTCGCCGATCGCGTCGAGCTGGGAGATCAGGCCGCGGTTGTTCTCGAGGATCGCGTTGACCTGCGGCACGAGGTCGTCGCGGAACTCGATCCGGCGGAGGGCGGCGTCGAAGTCGTAGATCACCGTGCGGTAGTCGGCGATCGTGGCCTTGAGCTCGTCGAGGTCGCCGCTCGCCTTCTTCAGCTCGGCGAAGAACTTCTCGTAGCCGTCGTTGTAGTCGCCGATCGCGGCCTGGAGCTGCGTCTTGGCCACGCTGTCGGCCCGCGCGTCGCGCGCCTCGCTGCTGGAGTCCTCCGAGGTCGTCTGCTTCGCCGCGGGCTCGTCCTTCTTGTCGTCGTCCCCGCCGCATGCGCCGAGCCCGGTGGCGAGCGTGGCCGCGGCGGCCAGTGCCGCCAGTCGTCGTCGTGTCATGGCGGGCAACCTAAAGGCGCGGGCGGTCGTCAACGCGCTCGATCCAAGCGCGCAGGCGCGGACGCGCCACGACCGACTGGTGCTCGTCGAGGATCCGGTGGAAGAGCTCGTCGTCCTCCGGGTCGCGGTGCAGCGCGTACTTGAGGAACGGGTAGGCGATCACGTCGGCGGCGCCGAACTCGTCGCCCATCAGGTGGTCGCGCCCGGCCAGCAGCCGCTCGAACGCGTCCAGCGCCTGGTTCATCGACGCCGCGTACTCCGCGATGAGCGCGCCGTCGGGCTCCGGCCGGCCCAGCTCGGCCTCGATCCCGTTCGGCCACGTCTTCCAGACCGCGTTGAACCAGTCCACGAAGACCTCGACCTCGGCGCGCCGCGGGTCCTCGCGCGGGAACAACGGCGGGTCCGGATGGCGCTCCTCGAGCCAGGCCAGGATGCGCGGCGAGTCGTGGACCACCTCGTCGCCCCCGGCGATCACGGGCACGAGCCCCTGCCCGCTGACCGCCTCGACGGCGCTGCGGTCGGAGTACTCGATCCAGACCGACTCCGCCTCGAGCCCCTTGTGTGCGAGCGCCAGCGCAACGCGCTCGGAATTGGTGGAGAATCGGGCGCGGTACAGCTTCATGACCGTCGCCAACCTACAGCGGGAGTCCGTCGAGGAGTTCCTCCAGAGCTACGAGGAGGCGTGGGCGGCGCGCGACCCCGACCGGATCGCGGCGGCTTTCACCGACGACGCCGTCTTCGACGACCCGGCGACGACCGAGACGCTCCACGGCCGCGCGGAGGTGCGGCGCTTCGCGGCCGCGATCTTCCGCATGGCGCCCGACTTCACGGTCGCCTCGCTCGACGGCCCGTACGTCTCGGCCAGCCGCCCGTGGGTGCTCGTCCCGTACCGGATGAGCGGCACCGCCACCGGGCACTGGGAGTTCCTCGACATGGCGCCGACCGGCCGCCGCTTCGAGATCGAGGGCGTGGACCGCTACGAGATGCGCGACGGGCTGATCGCGCGCTACGCGACCTTCTACGACGCGTCCGACATGTCGCGCCAGCTCGGCGTGCTGCCGCCGCCGGGCTCGCGGGCGGAGGGCGCGATGATGCGGCTCCAGCACGTCCAGGCCCGCTTTGTGCGCCGGTTCGGGCGCTAGCGGGCACGCGCGGACAGCCCCGGACTACCCTCGGCCGCATGGCCTCTCGCACCGACGTATACGACCTCGGCAGGCTCCAGCTCAGCTCCGGGATGGGGCGCCAGGTCGCGCTCAGCGTGCAGCTCGACGCCTTCGAGTTCGGCGGCCAGCGCTACGCGGCGCAGGCGTCGCTCACGCCGGTCGTGCTCGACGTCTCGCGCACCGTCGGCGGCTACGCGCTGCGGCTGCGCTTCGAGAGCACGCTCGACGGCCCCTGCGTGCGCTGCCTAGAGGCCGCCGGCGTGACGGTCGAGGTGGACGAGCGCCAGATCGATCAGGCGGGCGCCGAGGACGAGGACCTGACGTCGGAGTACCTCGAGGGCGACGAGCTGGACGTGCACGCCTGGGCGCGCGACGCGCTGGCGCTCTCGCTCCCGACGCAGATCGTGTGCCGCGAGGACTGCCTCGGCCTGTGCCCGGTCTGCGGGGAGGACCTGAACCGCGCCGAGCCCGGCCACGCGCACGAGCAGGCGCCGGACCCGCGCTGGGCCAAGCTGTCCGAGCTGCGGCTCGAGTAGGGCTCGTGCGCCCCCGCACGCGGGGGCGCCGCCGCTAGACTGGCCGCGCCCATGGCGGTCCCGAAGCAGAAGCAGTCGCACTCGCGCACGAACAAGCGCCGGTCGACCCACAAGATCACCCCGCCGCGCCTGCGCGCGTGCCCGCAGTGCCACACGCCGCGGCTCCCGCATCGCGTGTGCCCGGTCTGCGGCCACTACAAGGGCGAGCAGGTCTTCGCCCCTCCGGGCCCCGAGCTCGAGTAACCGCGGCATGATCGCCCTCGACGCCAACGGGGCGGACCGGGGACCAAGGGTCGTCGCCGAGGGCGGCGCCGCTTCCGGCGTGCCCGTGACCGTGTTCGGGCCGGCGGCGGAGCTCGGCGGCTTCGACAACGTCGTGGACGCCCCGGTGACGGTGACCAACGAGGAGGACGCCGCGCACGCGGTGCGCGCGAAGCCCGACGCCTCGATCGTCCAGGCCGCCAGGGCCGTGAAGACCGGCGCTGCCGGCGCCTTCGTGACCCCCGGCAACACCGGCGCCGCGCTCGCGGCCGGGGTCTCCTACGTGAAGCGGATCAAGGGCGTGCACCGGCCGGCGGTGGCCGTGCGGATCCCGGTGCCGGGCCGGCCCGTCCTGCTGCTCGACGCGGGCGCCAACGTCGAGAACCGCCCCGAGTGGCTGGTGCAGTTCGCCTACATGGGGGCCGCCTACATGGAGGCCGTGCAGGGGGTGAAGCGCGCCCGCGTGGGGCTCCTGTCGGTCGGCGAGGAGGCCAAGAAGGGGACGGAGGCCGTCGTTGAGGCCAACCGCGTGCTGGCCGAGGGCACGCTCGACTTCGCCGGGAACGTGGAGGGCAACGACGTGACCGCCGGCACGGTGGACGTGGTGGTGACCGACGGCTTCACCGGCAACGTCACGCTCAAGGCGATCGAGGGGACGGCCAAGACCGTGATGGGCGCGGTCCGCGACGCGGTGCGCTCCGGGCCGGTCTCCACGCTGGGCGGCCTCCTGATCCGCGGCAAGGCGCGCGCGCTGCGGTCCGAGTTCGACCAGGACGCGGTCGGCGCCGGCATCCTGCTGGGCCTGCGCGGGCTCGGCTTCGTGACCCACGGCAACGCCAGCGCGGCCGGGGTCGCCACCGCGGTCCGGCTGGCCCACCGCGCGGTGGAGGAGGGGGTCGTGGAGCGGACCCAGGCCGCTCTGGAGGCGAGCGGGGCGCTGGGCGCCAGCGCGTCCGGACCCACCCCTAGAGTCGGCGACCGGTCATGACCAGGGAGGAGCTGTTCGAGCGGGTGCGCGATCACCTGTCCGCCGAGCTTTCGGTGGACGGCTCCGCCATCCGCGACGACACCCGCTTCAAGGAGGACCTCAGAGCGGACTCGCTGCACCTGGTCGAGCTGATGGTCGAGCTGGAGGACGACTACGGAATCCGGATCCCCGACGACGAGGCGGCGCGCATCGAGACGGTCGGCCAGGTGGTCGACTACGTGCACGCGCGCGCCCCCGAGAGAGCGTCCTGAACCCCTGGCCTCGCTCCAGTCGCTGCTCGACGAACTGCCCGAGGAGCTCGGGCGCCAGGCGTTCACGCATTCGTCCTGGGTCGAGCAGCGGACCGAGTCCTACGAGCGGCTGGCGTTCCTCGGTGACGTCGTGCTGAGCCTGTCGATCTCCGACCACATCTACCCGCGCTTCGAGGACTGGGGCGCGGGGCGGCTCACCAAGCTGCGCGCGCAGGCGGTCTCGCGCACGGCCTGCGCCGACGTGGCGCGCGAGCTGGACGTGCCGGCGCGGCTTCAGGCGGCGGCGCCGGAGGGCGTCGGCAAGAACGCCGACGTGCTGGTGGGCAGCGAGCGCATCCTGGCCTCGGTCTGCGAGGCGATCATCGGCGCGGCGTACATCGCGTTCGGGATGGACAGGGTCGCCCCGGCGGTGGTCGAGGCCTTCTCCGACCAGATCGACGACGCGCTCGGCAGCCCGGTCGACTTCAAGTCGCGGCTGCAGGAGACGCTGGCGCGGCACTCGGAGGTGGTCAGCTACCGGATCGTGGAGGCCACGGGGCCGGCCCACGACCGCAGCTTCACCGCGATCGCCGAGGTGGCCGGCGAGGAGGTCGGCCGCGGCGAGGGCAAGACCAAGAAGGCCGCCGAGCAGGAGGCCGCAGAGCAGGCGCTCGACCACGTCGCCGAGCACTGGCCCGAGCCGGGGAGCGGTAGCTGATGCACCTGCGCTCGCTCAGCATCAAGGGCTTCAAGTCGTTCCCGGACCGGGTGCGGCTCGACTTCGCGCCGGGCGTCTCGGTGATCGTCGGGCCGAACGGGTCGGGCAAGTCCAACATCACCGACGCCGTGCTGTGGGCGCTCGGCGAGCAGTCGCCGCTCGCGGTGCGCGGGCAGACGATGCAGGACGTGATCTTCGCCGGCGGGCACGGCATCCCGTCGCGCAGCTCGGCCGAGGTCGAGGTCGTGATCGACAACTCCGACGGCGCGGCCGACACGCCGTTCTCCGAGGTCTCGATCGCGCGCCGGCTCGACCGCTCCGGCGACGGCGAGTACCGGCTGAACGGCGCGCGCTGCCGCCTGGCCGACGTCGTCGAGGTGCTCTCCGACACCGGGCTCGGCAAGGAGATGCACTCGGTGGTCTCGCAGGGCCGGGTCGAGGCGATCATCCACTCCAAGCCGCGCGACCGGCGCCTGCTGATCGAGGAGGCCGCGGGCCTCGGCAAGCACCGCAAGCGCCGCCGGCGCGCGCAGCTCAAGCTCGAGCGCACGCAGGACAACATCGCCCGGGCGCTCGACGTGGAGCGCGAGGCGCGCTCGCGGCTGCGCCCGCTCAAGCGCCAGGCCGAGGCTGCGGAGCTGCACGCGCGGCTCGAGCGGCAGTCGCTCGAGGTGCGGCTGGAGCTGGCGCGCGACGCCGCCGGCCTGGCGGCGCGCGAGCTCGAGGCGGCCGAGGCGGCGGCGAAGGCCGCGGGCGCGGAGCGCGACGAGGCCGACCGGCTGCTCGCCGCCGTGGCCGAGCGGCGCCAGCAGGTGGAAGAGGCGTTCGCGGCGGCCTCGCGCCACCGCGAGGCGCTGGCGGGCCGCGTTTTCGCCGCCCGCTCGGCGCACGACCGGATCGGGATGCGTCAGGAGCGCGTGCTGGACCTGGCGCGGCGCACGGCCGCGGCCGCCGCACAGGCCCAGTCCGAGCGCGAGACGCTGGTGGAGCAGGACGCGGCCGAGCCCGAGGACGGCGCGGCCGCCGAGCGCGTGTCCGCGCTCGAGGCCGAGCTGGCCGAGGTCGAGCGCGCGCTCGCCCGGGCGCTCGACGAGGAGCTCGCGGACCTCGACGCCGAGCGCGCGAAGGCCGACGCGCGGCGGGCGGAGCTGGACGCGCGGGTGGCCGAGCGCCGCGAGCGGCTCGACGCCGCCGAGCGCGCCGCCGACGAGGCGCGCCGCGCGCGGGTGGAGGCGGACCGCGCCGTGGAGGCCGCGCGGCGCCGGGCCGCGGAGACCGGGGCGGAGCTGGCGGGGGTCAACCGCTTTCTGTCGGCCATGGCGCCGGAGGGGGCGCGCTCGCTGTCGGCCGATCTCGGCGTGCGGGCGGGGTATGAGGCCGCGGTGGCGGCTGCGCTGGGACAGCTCTTGGGCGCCGCGGTCAGCAGCTCCCTCGCCGAGGCTTCCGAGCTGCTCGACGGGGCTGGGGAGGCGGGCGGGTCAGTACTGGTCGATGTAACCCACGCTATACGTGGCTTAGATCGACCAGTTGCCGGAAACGGCACCCTCTCCGAGCCGCCGTGCGATGGCGCCACCCGCCTGCTCGATGTGATCGACAACGCCTCGGAGCACGCGCCGGTTCTCGAGCGGCTGCTGGGGAACGCCTGGGTCGTCGAGGATCTCGGGAGCGTGCCGGACGGGTTCGACGGGATCGCCGCGACCCGTCAGGGCCGTGCTCTCTTCGGCGCCACCGGCGAGGTCCGCCAGGCCGCGGCCGGGGGCGAGGAGCGGGTGCTCGAGGAGCGCAACCGCCGCGACCGGCTCGCCGCCGCCTCCGCCGAGGCCGCCGCCGAGGAGGCGCGGGCGCGGCAGGCCGCCGAGGCGGCTCAGGCCGCGGTGGCCGAGGCGTGGTCGGCGCGCGACGCCGCCGAGGGCGAGCTGCGCGCCGCCACCCGCGAGCGCGACGAGGCCGCCGAGGCCGCCCGCCGCGCGGGCTGGCTGATGGAGCGCCGCCGCGAGGCGCCCGGCGACGGCCCCGCGGCCGTGCGCAAGGCCGAGATCGTGGCCGAGCTGCGCGCCGAGTCGCGCCTGGCCGAGCAGGCCCAGCGCGCCCGTGCGGAGCGCCGGGCGCGGATCGCCGGGCTGGCCGCCCGCGCCGAGCGCGACCGCGCGACCGCCGCCGCCGCCGAGCGCGCCGCCGCCGCCCTCGCGCAGGCCAGGGAGGCCGTGGCGCTGCGGCGCGACGCCGCCGCCCGCGAGCTCGAGGCCGACGAGGAGCGCGGCCGCGCGACCGCCGACGAGCTGCGCGCGTGCGCCCGGGAGGAGGCCGACCTCCAGGGCCGCCTGCGCCGCGCCAGCGAGGCCGTGACCGCCACGGAGGTGCGCGCCCAGCAGGCCCGCGACACCGCCGCCGAGCGCGAGTCCGAACGCGTCCGGGTGGCCGAGGCGCTCGGCCACGACCCGGGCGCCGAGGTCGCCGCGCCGCTCGCCGAGCCGATGGACGACGAGGCGCGCACCGAGCTGCAGGTCAAGGTCGACCGCCTCGCCCGGCGGCGGGAGCAGCTCGGCCCGGTCAACCCGCTCGCCAAGCAGGAGTACGAGGAGGCGGTCGAGCACGTCGAGGAGCTCGAGTCCCAGCGCGAGGACCTCGAGAGCGCCCTGTCCGAGCTCGAGAGCCTGATCAAGGAGACCGACCGCCGCATCCGCGAGAGCTTCGAGGAGACCTTCGAGGCGGCGGCGAGGAACTTCGAGGACGTGGTGGCGCACCTGTTCCCGGGCGGCCGCGGCCGGCTCCGCCTGGTCAAGCCGGACGCCGGGCCGCGCCCCGTGATCGGCGGAGAGGACGCGGCGGCCGAAGCCGAGTCCGGGGCCGAGCTCGGCCGCGCCGCGACGGAGACGGGGGCTTCCTCCCCAGCCGCCGTAAGCGACGAGACCGCCGAGGCGATGGCGGAGAACGAGGAGGCGCCCGAGCCCGGCGATCCCGGCGTGGAGATCGAGGTCACCCCGGCCGGCAAGTCGATGAAGCGCCTGTCGCTGATGTCGGGCGGCGAGAAGTCGCTCGTGGCGCTCGCGTTCATGTTCGCGGTCTTCCTCGCCAAGCCGTGCCCGTTCTACATCCTCGACGAGGTCGAGGCCGCGCTCGACGACGCCAACATCGACCGCTTCCTCCAGCTCCTGCGCCAGTACTGCGATCGCGCGCAGTTCATCGTCGTCACCCACCAGAAGCGGACGATGGACGCCGCCGACTGCCTCTACGGCGTGAGCATGGCCGGCAACGGCGTGTCGAAGGTGATCTCGCGCCGGATGCCGCGCGAGGCGGTCAGCGGGGTGGAGCCGAACGAGGCCGCCGCCGGCGACGGGGCCGCCCCCGCCGGTGACGGGGCCGCCCCCGCCGGGCCCGCCGAGGTCGCCGCCGCGTAAGGTCTCTCGCATGGCGCCCGCCATGCCACACGTCGAAGGAGTCGAGCACCGCTACGCGCAGGTCAACGGCTTCCGCATGCACTACGCCGAGGCCGGCTCGGGCGACCCGGTGATCCTCCAGCACGGCTGGCCCCAGCACTGGTACGCGTGGCGCAACCAGATCCCGGCGCTGGCCGAGCGCTACCGCGTGATCGTGCCCGACCTGCGCGGCTACGGCTGGTCCGAGGCGCCGCGGTCGGGCTACGAGAAGGCCCAGTTCGCCGCCGACGTGGTCGCCCTGATGGACGAGCTGGGCATCGAGCGCGCCCGCTACGCCGGCCACGACTGGGGCGCCGCCGCCGGCTGGATCCTCGCGATGGACCACCCGGAGCGCGTCGAGCGAGTGGCCGGCCTCAGCGTGCCCCCACCGTGGCGCAAGGGGCCGCCGCCTCCGCAGGCAATCGCGGTCTTCCTCACCTACCAGTCGCTCATCTCCACGCCCGTGCTCGGCGCGTTCACGGTCCGCAACGGCTTCGGGAACCGTCTCATGAAGACCTCGCGCAGCGTGGGCGAGTGGACCGAGCAGGAGCTCGCGATCTACGACCAGCCCTGGAGCGAGCCGGGCCACGACAACGCCGCCGTGCAGACCTACCGCACCTTCCTCACGAAGGAGATGCCCGCGCAGCTGCGCGGCGAGCTCTCCGGCAAGCGCCTGAACGTGCCCTCGCTCGTGATCATGGGGCGCCGCGAGCTGCTGGCCACGGGGCTCCAGCCCGAGGTCTACGAGAAGAAGGGCGACGACGTGCGCACCAAGTTCGTCGACTCCAACCACTGGGCGGCCGAAGAGCGCCCCGAGGACGTGACGCGCCTGCTGCTGGACTTCTTCGCCGATGGCTCGTAGCTGGCGCGAGCTGTTCATCACGAACGGCGCGGCGCCCGAGGCGGAGGCCGGCGACGCCGGGGACGCCGAGCCCGAGAGGCGCCGCGGCTTCTTCCGCCGCCTGCGCGAGAACATGGCCAAGAGCCGCGAGGCGCTCGGGGCGGAGCTCCAGGCCAGCGTGTTCCAGACGCTCGACGACGAGACCTGGGAGCGGCTGGAGGAGACGCTGATCTACGCCGACGTGGGGGCGAAGACGACGGCGCGGATCGTGGAGCGGCTCGAGACCGAGGCGGGCAGCGGCGAGCTGTCCGGCGGCGAGGCGCTCACGAGCCGGCTCATGGAGCTGCTGGCCGACGCCGCCCGCACCGGCGAGGACCGGATCGACCTGCGGCCGGAGCCGGCGGTGATCCTCGTCGTGGGCGTGAACGGCACCGGCAAGACCACGACGATCGGGAAGATCGCCTGGCACCTCAAGCACGAGCTCGGCCAGTCGGTCCTGCTCGCGGCGGGCGACACCTTCCGCGCCGCGGCGGTCGAGCAGCTCGTCACCTGGAGCGAGCGTGCCGGGGTCGAGATCGTGCGCGCGAAGGAGGGCTCCGACCCGGGCGCGGTGGCGTACGACGCGGTGGAGGCGGCCCGGGCGCGCGGCCACGACGTGGTGATCATCGACACCGCCGGGCGCCTGCACACGCAGGACCACCTGATGGACGAGCTGCGCAAGGTGCGCAAGGTGATCGGCCGCCAGATCCCCGAGGCGCCGCACGAGACGCTGCTCGTGATCGACGCGACCACCGGCCAGAACGGGCTGCGCCAGGCGATGCTGTTCGGCGAGGCCACGCAGGTGACCGGGATCGTCCTCACCAAGCTCGACGGCACCGCCAAGGGCGGCATCGCGCTCGCCATCGCCGAGGAGACCGGCGTTCCGGTCAAGCTGATCGGGATCGGCGAGGGGATCGAGGACCTGCGCCCGTTCGACCCGGACGACTTCGCGCGGGCGCTGCTCGAGCCGTAGGGGTCGCGGGCGCCGGTGCGGCGGCGGGCCTAGGGCTCGCGCGGCGGCGTCGGCAGGTCCACCCACGCCCCGGGCGCCAGGTCGTCGAGCCGGCTCACGCGCAGCCCGTGCTCCCAGAAGCTGAACAGGCGCCCGCCGATCACGAGCGTGCGCTCCGGCGGGGGCACGAAGTCGAACACCTGCCCCTGCTCGCCGGTGACCCGGCCGACCTCGTCGATGGTCGCGGCCGCGGTGTCCACGCGGAACCCGATCGCCCCGGAGAAGTCGTCGGCCTCCCGCTCCCCGAAGAGCTCGACCGGCAGCACGGTGAGCCCCGTGGCCGGCCAGTGGAGGAACGCGTGGTGGTCCCATTCCGCCTCGCTGTAGGCGTCGCCCGCGACGGTGCGGACGGCGATCCGCCGCGGCGCGGCGAGGTCCGAGACGTCGAAGAGCGAGAGCTGCAGCCCCGTCGTCACGCGCCGCTCCACGTTCTGGCCTACGCCGAGCAGCAGGTTCTCGCCGACCGGGTGCAGGTAGGCGGAGTAGCCCGGGATCTTCAGCTCGCCCGCCACGCGCGGGCGTTCGGGCACCGACAGGTCGAGCGTGTAGAGCGGGTCGATCTGCTCGAAGGTCACCACGAACCCGCGGTCGCCCATGAAGCGCACGGCGTAGATGTCCTCGCCGCGCCCGAGCCCGCCGGCGCGGCCGACCTCCTCGAGCACGCCGTCGCGCTCGCGCAGCACCACCACCTGGCTCTCCGATTCGCCGCTCGGCTCGTCGTCGATCCAGGGGGGATCGCTGGTGGTGGCCGTGCGCAGGTGCCCCTCGTGCTCGGACATCGACCACTGGCTGAGCATGAAGCCCGGCACCGAGCCGCTCGCCGCGTAGCTGGTCTCGGTACCGGCGATCGCGAACTTGTGGACCGCCGTGCTCGCCGTCCCCGGGATGTCGTCGAAGTCGGTCTCGTCCCACCACGGGTTCGTGGCCACGTACATCCCGTCCGGGCCGGAGTAGACGATCGAGCCGCCGGCCAGCACGGCGTCGGCGTCCACGGCGGGCAGCCCTCGCTCCATGTCCACCGTCAGCACGCTCAGCAGCCCGAGGCCGGCGTGGCTGCGCGGGCGGCGGATCTCGGCGCAGGGCACCACGCCGCGGGTCGTGCGGGTACCCGCCGTCCGGTCGGAGATGGCCTCGCTGGGCCGCCAGGTGCGGAGCGGGGCACGGCGAATCGCCAGCCGGCGCCGGGCCCGCCGCTCCTGTGCCGACCAGTCGGCGCCAGCCGGCTGCTCGACGACGATCTCGTCGGGCTCGATGCGGAACGCGACCCGCACCACGCCCCCGTGCAGGCGTGCGCTGAGGTACGAGCCCTCGACCTTCTCGGTTCGCAGCACGCGCATCGCCGCGGGGTTCGACACGTCGATCTCGGAGAGGATCACGTACTCGGTCCACTCGCCGGACGCGCCGCCGTCGTCCCGCGTGATGGCCAGCAGGCGGTCGCCATGCAGGAGCAACTCCGCGTCGTAGCCCGGCACCTTCACGGTCCCGAGGACGGCCGGCGTCTCGGAGCGGGCGTCGAGCGCGTAGATCACGTTGCCATCCCCACCGCGCATGAAGACGTGGTCGCCGTCGGTCTTGACCGGGTCCGGCTCGTCGATGCCCTGCTCCTGGACGTTGGTGCGCGAGAAGTCCTCGCCGCCGCCTCCGCCCCCGTCCGCGCTGGGCTCGCCGGAGAGCGGGTCCGCGAACTGGCCGGAGCCGCCGCCGTCGCGCTTCTCGCTGTCCGAGCCCCCCGCGTCGCGCACGATCACGGCGCGCGAATGGCGGCGCGCGTAGCGCGCGAGGGCCCCGCAGCTGCCCACCTGGGTGAGCGTCGCGCCTGGCTTCTCGGGCGTGGTGCCGGGCGTCTGCGCCTGCGCGCTCCCGGCCGCCGCCGCGACCATCGCGGCGAGCACCCCCGCAAGTGCCAAGCGAGCCCCCATACCCCGCGGCACATCGTACGCCCTGCGCCGCTTTACTGCGCAACGTGACCCGAGCGCCGAACGAGCCCGGTGACGGGACCCGCGCCGTGCATGCGGGCGTCCCGGCACCTCGCCAGAGCGCGCCGATCGTGCCCGGCCCGACGTTCGCGGGCTACTACCACCTGGAGGGGGACCCGGAGGCCGCGGAGTACGTCTACGGCCGCTACGGAAACCCGACCTGGACGCTGCTGGAGGACGCGCTGGCCGAGCTCGAGGGCGGACCGGCGGTGGCCTTTGCGAGCGGCATGGCGGCCGCCGCCGCGGTGCTGATCCCGCTGCTGCGGACCGGCGACGTGCTCGTGCTCCCCGCCGACGGCTACCCGGCGGTGCGCTCGCTCGCGCACGGGCAGCTCGCCGGGTGCGGGGTGGAGGTGCGCGAGTACGCGGCGGCCCGGCCGATCCCCGGCGACCTGCTGGCCGGCGCGACGCTCGTGTGGGTCGAGACCCCGTCCAACCCGGGCCTCGAGGTGACCGACGTCGCCGACGTGGTGCGCCGCTCCGGCGACGCGCTCGTGGCGGTGGACAACACGCTCGCCACGCCGCTCGGGCAGCGCCCGCTCGCGCTGGGCGCGGACTTCAGCGTGGTGAGCGACTCCAAGCACCTGACCGGGCACGGCGACCTGATCCTCGGCCACGTGGCCGCGCGCGACCCGGCCCGCGCCGTCGCCCTCGGCGAGTGGCGCACGGCCACGGGCGCGGTCCCGGGCCCGTTCGAGGCGTGGCTGGCGCACCGCTCGATCGCGACGCTGGAGCTGCGCCTCGAGCGCCAGTGCGCGACGGCGCAGGCGCTCGCGGAGCGGCTGCTGTTCCGCGCCGACGTGGACTCCGTGCGCTACCCCGGCCTGCCGGGCGACCCGGCTCACGAGCTGGCCGGACGGCAGATGACCCGCTACGGCACGATCGTCTCGTTCACGCTGTCGAGCCGCGAGCACGCCGAGCGCTTCCTCGCCGAGTGCCGCCTGGTGGCGCAGGGCACGAGCTTCGGCGGCGTCCGGTCGAGCGCGGAGCGGCGCGCGCGCTGGGGCGGCAACGACGTTCCGGAGGGCTTCATCCGCTTCAGCGTGGGCTGCGAGACGCCCGAGGACCTGCTGGCCGACGTGGAGCGCTCGCTGGACGCGTCGGCTCCCGGCGGGCGGGTCTGACCCCGCGCTGAATTAGGCTTCCCGCCATGCCTGACTGGGCCTGGTGGCTTGTCATCGCGGCGGCGCTCGCCGGCGGCGAGATCCTCACGCTCGGGTTCTTCCTCGGGCCGATCGCGATCGCCGCGGTGCTCGCGTGCCTCGTGGCGGTCGCCGGGGCGTCGGTTCCGCTCCAGGTGGCGGCGTTCGTGCTGGGCGCGATCGCCTCGCTCGCGATCGTCCGCCCGATCGCGCGGCGCCACATGCACACGCCGCCCGCGATCCGCACCGGAACGGCCGCGCTGATCGGCTCCCGCGCGGTGGTGCTCCAGCGCGTGGACGCCGACGGCGGCCGGATCAAGCTCGGCGGTGAGGAGTGGTCGGCGCGCGCGTTCGACGAGGACGACGTGATGGAGCCGGGCACGCGCGTCGAGGTCATGCGCATCGAGGGCGCCACGGCGCTCGTCGTCGAGTAGGGCCCGCTCAGCCCAGCGAGCAGACCGTCACCGGCGCGCCGCCCGCCGGCGTGAGCCGCACGTGCCACGGCACGCCGATCGCGTCGGGCACGAGCCGTACGGCGGCCGCGCCGCGCGCGGGGACGTCGCCGAGCGCCTGCGGGTCGTCGCCGATCCGCCAGACGTCCACGTGCACGGCCGCGCCGCCCCTGACGAGCAGCGCCGGCGACGCCGGCCGCACCTGAACCGGCTCGCGTACCTCCAGGCAGCCACCGCGCGTGCGCATGCCCGCGCCGCCGCCGGCCTCGGTCACCGGCGCGGGCGCGCGTCCCGCGGCGCCGGCCTCGCCCGGGCCGGCGGGGACGAGCCGCGCGTCGATCGCCACGAAGACCCGGTCCGCGAAGTGCCGCGCCGGCGCCGGCTCGCGCCGCAGCTCCTCGATCGGCAGCGCGACCGAGCCGAAGCGGTCGGCGGCCCGGAAGTAGTCGGCGGCGCTGATGTCGCCGAGGCCGTCGGCCAGCTCGAAGCCGGCCGGCACACGGGGCCGGACGGCGTGCAGCGCGGTGGCCTCGGCGCGCACCCGGTCCGAGGCGCCGCGCCAGCCCGCGGCCTCGCGCCGCAGCTCCGGGACCCCCTGGAGGAGGCCGAGCAGCGTCAGCACGGCCAGCGCCGCGACCCCCCGCGGCCCCGGCCGCCACCCGCGCGCGCACTCGGCGAGCACCAGCAGCACGACGATCACCCCGAGATAGACGTAGCGGCTCTGGTCCGGGTCCTGCGGCACGACCGCCCCGCTCGACCGGGTGGAGCCGGTCAGCAGCCAGTACGCCGCGCCCGCGCACACCACGCCCGCCAGCCGCGGCGTGACGGGCGCCGCCCGGAAGCGCCAGACGACCACCGCGATCGCGAGCAGCAGGAGCGGCCGCCCGTAGTCCAGCCCGCGCCCGAGCACGCCGCCCGCCGCGGCTGACGCGGCGTCCACCGCCCAGCCCGGCGCCGCCTCCCAACCCTCCCGCCGGGTCGCGTTCTCGGGGCCGTACCCGACCCGCCACAGGGCGTAGAGCGCGAGCGGGGCGGCTGGCACCCACAGCAGGCGCGCGCGCCGCGCCCAGAGGAGCTCCGCGGCGACCCCGAGCGCGATCGCCACCGCGAGCGACCCGCACAGCACACCGAGCACGAGCGCCGCGCACGCCACCGCCGGCCGCTCGCGATCGAGCGCCCACCAGGCCGCCAGGCCGCCGAGCACCGGCCCGACGAACCCCATCTGGAACGCGTGCAGCACGTTCTCGGACCCGCGCGCGCAGAACAGCAGCAGGATCGCCGCGAACGCCGCCGGCCACGCGCCCGCGCGGCGGCGCACGAGCGCGAACAGGAACGCCGCGCAGCCCAGGTGCATAGCCAGCACGACCAGCCGGTACGGCCAGGCCTGGTCGATCCCGACGGTCTCGAACAGCAGCCGGTAGATCAGCGCCGGGATCACGACGATGTGCTCGTTGTGGCGCTCGAGCGCCGTGTCGAGGCCGCCGCGCCAGCGGTCGGCGACGAACGGCCACTCGTCGATCGCGAAGGTGCGGTCGCGCGTGAGGTAGATCCAGACCGGGATCGCGGCGAGCCCGGCGGCGAGCGCGAGCAGCCGCGGCGCGCGCTCGCCCGCGACGGCGCGCGCGAGCGCTCCCGCGATCACGCCGCCCGCCCCGCGATCACAGCCCGAGCGCGGTGCGGACCGTCGGCTCGTGCTCGGCGATCCACGCGTCGGTGTCCTCCAGGACCTGGCGCGGCGTGCGGCGCGGCCGCCAGCCGGAGTGCGCCTCGACGGCCGACGCGTCGGTCACGTAGATGCGCACGTCGCCGGGGCGGCCGGCGGGCTCGGGCTCGACCGGCACCTCACGCCCGGTGATCTCGCGGCACAGCTCCGTCGTCTCCACGAGCGACAGGCTCCCCGCGCGCCCGCCGCCCGCGTTGAACGTGCGCCCCGCCCAGTGCGCGGGGTCGAGCAGCTGCATCTCGATCAGGTCCACGGCGTCCTCCACGTGCACGAGGTCGCGCACCTGCTTGCCCGACCCGCCGTACCCGATGTAGCGCAGCGGCAGCCCCAGCCGGTGCGAGAGCAGCCAGTGCGTGAACACGCCCTGGTCCACCTTGCCCATCTGCCACGGCCCGGCGATCACGCCGAAGCGAGTGACCGTCCACGGTCCGGCGTCGTACTCCGCCAGCAGGATCTCCGCGGCGAGCTTGGTCGCGCCGTAGATCGTGCGCGGCCCCGGCAGCAGCGGGAACGCCTCGTCCACCCCCGCGCGGCCGGTCAGCTCGAAGCGCGTCTCGGCCTCCCTGTACGGCAGCGCCTCGAGCGCGCCCACCGGATACACCCGGCTCGTGCTCAGGAACACGACCTGGGCGCCGTGCGTGCGGGCCACCTCGAAGCAGTTGTGCGCGCCCAGCAGGTTGACCGGGACCAGCACGTCGCCGGACGCCATCACGGACGGCTCGGCGCTGCACTCGACCATCGCCGTGAACGGCCCGGCCGCCTCGAGGTCCGCGCGCTGGCGCACGTCGCCATGCACGAAGCGCACGCCCGCGTCGTGCAGCCGGCCGAGGTTCAGCTCGCTGCCGCGCCGGTAGAGGTTGTCGAGCGCGGCCACGTCCCAGTCCGGGTGGCGGCCCTTGAGCGCGACCGCGACGTTCGCGCCGACGAACCCGGCGCCCCCTGTGACCAGAAGCTGCACGCGCTAGGGGGCTGCGCCGCTGCGGTCCGCGCCCCAGGCGGCCTCGCTGGCCGCCGTCCGCGGGGCGGGGAGGGGGGCC
Organism: Thermoleophilaceae bacterium; assembly: GCA_036386455.1. Taxonomy (GTDB): domain Bacteria; phylum Actinomycetota; class Thermoleophilia; order Solirubrobacterales; family Thermoleophilaceae; genus AC-37. The sequence goes on from DASVVS010000036.1 coordinate 29,116, forward strand.
CCGAGCTCGAGCCAGACGCGCGTGCCGCCCGTGTCGTCCACGCCCCAGCGGTCGGCGAGCGCGTCGACGATGAAGAGGCCGCGGCCGCTCTCGCCGTCGGGGTCGGGCTGGCCGGACGGGGCGGCGAAGCCCGGGCCGGTGTCGGTCACCGAGAGCCGCACGACGCCCTCGTCGATCGCCAGCACCAGGCCGATCGGGTCGCCCTTGGCGGCGGCGTGGCGGCAGCTGTTCGTGACGAGCTCGGTGGCCAGCAGCTTGAGCTGCTCGACGACCGCGGAATCGAGGGACCCGCACAGCCGCTCGACCGCGCGGCGCGCGCGGCTGGGTGCCTGCGGGCTGCTGGGGATCGAGATGCGCAGGGCGCCGTCGAGCTCGTCCTCCACGGGCGCCGCGCCGGCCGCCGCGGCCGGGCCGTTCGCCTCGATCACGAGAACCGCGATGTCGTCGCGCGGCTCGCCGGCCAGCCCGTCCGACACGGTTCGCTCGATTCGCTCGGCGGTCACGGCCGCCCCGGCGCCCGCGCACGAGCGCACCAGGTCGGCGAGGTCGTCGGTGTCGAGGATCCGCTCGGGCGCCCGCGCGTCGGTCACGCCGTCCGTGTAGAGGATCAGGGCGTCGCCGGGCGCGAGGTCGATCGACAGCGGCTCGGCCTCGAAGTCGGGCCACAGCCCCAGCAGGTGGCCGCGCGCGCCGATGGCCTCGACCGTTCCGTCCGGCCGCAGGAGCAGCGGCAGCGGGTGGCCGGCGCTCGCCAGCTCCACGCGCACGCCCTCGGCCCGGTTCTCGACGACCGCGAGGGCGGCGGAGCAGAAGCGGTCCTCGAGCCCGTGGCGGAGGATCGCCCGGTTGACCAGCTCGAGCGCGCGCTCGGGGCGGCGCTCGTGCATCGTCACGGCGCGCAGGGTGTAGCGGACGAGCGCGGTCAGGGCCGCGGCGTCCGGGCCCTTGCCGCAGACGTCGCCGATCGTGACCGCCCAGGCGTCCTCGTCCACCTCGAACGCGTCGTAGAAGTCGCCGCCCATCTCGATGCCCTCGCCGGCCGGGCGGAAGCGCGCCTCGATCGTGACGCCCGGGATCTCCGGCAGGTCCGGCGGCAGCAGGCTCTGCTGGAGCGTCCGCGCGATCCGGTCGCGCTCCCCGTACAGGCGCGCGTTCTCGACGGCGACGGCGCAGCGGCGCCCGAGCTCGGTGGCGAGCGCCACGTCGATCGGGTCGAAGGCCGCCTCCCGGCTCGACACGAGGGCGAGCGCGCCGAGGATCTTGCCGGGCACGGTCTGGAGCGGGACGACCACCCAGGAGCGCGGCCGCAGCTTGCGGAGCACGGCGAGGTGCTCGCTGTCGCCGTCGGCCATCTGCACGAGGAAGCTCTCGTCCACGTGGCTCTCGAGCTCGGCCTCGCCGGTGCGGATGACCTTCCCGATGCCGAAGGGGTCGCTCACGCGGCGCGGCCAGCGCTCGGCGATCTCGCGCACGAGGCCGGCCTTCACCGGGTCCGCGTGCGCACCCGCGCAGCGGTGCAGCGAGCCGTCGTCGGTCACGAGCTCGATCGCGCACCAGTCGGCCACGGTCGGCACGGCCAGCATCGCCACGCCCTCCAGCGCGGCCTCGTAGTCGAGCGAGGCGCCGAGCAGCGCGCCGGCCTCGGCCATGAAGCGGTCGAAGGCCTGCCGCCGCTTGCGCTCGCTGATGTCGCGGATGAAGCCGGTGAACAGGGGCGGCCCCTCGAGCGGGGCGCGCACGATCGTCAGCTCGACCGGGAACTCGGTGCCGTCACGGCGCATCCCGCGGATCTCGATCCGGTTGCCGATCACCTCGCCCGCGCCGGTCTCCAGGTAGCGCGCGAGTCCGTTGCGGTGGGCTTCGCGCAGGGACGGCGGGATGATGAACTCGCACATCTCGCGGCCGATCAGCTCGTCCGCCGACCAGCCGAAGGTCCGCTCCGCGGCGGCGTTGAACTCGACCACGTTGCCGCGGTGGTCCATCGACACGATGCAGTCGAGCGAGGCGTCGAGCATCGCGCTCTTGCGCGCCTCGCTGTCGCGAACCGCCTCCTCGGCGCGGCTGCGCTCGAGCTGCTGACCCAGCTGGTAGCCGATCGTCTCCATCAGGTCGAGCAGGTAGCGGTCCGGCGCGGCCGGCTCGCGCGTGAAGAACTCGACGACGCCGATCACCTCCCCGCGGGCGCGGACGGGAAACGCGAACGCGCCGTGCACGCCGCAGTCGGCCGCCACCTGGGCCCGCGCGAAGCCGGTCTCCTCGACCACGTCGCGGATCCACGCCGGGCGGTTGCTCTCCCAGACGCGGCCGGGCAGCCCGGCCCCGGGCTCGAACGTGGCGTCGTGGCTCGCCTGGACGAAGGCCTCCGCCTCGGCCGGGTCGGCACGCCACGTGACGGTGCAGCAGAGCAGCCCGCGCTCGGGCTTGACCTCCCACATCGCGCCGAGCGACCAGCCGAGCGTGGAGCCGATCGAGCCGAGCAGCTCGCGCGCCGAGTCGTCGGCGCTGGTAGCGCCCGCGAGCACGCGGGCCACCGCAACCTGCACGGCGAGCCGGTTGTCCTCACGGGGGGTGATGGGCTCGGCGTCTATCGGTCTCACGGCGCCTCGCCGATTGTGTCATGCGGAGGTATGCTCCGCGCCGTGGATGCAGGGCTGATCGTCCTCCTCGTGATCGCGGCCGTCGTGCTGTACACGCTGGCGCGCTCGATTCGCATCGTGCCGCAGGCGCGAGCCGGCATCGTGGAGCGGCTCGGCCGCTACTACCGGACGCTCGACGCGGGGCTCGCGCTGGTCGTGCCGTTCATCGATCGCGTCCGGCCGCTGATCGACCTGCGCGAGCAGGTCGTCTCGTTCCCCCCGCAGCCCGTGATCACCGAGGACAACCTCGTCGTCTCGATCGACACGGTCATCTACTACCAGGTGACCGACCCGAAGTCCGCGACCTACGAGATCGCCGACTACATCTCGGGCATCGAGCAGCTCACGGTCACCACGCTGCGCAACGTGATCGGCTCGATGACGCTCGAGGAGACGCTCACCTCGCGTGACGAGATCAACGCCCAGCTGCGCGCCGTGCTCGACGAGGCGACGGGCAAGTGGGGCATCCGCGTGAACCGCGTCGAGATCAAGGCGATCGACCCGCCGGCCTCGATCCAGGACGCGATGGAGAAGCAGATGCGCGCCGAGCGCGACCGCCGCGCGGCGATCCTGCAGGCGGAGGGCTACAAGCAGTCGCAGATCCTCACCGCCGAGGGCGAGAAGCAGAGCGCGATCCTGCGCGCCGAGGGCCAGCGCGAGTCGCAGGTGCTCTACGCCGAGGGTCAGTCGAAGGCGATCGAGACGGTCTTCGACGCGATCCACCGCGGCGACGCCGACCCCAAGCTGCTCGCCTACCAGTACCTGCAGATGCTGCCCCAGATCGCGCAGGGCGAGTCGAACAAGGTCTGGATCATCCCGAGCGAGTTCACCTCGGCGCTCGGCCAGCTCAGCTCCGCGATCGGCGGCGTGGCGGGCGGCGACGGCGGCGACGGCCCGTCGGAGGCGCCGCGCCAGGTGCAGCCGCCGCCTCCGACGGCGCCCTGAGGGCGTCACTGACCGACCCGCCCTAGCGGCGCAGGGAGCGGTTTGTTCTGTCCCGGTGGGCTGACACCATCTGAGGGAGATGGGTTCTCTGCCCCTCAAGCGCTGGCTCCGGGCTCGGAATGCGGTGTACCACCGCGTGTCCCACTCCCCACCGTTGTGGATCCTGGATGCATTCGCGGGGGCCGGGCGCGGTCGACCGGACAGTTGAGCGCGAGGCGCGCTGGCGGACGCTCTTTCTACCGGGCCGCTTCGAGGGCGGTGCGCAGCCGCGAGTGGTCATCGGTGACGGGGGCCTGGGGCTCAGCCCCGCAGCGGGGGCGGGGCTCGGCCCCTCCGCGGGGCGCGCCAGAAGGCTGAGCGCGCCGTGTCTCGTCTTCCATCCCGATCGCATATCGCCGGTCGACCGAGCTGTGCGGCTCGCGCGCCTTTCCTCTGGCCCCCTCTGGGAGCCCGCGACGAGGACCTGGAGGCGCGATCGCGTGCCTGATCTGGGACTCGATCGCCGCCCGACACTCATCGGTCCCGATCTCCACGACGATTGCGACCTCGCGCGCGACTTCCGCACCGACTGGGACCCCCTGATCGGGCTCGGTGCGTACGCGGCCGCATCGCGCGAGCTCGCCGAGGGGTTCGACGCGCTGGGCAACGAGTATGCCGCCCGCGACAGTCGCCGGCTCGGAGCCGAGTTCGACTCCCTCCTCGCCTCGCTCAACGAGCGCGCAGTGGACGTGCGCGCTTACATCGCGCCGGAAGACTGGACTCCGGTCATGCACGCCGAGCGGAAGTACCGCCACCTGGCGGCGCTCTACGACATCCTGCACCGGCAGGCTCATCGCAACCGGTCGGTCGCCGCGGCCGTGGCGGCAATCCTCCGCCGGATGTTCGCCTGCAGCACCGATGACCTGCTGCCACGAGGATCCCCGCTCACCGTCGCGCCTGCGGGAGCCAGAGAGCTGTCGCCGCAGGCCTGCGACCCGCTCGTCATGCCGCGCGAGACGCGCGCTGGGCCGCGGTCGGAAGAGGACGAAGACGACCCTGCTGGATCGCGCATCCTGGCGCGCCTCGAAGTGGCTGTCGCATCGCGCCCCAGACGGTCGCGCGCAGGGTCCTGGAGAACCGAGCCGGTGCCCGAGGCATGAGCCTGCTCGACTTCACCAACGCCACGGCGGCGGACGGCCCCGCGTTCGTGCGCTGGCTCGAGGAGTGCGAGGACGGCCTCAGCTTTCTCAGCGACACGTCGCGGAAGCGCGTGCAGCGCTGGCGTGCGGGGATGCAGGCCTCGTACTGGGCCATCGACCAGATCCTCGTCGAGCGGGGCCGTCACCCCTCCGAGGTGCCGGACGAGATCTGGATCCCATACCGAAACGGCCGCCGAACGGAGGCAGCTTGATCGTCGAGCTGCTATTCGCAGGAGCCGCCGTTGGTGCCCTGATCCGCGCCCTGATCAAGGACCTCACCTACGGCAACGCCGCGGAGGCCGAGCAGAAGCGGCTCGACGTGGTGGAGCGAACCTTCGAGATCGCCCGGAGACACGGTCTCGACGACGCAGAGGTCCGGAGCGCGTTTCGCGAGGAGCTCCTGAGACGCAGACCCGCGCCTGACCCGAAGCGTCTGCCGCGCGGGTCCGACTAATCTCCGCTGTCCATGTTCGAGACCCTCTCCGACCGCCTCCAGGCGGCCCTCTCCGACGTGAAGGGCCGCGGCCAGCTCACCGAGCAGGACGTCTCGAAGGCGATGCGCCAGGTGCGCCTGGCGCTGCTCGAGGCCGACGTCAACTTCCAGGTGGTCAAGCAGTTCACCGCGCAGGTGAAGGAGCGGGCGCAGGGCGCGGAGGTGCTCGAGGCGCTCAACCCGGGCCAGCAGGTGGTCAAGCTGGTCGACGAGGAGCTGACCGCGCTGATGGGCGGCGCCGGGCGCGACCTCGTCTTCTCGTCGAAGCCGCCGACCGTGATCCTGATGGCCGGGCTGCAGGGCTCCGGCAAGACGACCGCCTGCGGCAAGCTCGCGCGCCAGCTGCGCGAGGAGCGCGGGCTCGACGTGGCGCTGGCGGCCTGCGACGTCTACCGCCCGGCCGCGGTCGACCAGCTCGTGAAGGTGGGCGCGCGCGCGGGCGCGACCGTCTACGAGCAGGGGACCGAGCGCGACCCGGTCGACATCGCCGAGTGGGCGCTCAACCAGGCCCGCACGGAGGGCCGCGACGTGCTGATCGTGGACACCGCCGGCCGCCTCCACATCGACGAGGACCTGATGGACGAGCTGAAGCGGGTGCGCAAGGCGGTAAAGCCGCACGACGTCCTGCTCGTGGTCGACGCCATGACCGGACAGGACGCCGTGAACGTGGCGGCGCGCTTCGCCGAGGACGTGAACTTCGACGGCGTGATCCTGTCCAAGCTCGACGGCGACGCGCGCGGCGGCGCGGCGCTGTCCGTGAAGGCGGTCACCGGCAAGCCGATCCTGTACGCGTCGACCGGCGAGAAGCTCGACGCGTTCGAGCGCTTCCACCCCGATCGCATGGCCCAGCGGATCCTCGGCATGGGCGACGTGCTCACGCTGATCGAGAAGGCCGAGCAGCAGTTCGACGAGGAGGAGGCCGCCGAGCTCGAGCGCAAGATCCGCAAGGAGCAGTTCACGCTCGACGACTTCCTCAAGCAGCTCCACCAGATCCGCAAGATGGGCCCGCTCACGAACCTGCTGAAGATGATGCCGGGCGCGGGAGCGATGATGGGCGACATCAAGGTCGACGAGCGGGACCTCGACCGGATCCAGGCGATCATCACGTCGATGACGCCCGAGGAGCGGGCGAACCCGCAGATCATCAAGGGCTCGCGCCGGCGGCGGATCGCGCAGGGCTCGGGCACCACGGTCCAGGCCGTGAACCAGCTCCTCAAGCAGTTCTCGCAGATGAAGAAGATGATGCGCCAGCTCCAGTCGGGCCGGATGCCGAACCTGCAGCAGCTGGCGGGCGGGCGCTGAGCCGCGCGGGCTCCCAACGGCAGCACATAGGGGAGGGGCTCGAACGCGATTGGAACATTTGGTCCCCTATGAGGGCCAAAACGTTCCAATCGTCTCCACGAGCCCGGCGCGCGAACACGGCCCCGCCACACGGCGCCCGCTAACCTCCCTCGCCGCAATGTCCGTCCGAGTCCGTCTAACCCGCGTGGGGAGCAAGAAGAACCCCGTCTGGCGCGTCGTCGTCGCCGATCAGCGCTCGCCGCGCGACGGCCGCGTGATCGAGCAGGTCGGGCGCTACAACCCTCAGACGGATCCGTCGGAGATCGTGCTCAACGAGGAGCGGATCCACCACTGGATCGCGCGCGGCGCGCAGCCGTCCGACACGGTCAAGCGGCTGATGAAGATCCACGCCGCGTCCGGCTCCGGCCAGACCGCCGAGGACTAGCCCGCCGGTGAAGGACCTCGTCGAGTACCTCGCCAAGGCGCTCGTCGACCGTCCGGGCGAGGTGCGGGTGGACGAGTTCGAGGAGGACGACGGCACGATCGTCTTCGAGGTCGAGGTGGCCGAGGACGAGGTCGGCAAGCTGATCGGGCGCAACGGGCGCACCATCAACGCGCTGCGCACGGTGATCCGGGCGGCCGCGGTGCGCCACAACCGCCGCGTGCTCGTCGACGTCGTCGATTGAGACCCGCCGGCCGGGTGGGCCGCCCCCACGGGCTGGACGGGAGCTTCTACGTCAACGCAGCGGACTCGGGCTTCCCGGTCGGGGCCGGGGTCAGGGTCGGGGACGTCGAGACAGTCGTGGAGCGCCGGGCCGGGACTGACGCGAGGCCGATCGTCCGCCTCGCGGGCATCGACCCGCGCGAGCACGCGGGGGCGAAGCTGCTGGTGGACGAGCCGCTCGCCGAGGGCGAGTACCTCGCCGGCGACCTCGTCGGCTGCGATGTCGTGGGGATCGGCCGGGTCGAGCGGATCGTCAACGGCCCGTCCTGCGACGTGCTCGAGGCCGGCGGCGTGCTGATCCCGTTCGTCTCGGACGCGATCGTCTCGGTGGATCCCGAGCGCCGCTTGATCGAGGTCGACCGCGAGTTCCTGGGCCTGTGAGGAGCGTCGACGTCTTCACGCTCTTCCCGTCGTGGTTCGACTGGTTCCGCGAGCAGCGCCACGTGCGGAACTCCGGTGTGGCGTTCGAGGCGATCGACCTGCGTGCGTCCACCCCGCTGAAGGCCGGCCAGGTGGACGACACCCCCTACGGGGGCGGGGCCGGCATGGTGATCCGCGTGGACGTGGTGGAGGCCGCGCTGCACGCCCGCTACGGCGGCGACCCCGGCGGGCGGCGGGTGATCGCCCTGTCGGCGGGGGGCCGGCAGCTCGACGACGCGCTCGCCACCGAGCTGGCCGCCGCCGACTCGCTCACGCTGCTCTGCGGCCGCTACGAGGGCTTCGACGAGCGCGTGCACACCGGCCTGGCCACCGACGTCGTCTCGATCGGCCCCTACGTGCTCGCCGGCGGCGAGCTGGCGGCGATGGTCCTCTGCGACGCCGTGATCCGCAAGCTGCCCGGCGCGCTCGGCGACGAGCACAGCGCGGTCGAGGAGTCGTTCAGCGAGGCGCTCGAGGGGGCGCCCGAGTACCCGCACTACACGCGCCCGCTCGAGTGGCGCGGCGAGCGCGTGCCGGACGTGCTCCTCTCCGGCAACCACGCCCGGATCGCGGCCTGGCGGCGCGAGCAGAGCCGCGCGCGCGGCGATGCCAGGGGCGACTAGGGGCCTCGCTACCATTGCGCCCCGGCGTGCGACACCTATATGGGTGGCGGCGCCCTCTTCCTTGCCATGAGCGGAGTCATCGAAAGCATCGAGCGCGCCCAGCTGCGCAAGGTCCCCTCCTTCCAGGCGGGCGACCGGCTGAAGGTCCACTTCCAGGTGGTGGAGGGCAGCCGGCGCCGAACCCAGGTCTTCGAGGGTGTCGTCCTCAAGCGCCAGGGCAGCGGTGCGCGCGAGACCTTCACCGTGCGCAAGCAGTCGTTCGGGGTGGGGGTGGAGCGCACGTTCCCCCTGCATTCGCCGAAGATCGAGCAGATCGAGGTGGCCAGCCGCGGCGACGTGCGCCGGGCCAAGCTCTACTACCTGCGCGGACGCGTGGGCAAGCGCGCGCGTGTGCGCGAGCGGCAGTACACGGGGCCGGAGGCCGCCGCCGACGCCGCGGCGCTCGAGGCCGCGACCGCGTTCGACGACCAGGGGGCGCAGGAGGACGCGCCCATCGAGGTGAATCCGGAGGCCGAGGCGCCGCCGGAGGAGCCTTCCGACGCCGAGGCCAAGGAGCCGCGCGAGGAGCCGGCCGCCGAGGGCGATGCCGCCGACGAGGCGCTCGCCGAGCACCCCTCCTCGGGTGACGACACCCCCGCCGCGGAGGATCCGGCCGGCGAGTCCACCGAGGGATGACCGCGGGAGAGAAGCGGTCCCCGGGCGGGTCGCTGCTCGAGTTCTTCCTGATCGTCGCGGTCGCGCTGGGTCTGGCACTCGGGATCCAGGCGTTCCTGGTCAAGCCCTTCCGCATCCCGAGCGGCTCGATGGAGCCGACGCTAGACATCGGCCAGCGCGTGCTCGTCTCGCGGGTCAACTACCACGTGTCGGATCCCGACCGCGGCGACGTCGTGGTCTTCAAGCCCCCCGCGGGCGCCGACGACAACCGCAACGAGTGCGGCGTCCAGGGCTTCGAGCCGCCCTCGCGCGGGCAGGCCTGCCCGCGTCCCACTCCCGACCGGTCCGATCAGAACTTCATCAAGCGGATCGTCGCCGTGGGGGGCGACCGCATCAGGATCGAGCGCGGACGGGTCATCCTCAACGGCAAGGCGACGGAAGAGCCGTTCATCGAGCCCGACGACGCATGCGATATCTGCAATTTGCCGAAAGAGATCACGATTCCGCCGGATCACTTTTTTATGATGGGCGACAACCGTGGGGCCAGCGCAGATAGCCGCTTCTGGGGTCCCGTCCCCAAGGATCAGCTCATCGGGCAGGCCTTCTTCACCTACTGGCCTCCCAAGCGGATCGGGACCCTCTGACGGTCTGAACGGAGGGGCCGTCGGGGCTGCCACGCTCCGCCCGCGCCCCTCGAAGGCGGCCGGCCCGCGCGGGGCCAAGCTGTTCGCCTTCGACCGGCAGTTCGAGCGCCGCTTCGTGGCGGGCGCCGACGAGGCCGGCCGCGGCTCGCTCGCCGGCCCGCTGGTGGCCGCGGCCGTGATGTTCGACCTCGACCGGCTGACCCTGTCGGACCGCCGCGCGCTCGCTCGGCTGAACGACTCGAAGCAGCACACGGAGGCGGGCCGCGAGGAGCTCTACCCGCTCGTGCTCCGGGCGGCGGCGCGCGCCACGATCGTGGTGCGCTGCCCGCGCGGGATCGACGCGCGGGGGCTGCACAAGACGAACCTGGAGGCGCTGCGCACCTCGCTCCGGAAGGTCGCGTGCCCGGAGGCGATCTGCCTGGTCGACGGCTTCCGCATCAAGGACCTCGGCTACGAGCAGCGCGCGGTCGTCAGCGGCGACTCGTGCAGCGCGGCGATCGCCTCGGCGTCCGTGCTCGCGAAGGTCACGCGCGACCGCTACATGCGCCGCGCGCACGAGCGCCATCCGGACTGGGACTTCGCGACGAACGTGGGCTACTCCACGCCCGAGCACCGCCAGGCGATCCGCGAGCGCGGGATCTCGCCGCTGCACCGGCTGTCGTTCGCGTCGATCGCGTACCAGCAGATGACGCTGGGCTGAGCGCCTCGCGCGCTCCCGTCGCGGCCGCTCCGGCCAGTTTTCACCCTCCCGTCACACACTTGTAACGAACCCGTAACGCACGTAACCCACGTGTGACGCGGCGCCGTTTACCGTCGCCGCATGTCCCCGGACATCCGCCGAACGAGAGGCTCGCTGGGCGAGCAGATCGCCGCCGACCACCTCACCGGTGCGGGCTACGAGATCCTCGATCGCAACTGGCGGGTACGCGAGGGCGAGCTCGACCTCGTCGCCGCCGACGCGGACGCGATCGTCTTCTGCGAGGTCAAGACGCGGGTCGCGGGCGGGCGGTCGGGCCCCGAGCTCGCGCTCGACGCGGTCGGCCCGGCCAAGCGCCGCCGGCTGCGGCACCTCGCGATGGCGTGGCTGCGCGATCGCCGCGCCGCCGGCGGCATGCCCCACCGCGAGCACCTCCGCTTCGACGCGATCGGCATCACGATCAGCCCCGGCGGCCGGCTTCTGTCCCTCGATCACGTCACGGACGCGTTCTGATGCTCGCGCGCGCCGTCACCCCCGCCGCCTGACCATGCTCGCCAGCGTCGCCACCTTCGCCATCGAGGGCATCGAGAGCCGCGAGGTCACCGTCGAGGTCGACCTCCGCCGCGGCCTGCCGCAGTTCACCATCGTCGGGCTGCCCGACCGCGCGGTGCGCGAGGCGCGCGAGCGCGTGCGCGCGGCGCTGCTCAACTCGGGCCTCGAGTTCCCGCTCCAGCGGCTCACCGCCAACCTCGCGCCGGCGAACGTGCGCAAGGCGGGACCGAGCTTCGACCTGGCACTCGCCGTCGCGGTGCTCGCCGCGAGCGATCAGCTCCCGGCGGAGGAGGTGGCGCGCTACGCGGTCTCCGGCGAGCTGTCGCTCAGCGGGACCCTCCGCTCGGCCTGCGGCGCGGTCGCGGTCGCCGCGGGCGCCCGGCGGGCCGGCTACAGGCGGCTCGTGGTTCCCGTGGAGGACGCGCCCGAGGCCGCTCTGATCGAGGGGATCGAGGTGGTGGGCGTCGAGAGCCTCGAGCGGCTCGTCGCCCTCCTGAGGGGTGAGTGGCAGCCGGATCCGGCCGCGCCGGCGCGGCCCGTGGACCGCGCCGCGGACGGGCCCGACCTGGCCGACGTGCGCGGGCAGGCGGACGCCCGTCGCGCGCTCGAGATCGCCGCCGCCGGCGGGCACAACCTGCTGATGGTCGGGCCGCCGGGGGTGGGCAAGACGATGCTCGCGCGCCGGATGCCCGGCATCCTGCCGCCGCCGTCGCACGGCGAGGCGGTCGAGATCACGCAGGTGCTGAGCGTGGCCGGGCTCGGCAACGGCCGGCTCGCCTCCCGGCGGCCGTTCCGCGCGCCGCACCACATGATCTCGGCGTCGGGGCTCGTGGGGGGAGGCAACGTGCCCCGGCCTGGCGAGATCACCCTCGCGCACCGCGGCGTCCTGTTCCTCGACGAGCTCGCCGAGTTCGCGCGACCGGCGCTCGAGGCGCTGCGCCAGCCGCTCGAGCAGGGCCACGTCGAGGTCATGCGCGGCCAGCGCACGATCCGCTTCCCGGCGGCCGCGATGCTCGTCGGCGCGTGCAACGCGTGCCCGTGCGCCCGGGCCGACGGCGAGTGCACCTGCAACGAGGTCGACCGCGCCCGCTATCACCGCCGCCTGAGCGGGCCGCTGCTCGACCGCATCGACATCGTGTGCCCGCTTGGGCGCGTCCCGCTCGTGCCGATCGGGCCGGGCGACCCGGCCCCGGAGGGCTCGGCCGCCGTGCGCGAGCGGGTGGTGGCCGCGCGCGAGCGCCAGCTGGCCCGCCTGGCCGGTACGAGCGCCGGCTGCAACGCCGGGATGGACGCGCGCCTCACGCGCCGGCACGTCCGGCTCGGGCCCGAGCTCGGCGACCGGCTCGACGCCGCCGCCTGCGCGGGCGCGATCACGGCTCGCGGTCACGACCGGGTCCTGCGGCTGGCGCGCACGATCGCGGACCTCGAGGGTGCCGACAGCTTGGGCGCCCGCCACATCGACGAGGCTCTCTCGTACCGCCTGGGCACCCGAACGGCGGCGGCCGCATGAGCGCCTGCGACGCCTGTCTTCGCCGCAGCGCCCTGATCGGGTTCCTCGCCGCTCCGATCGCGGGTCTCCTCGACGGAGGGCGGCGCGCGCCCGAGCTTCTGGCGCTCCCGGACGAGGACCTGATCGAGGCCGTCGGCAAGGGCTGGCACGCGGAGGCGAGGGGGCGGATCGAGCGCTTCGACCCGAACGCCCGGCGGCTCGAGGTGGAGGAGGCCGGCCTGTTCGCGATCTGCGTGCACGACGGCGCCTACCCCGCGAGCCTCACGGACCTCGGGGACGCTCCGGTGGTCCTCTACGGCGCGGGCAGCCAGGCCCGGCTCGCGGAGCTGCTCGAGGAGCCGGCGGTGGCGATCGTGGGGGCGCGGCGCGCGTCCGCGTACGGACTGGAGGTGGCGCGCGAGCTCGGGCGCGGGCTCAGCGCGGCGCGTGTGACGGTCGTGAGCGGGCTGGCGCTGGGGATCGACGCCGCGGCGCACCGCGGAGCGGTGGACGCCGGCTGCAACACGATCGGGGTGCTCGCCTGCGGGGCCGAGCGCGCGTATCCGCGAACCAACCGCGCGGTCTACGACCGCATGGTCGCTGGCGGCGCGGTCGTCGCCGAGCTGCCGCCCGGCACGGAGCCGCGCCGCTGGACGTTCCCGGCACGCAACCGGATCATGGCGGGCTTGACCCGGGTGACGGTCGTGGTGGAGGCGGCGGAGCGCTCGGGCTCGCTGATCACCGCCCGGTTCGCGGAGGACATCGGGCGCGACGTGGGAGCCGTGCCGGGGCGGGTGACCACCCGGATGGCCGCCGGCTCGAACCGCCTGCTCTACGAGGGCGCGCACTTCATCCGCGACGCAGCCGACGTCCTCGACCTCCTGTTCGGCGCCGGCGCCCGGCGCGAGCCGCCCTCGCCGGGCCCGCGCCCGGCACCGCCCCTCGACGCGAGCCTGCGCAGGGTCCTCGACGCGATCGAGGGCGGAAGCTCCGTCGAGGCCGCGGCCGCCGGGCTGGGCCTCGGCGCGAGCGAGGCCCGCGCGGCGCTCGGCCGGCTCGAGATGCTCGGCCTGGTCCGCCGCGACGGCCTGGGCGCCTACGAGCGGGCGGTGGCCCCGTGACGGGACCCTGCCGCCCGCTCGTCGTCTGCTTACGGCACCGCGTAGACCTGCACGTTGTCCACCTCGGTCGAGCAGCCGGACGGAGCCGGGCAGGAGATGACGGGGTTGTGGTAGATCCCCGTGCGCAGGTGCGACGGAACCGAGTCGCCCTCCACGAGCGGGTCGTTGTCCGGCGACTGCGCCGCCGCTATCTCCCGCTTCAGCGTGTAGGTCGTGAACGTCGGGCTCTGCTCGCCGGTGTCGAGCGCGTCGCCGTCGTTGTTCAGGTCCACGTAGGCCTTGATCGAGCCCTGCGTGTCGTACTGGGAGTAGGTCACGTCGAACGCGAAGCGGGTCCAGATGCCGTTCGCGGCAGGCGTGTCCCACAGCAGCCGTCCCGTCGAGGTCAGCAGGGGCGACCCGCTCTGTGCGAGCCGCCAGTGCCCTTGGCTCGCGCTCAGCTCCACCACCGGGGTCCCGTTCCCGTTGTCGGCCGGCTGCGTCTGCTTCATCTGCATCACCACCTGCCAGTCCGTGGTGGAGAGCGGGAAGTTCGACGGCAGCCGCATCGACATGAACGTCACCCGGCGCTCACCCTCGCGGTAGAGCTGGAACGTGGGGGTGAACCCGGTGCGGTGCTCGTTGATCCCCAGCTCGCAGCGCTCGCCGGAGAAGTCGTCACCGTCGATGGCCGTCATGCGGCGGAAGGCGGTGTTGCCCTGCGCCGCGCCGTCACCCGTCGCGTGGGTGTCGCCGCCGGTCGTGACCTGCTGGTGCCGGCTGTCGACCTCGCACTCGATGTTCCCCCACAGCGGCTCCGGATCGGCGGCCGATGCGTTGTCGGCCTTGAGCAGCGTGCAGTTGTCCACGTCGAGCGCCCCCAGGTTGAGCGTGCAGCCGGTCACGTTCACGGTGAACGCACGCGTGGCCGGCGACGGCTCGACGTTCCCGGCGGTGTCCGTCGCCCGCACGCTGAACGTGTAGGTCCCGTTGGCCAGGTTCGAGTAGGACTGCCCGGTCGCGCAGGCGGCGTAGGTTCCCGTCGTGGTCCCGGGGCCGTCGAGCTTGCACTGGAACGTGGCCCCGGCCTCGCTCGTGAAGCCGAAGCTCGCGCTGTTCGTCGTGATCGTCCCGGTGGGGCCCGAGTTGATCGTGGTGTCCGGGGGGATCGCGTCGACCGTGAAGGTGCGGGTGGCCGGCGTCGAATCGGTGACGCCGCCGACCGTCGCGCGCACGCTGAACGTGTAGCTCCCGTTCGAGAGCGTGCTGTACGTGTGGCCCGAGCTGCAGGCGGCCCAGGTGCCCAGCGTGGTCCCGGGACCATCGAGCTTGCACTCGAACGTGCCGCCGCTCGGGACGGACGCGAACGAGAACGTGGGTGTGGCGTCGTTGGTGAGGCCCGACGGTCCCGCCGTGATGTTGGTGTCGGCGGACGGGGCATCGACGCTGAAGTTGTCGAGGTGGTAGCCGGTCGTGGCCGTGGTCACTCCGGGACCCGATCGGATTCCGGCTCGCCCGACCTGCGTGATCGCGTTGTCGGTGCTCGAGGCGCGCTGGATCCCATCCACGAAGAGCTTCTTCGCGGCGTTGCGGATCTCCAGCCTGACCGCGTAGGTCGCGCCGACCGTGAGCGTCTGCGAATAGAAGGCGAGCACCTCGCAGCCCGCGGACACGCACTTCACGAGCTCCCAGCGCCCGGTGCCGGCGTTGTAGCGGCCCATGTAGAGCGAGTCAGCGCCGCTCGTCAGCGAGCGGCCCACGATGCCGATGGCGCCCGCGTTGCTCTTCACGTGCAGATCGGCCCGCACGTCGTACTCGTTGGTGGCGGGGATGCCGCTGGCGAAGTACAGGCCCCACTCGGGACCCCAGACGCGGCCGTCCTGGAGCTTCAGGTCCGCGGGGTAGTTCGCGTGCCACGTCCAGATGGCGCCCGTCTCCCCGGTGTGGTTCTCGAGCAGCGTCCCGTTGGTGCCGGTGAAGCTGTCGGTGACGACGGCGGCGCTTGCGCCGGGCGCGATCGCGAGCGTCAGGGCAGCGGCGAGCACCGCCACCAGAGTGGCCTTCCCCCTCATGAGATTCCCCCTCGAGTCCAGTCCTGCGAACGCGGCCGAAGCTACGGAGGCGGCTGGGTCTTGTCAAGAGCTCTTGAGCGCAACACGGTCCTCTTAACGCATGCCCAACGGCGATGTTAAGCGCGTGTTGCGTGCCGAGCCTCCCTACTCTCCGCCGATGGCGCCCGACGTCCCGCGCGTGCTCTCGATCGCCGGCTCCGACTCCGGCGGCGGCGCGGGCATCCAGGCGGACCTCAAGGCGTTCGCCGCCGCGGGCGTGCACGGCATGACGGCGATCACGGCGGTCACGGTGCAGAACACCGTCGAGGTGCGCGACGTCCACGCGGTCCCCCCGGAGACGATCGTCGCCCAGGTCGCGGCGGTGGCCGACGACATCGGCGTCGACGCCGTCAAGATCGGCATGCTCGGCACCGCCACGACGATCGCGGCCGTCGACGAGGCGCTCGACCTCGTCGGGCCGGTTCCGGTCGTGCTCGACCCCGTCATGGTCGCCGAGAGCGGCGCGGTGCTGCTCGACGACGATGCCCGCACGGCTCTGGCGGAGCGCCTGGTGCCGCGCGCGAGCGTCGTCACGCCCAACCTCCCCGAGGCGCGCGTCCTCGCGGGTGACGCGGCGGACGGCGACCAGGAGGCGCTGGCACGCGCGGTCCACGCCCTGGGGGCGGGCGCGGTGGTCGTCACCGGTGGTCACGCCGAGGCCGGGGAGGACCTGTTCTTCGACGGCGACCGGCTGGTGCGGATAGCCGGCGAGCGTCACGCGGACGGCGCGGCACACGGCTCCGGCTGCACGCACTCCTCGACCCTTGCGGCCCGGCTCGCGCTGGGCGACGACCCGCTCGACGCCGCCCGCGCGGCGCGCGAGGCGGCCTCGCGCGCGGTCGGCGCCGGCCTGCGCGGCATCGGCGCGGGGGCGGGCCCGGTCGACGTCATCGGGATCCGAGCCGGCGGCGGCCGCTCCGCCCCGACAGCCGGCGGTGGCCGCTCCGCCCCGACAGCCGGCGGCGGCGCCCCCGCCCCGACAGCCGGCGGCGGCTCCGCCACGGGCGCCCCCGCCGCGGGCGCCCCCGCCGCGGGCGCCCCCGCCGGGGAAGGGGGCCGGCCCCTCGGGCCACCGAAACCGGTTTGACATAATCGCCGGTCCCGTCGCGGCCTCGGCCTGGCGGGGTCGCGCGGCTCCCCGGCCGGGCGGTTTCCATCTCGGCGTCGACAGGAGCCCCGCCATCAAGTTCCTCCGCATGAAGCCCGGCCACGGAGAGGTCCTCCTCGCTGAGGGCGACCCGCGGCTGCGCGAGGACGAGGAGCGGCTGGTCGAGGAGTTCCGGCGCCAGCTCGACGAGGGCATGTGGGCGGCGGTGCCCACCACCGAGAGCGGCACGGGCCGCCGCGACGCCGCGCTGGTCCGCGACTACAGCGACATCCCGGCGGAGGCCGACCGGGTGATCTTCTTCCCGCGCGCGGCCGGGGGCTGAGGGCCATGCTCCTCGCCCTCACCGTCCTGACCGTCCTCGGAGCCGCGCTGGTGGTGCCGATGATGGTGCGCGCCAGCGTCGCCCGCCGCGCCCGCGCGAAGGCGCGCGCGGAGGCCCGCGCCGAGCGCCGAGCCCTGCGCGATCCCGGCCGCGAGCGCCGCGCCGAGCAGCGCGCCCGCGAGCTGCTGCGCTCCTGCGTGAACGACGAGGAGTGGGCCATGTACCGCGACCTCGGCTTCATCCGCGTGCACGGCACGCTGAAGGCGGAGGGGCCGGGCCGCACGCTCCAGCGCCGCCGGCGCCGGCTCGACTACGCCGAGCGCCCCGACGAGCCGCCCGCCCAGCCGCAGGCCCCCGGCTACGCCTACCTGATCTACCCCCACAAGCCGATCGTCGCGTACGTCCCGGAGACCGGCCGGCTGCTCAGCGAGTACTGCGTCGAGTTCCCGGACCTGACGGCGGCCGTGGGCGCCACGCGCCTGCCCGACTCCGACGACGTGCTCGCCAAGTGGATGGCCCTCACCGGCGACGAGCGGCAGCTCATCGAGCGGGCGAACATGCACCTGCCCGGCCGGCAGATCGACCCGAGCCGCGTGCGCCGCGACCTGTGGCGCCTCGCCGAGTGGGAGCGGCTGCACGGCGAGGGCGCGCTCGGGGCCAGGCGCAGCGCGTGAGCGCCGAGCGCCGCCTCCGCAGCCGGGTGATCCTCGAGGGCCCGGACCGGGCCCCCGCCCGCGCCTACTACAAGGGCATCGGGTTCGACGACGAGGCCCTGAGCCGCCCGATCGTCGGGATCGCCAACACCTGGACCGAGACGATGCCGTGCAACTTCCACCTGCGCGGCCTGGCCGAGCGCGTGAAGGACGGCGTCCGCGCCGCCGGCGGCACGCCGATGGAGTTCAACACGATCGCGGTCTCCGACGGCATCACGATGGGCACCGAGGGCATGCGCGCCTCGCTCGTGAGCCGTGAGCTGATCGCCGACTCGATCGAGCTGGTCGCCCGCGGGCACATGTTCGACGGCGTGGTCGCCCTGTCCGGCTGCGACAAGACCATTCCCGGCTGCGTGATGGCGCTCGCCCGCCTCGACGTGCCGAGCGTGATGCTCTACGGCGGCTCGATCGCGCCCGGCGACTTCCGCGGCAAGAAGGTCACGATCCAGGACGTCTTCGAGGCGGTCGGGGCACACGCGGCGGGCAGCATGAGCGACGAGGACCTGGCCGAGCTCGAGTCGGTCGCCTCGCCCGGCGCGGGCGCCTGCGGCGGCCAGTACACCGCCAACACGATGGCGACGGCCTTCGAGATGCTCGGCATCTCGGCGATGGGGACCTCGATGGTCCCCGCCGAGGAGGGCAAGAAGGGCCAGGCGGCCGAGGACGTCGGCCGGCTCGTGATGAAGCTGATCGAGGACGACGTCAAGCCGAGCTCGATCATCACGAGGGAGTCGCTCGAGAACGCGATCGCGTGCGTGGCGGCCACCGGCGGCTCCACCAACGCCGTGCTCCACCTGATGGCCCTCGCCAGCGACGCGGGCGTGGAGCTGCGGTTGGAGGACTTCGACCGGGTGAGCGACCGCACGCCGCTGCTGGCCGACCTCAAGCCGAGCGGCCGCTTCGTCGCGCCCGACATGTGGCGCGCGGGCGGCGTCCGGCTCGTGGCCAGGCGCCTCCTCGACGCCGGCCTGCTGCACGCCGACGCCCCCACCGTCACCGGTCGCACGATCGCCGAGGAGGCGGCCGACGCCGACGAGCAGGACGGCCAGGAGGTCATCCGCTCGCTCGAGGACCCGATCAAGCCCACCGGCGGGCTCGCGATCCTGCGCGGCAACATCGCCCCGGACGGCTGCGTCGTGAAGGCCTCCGGCTCGACCCGCACGAGCCACACCGGCCCCGCGCGCGTGTTCGAGTCCGAGGAGGAAGCGTTCGCGGCCGTCAAGGCGCAGGGCATAGAGGACGGCGACGTGGTCGTGATCCGCAACGAGGGCCCCGCCGGCGGCCCCGGCATGCGCGAGATGCTGGGCGTGACGGCGGCGCTGATGGGCGAGGGGCTGGGGGAGACCGTCGCCCTCCTGACGGACGGCCGCTTCTCCGGCGCCACGCGCGGGCTGATGGCCGGTCACGTGGCTCCCGAGGCGGCCCGCGGCGGCCCGATCGCCGCCATCCGGGACGGCGACACGATCACCTTCGACGTGGACTCGCGCCGGCTCGACGTGGACCTGGCCGACGACGAGATCGCCCGCCGCGTGGAGGCCTACCAGCCGCCCGCGAAGAGCCTGAACGGGGGAGTGCTGGGCAAGTACGCGCGCCACGTCGGCTCGGCGGCCGAGGGCGCGCTCACCACCTGACCGCCGGCCGGGCCGGCCGGGCGCGCTCACGAGCTGACCGGCGGGGCCGGCCGGGCGGAGCGGCTAGGCCGGCGCGGGCTCCGGCTCGCCCGCGTCCTCGGCGATCCCCTGGTCGGGCGCCGGGCCCGCCAGGAACTCGAGCACCTTGTCGTTGAAGGTGCGCGGACGCTCGACCATCGGGATGTGCCCGGTGTCCTCGAGCATCACGACCGGCTGCGTGCCGGGGATGAGGCGCTCGTACTCGTAGGCGTCGTCGCGCGGCACGATCGCGTCCTTGGCCCCCCAGACGATCAGCGTCGGGCAGCGGATCTCGGGCAGCCGGTCGCGGAAGTCGTACTCGAGGATCGCCTGGAGGGTGGGCATGAACGCGTCGCGCCCGGCGCCCTTGCTGATCTCGAAGAGGACGTCGGCCGGAATGCGGCTCGGGTGCCGCACGATCAGCGAGAAGATCAGGTGCCGCAGCCGCGGCCGCAGGATCGCCATGCGCACCTCGGCGGCGCTGCGCGCGCCGCCCATGGACACGGCGCGGCCCCAGGCCATCACCGGCTCGCGGCGCAGCTCGCTGGTCGTGATGCCGGCCGACGAGCACAGCACGAGCCGCTCGACCCGCTCGGGGAACGCGATCGTGGTCTCGGCCGCGATGAAGCCGCCCATCGAGTTGCCGATCAGCGCGATCCGGCCGAGGTCGAGGTGGTCGCAGAGCCCCTCGACCGCGCGGCCGAGGCCGGACATGGTGGGGTCTTCGGCGGTGTCCTCGGACTCGCCGAAGCCGGGGACGTCGAGCGCTATCACGCGCCGCTCGCGGCCGAAGCGCGGGATGTTCTCGAGCCAGTTCTGCCAGTTGCCCGAGATGCCGTGCACGAACACGACGGGCGGCCCCGCCTGTGCCCCGGACGGGGTATCGCCCGATCCGTAGTCCACGTAGTTCACGCGCCGGCCCTCGATCTGTGCCGAGCGCAGGTGCTCGCGCCAGTCGATCGTGGTCCAGTCGGGCTCGTCGCGCACGCCGTAGTCGTCGCCGGCGCGTTCCGCCTGGGCGGGCCTCGCGGGCATGACGACCTTGGGGAGCTTGCTCGGCATCGAGAACTACGGTACCCACCTCGTGGCCCGGATAGCCCTCGACATCGACTCGACGCTCCACCACTACTGGGACCTGCTCGACTCGATCGCGCGCAGGCGCTTCGGCGTGGAGCTGCCCTACCACGAGCAGAGCGAGTGGGGGATCACCGGGCTCGAGCGGGGCGAGCTGATCGCCGCGATCGAGGAGACCCACAGCGACGAGAACATCGCGGGCGCCGAGCCGTACCCGGGCGCGGTCGAGGCCGTGGCGCGCTGGCACGCGGCCGGGCACTGGATCCACGTGACGAGCCACCGCGCCGTCGCCACCCGCGAGGCCACCGAGCGCTGGCTCGAGCGGATCGGCATGCCCTACGACGACCTGCACTGCTCCTACGACAAGATCAGCCGCTGCGTGGAGCTCGGGATCGACGTGCTGGTGGACGACAGCCCGGTGAACCTCGCCGCCGCCGCCGAGGCGGGCATCGTGGCCGCGACGATCGTGCACCCCTGGAACGAGCGCCTGGTGGAGTCGGGGGCCGCGATCGGTGGCCGCGACTGGCCGGAGCTGGCCGAACGGCTCGAGCCGGTGCTCCAGGGGGTGGCGGAGGGCGGGTAGCGCCTCTACGCTGGGCGTATGGCCCGTTTGCTCGTACTCCTGGCGCTGGCGCTCGCAGTGGCGGTTCCCGCCGCGGCGGGAGGGGCGACGCGCTCGCCCAAGGCCCCGAAGAGCGGCTGGTCGTACGCGGGCCAGCCCGGCGACGTCACGCTCCGGATCTCCGGCCGCTCGGTGGAGATCGCGGCGTTCAGCTTCCCGTGCGGCGAGGTCTATGGCCGCACCTCCGTGAACGACTTCAGGCTGAAGCGCACGAGCAAGGGCTACCGCTTCAACGCCGATGCCCACGCGATCGTCACCTACACGGACGAGACCGACGCCAACGCCGAGGTCCACATCAGCGGGCGCTTCGCCCTGGACGCGAAGACGGTGCGCGGCCACATACGCGCCAAGTCCGCCCGCTGCGACACGGGGGACCTCAAATGGAGGGGTACGCGGTCTAAGAGGTAGGCGAGCGCGCCATGATTGGGTCTTGCTTCCCGCCGGGTGCGGGGTTAGTGTGGACGAATGACTGGCTCACGCATTCTCCTAAAGGTCGTACCTGCGCTTGCGCTCATCGCCCTCGCGCTGCCCGCTTCAGCTTCAGCCCAGGCCACACGTACCTGGGTCTCCGGCGTCGGTGACGACGCCAACCCGTGCAGCCGCACGGCGCCCTGCAAGACGTTCGCAGGGGCGATCTCGAAGACCGCCAATGGCGGCGAGATCAACTGCCTGGACCCGGGTGGGTTCGGCGGCGTCACGATCACCAAGTCGCTGACGATCAAGTGCCACTACACCGAGGGCGGAGTCCTCGTGAGCGGCACGAACGCGATCGTGGTCAACGCGACCGCGACCGACTCGGTCACGCTCCGCGGCCTCGACATCAACGGCATCGGGACCGGCGCGCAGACGTCGCTCGCCGGAGTCAAGGTGCTCTCCGCGGCCCGCGTCAACATCATGGACAGCGAGATCTACCGCTTCAAGGCCGGTGTAGTCGTCGCTCCGACGTCCGCGACGACTCGCGTCGTACTGAAGCGCAACCACATCCACGACAACGGAATCGGCTTCATCAACGCGCCCGGCAACAACCTGATCACGTTCACGAGCGCGGTGCTGAAGGACAACGACATCGACCACAACACCTGTGGCGTCGTCACCAGCGCGTTCGGCACGAACGCCTCCACGCCCACCACGACCGACTGCGGCACGGCATCTGCGGCCAGCGGGATCAACAAGACCGCGACCACGCAGCTGCACCGCAACGGCGTGAGCTTCAACTCGAGCACCGGCGTGTGGAGTCGCGGGTCGAACAGCTTCACCGACCTGTTCAGCAACGAGGTCACGAACAACGACCTGGCCGGGCTGCGCCGCCCGGACGGCGGGATCATCCGGGGCACCACGCCCGGGACGAACCACGTCAGCGCCAACGGCGCCAGCAGCGAGACGACCAACGGCACTCCGACGACGCTCGTCAAGCGCGGCAAGAAGTAGCGCCGCCCGAGCCAGTCGCTTGAGCTTCCGGCCCGGATCCCCCAGCGGGGTCCGGGCCGGTCGTCGTTGGGCCTGCGACAATCGGTCGCCATGCCGGACCGCACCAGCCTGCGCGCACCCGCCCCCGAGGTCGACGACCTCGGACCGCCCCGCCCGGGCGCACTGGCGCGGCGCGAGGACGACCTCCGCAACCACCTTCCGGGCGTGGAGCCCGAGCGCGAGCTCAACGACTGGGGGCGCTCCGAGCGCGTAGAGGGCTTCCTCGACCGCACGATCGTCGACTTCCTCTACAACAACTGGTTCCGGGTCGAGGTCGAGGGAGTCGACAACATCCCGCCGACCGGCGGCGCGCTGCTCGTCTCGAATCACTCCGGCGCGCTCCCGCCGGACGCGGCGATGATCGCCAAGTCGATCAAGGAGGAGCATCCGCACCCGCGACCGCTGAACATCACGGTCGAGCACTTCTTCAAGGGCTATCCCGGCTTCAGCATGCTGATCCCGAAGATCGGCTGCGTGGCGGCGCACCCGGCCAACGTGCAGCGGCTGCTGTTCGACGAGCAGCAGCTCGTGCTGGTCTTCCCGGAGGGCCGCAAGGGCACCGAGAAGCTCTACAGGGACCGCTACCGCCTGCGCCGCTTCGGCCGCGGCGGCTTCGTGGAGGCGGCGATGCGGGCGCGCGTGCCGATCGTGCCGGTCGCCCTCATCGGCGCAGAGGAGGCCGCGCCGATCTTCGCCCACCTCAACCCGCTCGCGAAGGTCACCGGCCTCACCTACTTCCCGCTGACCCCGACGTTCCCGCACTTCGGCCCGCTGGGGATGCTCGGCTACCTGCCGGCCAAGTTCCGCATCCGCTTCCTGCCGCCCATCCGCTTCGACGAGGAGGGCCTCGACCGCGACAAGTCGCTCGTCCAGAGCGTGGCCCACGACGTCCGCGCGCGGATCCAGGAGAACGTCTGGGACATGGTCGGCAAGCGACAGTCGGTCTGGTTCGGGTAAGCGAATGGCAGACGTGAGCAAGCGGCGCGTACTCATCACCGGGCTGTCGACCTTCTGGGGCGGCAAGCTCGCCCAGGCCCTCGAGCGCGACGATCAGTACGAGGCGATCATCGGGGTCGACGACAAGGACCCGACCCGCGAGCTCGAGCGCACCGAGTTCGTGCGGGTGAGCAACCAGCACGCGCTGCTGCGCCGGATCGTCGAGGCGGCCGAGATCGACACGGTGGTCGACAGCCGGCTCGTGGTGGACTCGACGCAGACCAGCTCGCGCAAGGCCCACGAGAACAACGTCATCGGGACGATGAACATCCTCGCCGCGTGCAGCCACTCGACGGTGCGCCGCTTCGTGTTCAAGTCGTCGGCCCACTTCTACGGCACCGCCCAGGACGACCCGGCCTTCTTCACGGAGTCGATGGGGCGCCCTCACCCGCCGCGGACCCCGATCGAGCGCGACATCGTCGAGGCCGAGGCCAGCGTGCGCGACTTCGCCGAGAAGAACCCGCACGTCAGCACGACGATCATGCGGATGTCGAACGTGCTCGGGCCCGGGGTGAGGACCGCGCACACGAGCTTCTTCTCGCTGCCGGTGGTGCCGACGATCTTCGGCTTCGATCCGCGCTACCAGTTCGTGCACGAGGACGACGTGGTCGAGGCAGCGGCCCACTCCCTGCGCCACGACCTCGCCGGGATCTACAACGTCGCCGCCGACGGGGTGCTCGCGCTCACCGAGGTGGCCTCGCTGCTCGGCAAGCCCTTCGCGCCGGTGCTGATGCCGTTCGGCACGGGGCTATCGGCCACCGCGCTGCGCCGCCTGGGCGTGAGGATCCCGCCGGAGATGCTCGGCCAGCTCCGCTTCGGTCGCGGCGTCGACAACCGCAAGCTCAAGGCCAGCGGGTTCAGCTACCGCTACACCTCCCGCGAGACCGTACTCGCGTTCGCCGAGCACCTCCGGCTCGCGCGCGTCACGCGCGGCGGGGCGGAGCCCTACAAGTACGAGCGCGAGGTGGAGGACTTCCTGCGCTGGAGCCCGCACGTGCGCAACTCGGCGTTCCGCACCGAGCACCGGCTCACGCCCGTCGAGCTCCTCGAGCTGCGCCGGCTGCACTCGGGCTACGCGGCGCGCACCGGGCAGCCCGGCACCGAGTCCCCGGCACGGCAGGCCCAGACGATGGCGCACGCCGCGCGGGCGCTCGACACCGACGACGCTCCGAACGGCGGCGCCCAGAGCGGCGGCCCGCCCGGCGACCGGGGCGGCGCTCCCGCACCCCCGCTCGAGCACTACGACGACCTGGATCCCGGCGAGATCGCGGGCCTCCTGGACTCGCTCGAGACGCCGGACCTGCTGGCGCTCCGCGACCACGAGCGCGGCGGCCAGGGGCGCCCCCGCGTGCTCGCCGCGATCGACGGCGTGCTGGTCCGCCGGGAGACGCCGCAGAGCGGCTAGCTGCAAGAACGCCGTCATTCGGCGCTGAACCCCTGCAACGGGTGGGAAAGACGCCGGATCCCGGCCTAGACTGACCGTTCTCTCGATGCGCCACCGCTCGTTCATATTCCTCGCCGTGGCCCTCGCGGTGATGATCTTCGGCTCGGTCGGCGTCTACGCGTACGACTCGAGCGACGACGAGATCGCCGAGGGCATCACCGCCGCCGGCATCGACGTCGGCGGGATGACCGAGACCGAGGCCCGCGAGAGGCTCCACAGCGAGCTCTCCTACGACCTCGAGCGCCCGCTCAAGGTGAAGTACAGGGGCAACCGCTTCACCCTGAAGCCCGAGGACGCGAACATCCGGACGAACGTGGACGAGATGGTCGACCGCGCGCTCGAGCGCAGCCAGCAGGGCAACGTCGTGAGCCGCAGCATCCGCCGGATCACCGGCGGTGAGGTGCACGAGGAGATCCCGGTCCGGATCTCGTTCGACGAGCGGGCCGTGAGGGCGCTCGTGAAGCGCGTGGCCCGCAAGGTCGACCAGCCGGCCCGCGACGCCAGCGTGAGCTTCGACGGCGGCGGCGTCCAACCGGTCGCAGGGCGCAACGGCCGCGAGGTCGACACGGGGCGGCTCACCGCCCAGATCCGGGATTCCCTCGTGGAGCCGACCTCGCACCGCGTGGTGAAGGTCCGCGTGACCACCGTGCGGCCGAAGGTCACGACCAAGGACCTGGCGTCGAAGTACCCCAAGATCATCACGGTGAACAAGGGCACGAACACCGTGACGCTGTACGAGGAGCTCAAGCCGGTGAAGACCTACCGCGTGGCGACCGGCTCGCCCGGCTATCCCACGCCCACCGGCCGCTTCGCCATCCAGAACAAGCAGGTCGACCCCGTCTGGAACGTGCCCAACAGCGACTGGGCGGGCGACCTGGCCGGGCGCTCGATCCCGCCGGGCCCGCAGAACCCGCTGAAGGCGCGCTGGATGGGGATCTACGGCGGCGCCGGCTTCCACGGCACCTCCGACATCGGCTCGATCGGCAGCGGCGCCTCGCACGGCTGCGTGCGGATGCTCGTGCCCGACGTGATCGACCTGTACGACCGGGTCGACGTCGGCACGCCGGTGTTCGTCAGCTAGGGTCGGGCGCCAGCCCATGCCCGGAAGTTCCGTCGAGGCCGCGCAGATACCGGTGTTCGCGCCCCTGCTGGAGTCCGAGGAGCTCGACGCCGCGCGCGAGGCGCTCGAGCTCGGGTGGCTCGGCATGGGCAGTTACGTCGGGGAGTTCGAGCGCGAGATCGCGAAGCTGATCGAGGCCTCCGACCGGCGCGTGGCCGCCGTCAGCACCGGTCACGCCGCGCTGCACCTGGGGCTCCTGCTGGCGGGCGCCGGTCCGGGCACCGAGGTGATCACGCCGTCGTTCAACAACGTGGCCGACTTCCAGGCGATCCTCGCCACGGGCGCCGAGCCGGTCCTCTGCGACGTGCGCGACGACACCCTGTGCATCGACGTCGAGCGGGCGGCGGAGCTGGTCGGCCCCGCGACGGTCGCGATCATCCCGACCGACTACGCGTGCGCTCTCTGCGATCACGACGCGCTGGCGCAGCTCGCCGAGCGCGAGGGCCTGCGCGTGCTCCACGACGCCGCGCACTCGCTCGGGTCGCGCCACCGCGGCCGGCCGACGGGCAGCTTCTCGGACATGACGATGTTCAGCTTCGACCCCGTGAAGACCGTTACCTCGATCGATGGCGGCGCGCTGGTGGTGCGCACGGAGGGAGAGCTCGAGCGCCTGCACGAGATGCGACTGATCGGCATGGGGCAGCGGGCCTCCGAGATGTACGGCAACCGCCGGGCGTGGACGTACGACGTGACGGGACTCGGCTTCCGCTACCACATGGCGAACCTGCACGCCGCGGTCGGGATCGCCCAGATCCGGAAGCTGCCGAGGATCGCGCGCGCCCGGCGCGACGCCTGCCGCGCGTACAACGAGGGCCTGGCGGGCCTCGAGGAGGTCCGCACGCCCGCCACCGACTTCGAGGACGTGATCCCGTTCCTCTACTTCGTGAGGGTGCCGGCGAGCCGCCGCGACGACCTGCGGGAGCACCTCGCCGCGCGCGGCGTGGACACCGGCATCCACTGGCAGCCGGGGCACGCGTTCTCGTTGCTGCGCGACTGCCGCCGGGGCGACATGACGGTGACGGACCGCGCCGCGTCCGAGATCCTCACGCTGCCGCTCCACTCCGATCCTGCGCCCGGCACCGTCGAGCGCGTGGTCGACGGCGTAGCGTCCTTCTTCGATGGCTGACCTTCCGCGGATCACGATCGATCCCGAGAGCGCCCGGGTGATCGTCGAGGACCGCGAGAGCCACGCGTTCGACTCACCCGAGGCGTTCCGGCTCGTCTCGGAGGCCTGGCTGCGCCTCGGTTGGGATCAGAAGTACGTGTACAGCTTCACCTGGCTCGGCCGTCCTGTCATTCAGTTGCCGGAGGACCTGGTGCGCGTGCAGGAGGTGATCGCCTCGGTCGAGCCCGACGTGATCGTGGAGACGGGCGTCGCGCACGGCGGCTCGCTCGTGTTCTACGCGACCCTCTGCAAGGCGCTCGACCGCGGCCGCGTCGTCGGGGTCGACATCGAGATCCGGCCCCACAACCGGCAGGCGATCGAGGCGCACCGCCTGTCCGGGCTGATCGAGCTGGTCGAGGGCTCGTCGACCGACCCGGCGACCGTGGCGCGCGTCCGCGAGCACGTCCAGCCCGGCGAGACCGTGATGGTCATGCTCGACTCGAACCACCAGGCCGAGCACGTGCTGGCCGAACTGCATGCCTACGCGGACCTGGTCACGCCGGGCTCGTACTTCGTGGTGATGGACGCCATCGCCGGCCGCCTGGCGGGGGCGCCGCGCACGGGCCCCGACTGGTCGTGGAACCATCCGGGCGCCGCGATCGAGCGGTTCCTCGCGGAGGACCCGCGCTTCGTGGCCGAGGAGCCGCCGTTCGCGTTCAACGAGGGCCTCGTGACCGAGCGGGTCACCTACTGGCCCGGTGGCTACCTGAGGCGACTGGGCTGAGGTGGAGGCCTACGACGCCGCGTTCGCGGAGCTCTACGACCGGATCACGACGCACAAGGACTACGCCGCGGAGGTGGACGCCCTGGCGCGGCTCATCGGCGAGCCGGACGGGCGGATCCTCGACGTCGGCTGCGGCACCGGCACGCACGCGGCGCTCCTGGCCGAGCGCGGCTACGGGATCACCGCGATCGACCAGTCGCAGCAGATGGCCCGGCGGGCGGCGGAGAAGGCGCCGGCGGTCCGGGTCGAGTCCGGCGACGTGGCCGACCTCGCGGAGGACGGCTTCGCGTTCGCGATGTCGCTCTTCAACGTGGTCAACTGCCTCGAGGACCTCGACGCCCTCGTCGGCTTCCTCGAGGCGATCGCCGCGCGCCTCGCGCCCGGGGCGCGGCTGCTCGTGGAGGCGTGGAACGCCGTTGCCGTCATCGCCGAGCCGCCGACGACCGTCGAGCGGACCTACGAGGGCGGGACGATCCGGCGGACGGTCGTTCCCCGGCCCGACTTCCTCCACCAGCGGCTGGAGCTCGACTACGTGATCGACGCTCCCGCCGGGAGCTTCACGGTGACCCACCGGCTGCTGCTGTTCACGCCGCTCGAGGTCGCGTTCGCGCTGGCGCGAGCGGGGTTCGGCGAGGTGCGCGTGCTCACGGCGCTGCCGGAGCTCCGCCCCGCGACGGCGGAGGACCGGATGCTGGCCTTCACCTGCCGGCTCGCCGCGTGAGCCCGAGCATCGTCCTGCTCGGGTCGAAGCCCGCCGCGGCCGTGGCGCTGTCGGTGCTCGTCGAGCGCGGCTGGGACGTGAGGCACGTCGTCGTGGCCCGCAACTTCGACCTCTCGTGGTATGGCGGCGAGAGCGTGGAGGAGCGCGCGGAGGCGAACGGGATCCCGGTCGTCGAGCAGCACGAGCTGCCGCGCTCGGAGCCGGTCGACTTCGTGGTCAGCTTCCAGTTCCGCAACCTGGTCAAGCCCGAGGTGCTCGCCCTGGCGCGCCGCGCCGCGCTCAACTTCCATGCCGCTCCGCTGCCGGAGTTCGGCGGCTTCGCGTACTACAACGTTGCGATCCTCGAGTCCGTCGAGACCTACGGCTGCAGCTGCCACCACATGGACGAGGGCTTCGACACCGGCCCGTTGCTCGCGGTCAGGGAGTTCCCGGTCGACATCGGCAGCGAGACCGCGTACAGCCTGGAGCGCCGGGCGCAGGAGGAGATGCTGCGGCTGTTCGTCGACGTCTGCCGCCTGGCCGAGTCGGGGGAGCCGCTGCCCAGCACGGAGCAGGACCCGCGCCGCAAGCGCTACCTGAACCGCGAGACGCTCGAGGGGATGAAGGCGATCCCCGCGGACGCCGACGCCGAGACGATCGACCGCTACGCGCGCGCGTTCTGGTACCCGCCGTACGAGTGCGCCCACACGACCGTCAACGGGACGCGTGTGGAGGTGGTGCCCGAGGTGGCCCGGCGCGAGCTCGGCCCCCTGATGCACGCACGGGACCTGGAGCGGCTGGAGCGGGCGGTGGCCGGCTACGGCGCCGCGTAGTCCGGGTACCCGCGGTCGCGCGCGGACATGATGCGCCCGCCCGGCGCATCGGGCCAATCGATCGCGAAGGCGGGGTCGTCCCAGCGGACGCCGCGCGCCGCCGCGGGCTCGTAGGGCCGGTCGATCATGTAGAGCAGCTCCGCGCCGTCGACCAGCGTCTGGAAGCCGTGCGCCACCCCGCGCGGCACGTACAGCGCCGCACGGTTCTCCGCCGTCAGCTCCACCGCGTCCCAGCGCAGGTACGTGGGCGAGCCGGGGCGGACGTCGGCGACCACGTCGTAGACCGCACCGGCCGTGCAGCGCACGAGCTTGCACTCCGCGTGCTCGCCCGCCTGGTGGTGCAGCCCGCGCAGCGTTCCCGCCGCCCGGTTGTAGGAGGTGCTGCACTGCACGTACTCCGAGCCGAGGCCGCGCTCGCGGAACGCCTCGGCGTCGAACGTGCGCGCGAACATGCCGCGCTCGTCGGCGGCGGGCTCCACCTCGACGGCCCACGCCCCGGCCACGGCGGTCTCGCGAAAGCGCATCAGAGGATCGTCATCGCCGGGGTGCGCACGATGAAGCGGCCGCCCCACTCGCGCACGAACGCCATCTCCTCGACGATCTCGTCCTTGAGGTTCCACGGCAGGATCAGGACGTAGTCGGGCCGCGTCCGCCGGATCGCCTCCGGCTCGCGGATCGGGATCCGCACCCCGGGCAGGAAGCAGCCCTGTTTGTGCGGGCTCTTGTCGACGGTGTAGTCGAGGAAGTCGGTGCCGATGCCGCAGTAGTTCAGCAGCGTCGCACCCTTCGCCGGGGCCCCGTAGCCGACGATCGTCGCGCCCTCCTCCTTCGCGTCGATCAGGCAGCGCAGCACCTCGCGCTTGGCCGCCCGCATGCGCTCGCCGAACGAGCGGTAGACCTCGAGGTCCTCGTAGCCCGCCGCGTGCTCGCGCTCGGCCAGCTCCGCGACGCTCGGCGACTCCGGGTGCCGCTCGGCGCCGGCGTGGCAGGCGTACACGCGCAGCGAGCCGCCGTGGGTGGGGAGCTCCTCCACGTCGAAGATCCGCAGCCCGTGACGCTCGAAGATCCGCCGCACGGTCCGGAGCGAGAAGTACGAGAAGTGCTCGTGGTAGATCGTGTCGAACTGGCTGTCGGCGACCAGCCGCATGAGGTGCGGGAACTCGACGGTCACCACCCCCTCCGGGGCCAGCACCAGCACCATGCCCGCCACGAAGTCGCTCACGTCGGGCATGTGGGCCAGCACGTTGTTGCCGATCACGAGGTCCGCCGGCGACTCCTGGGCCAGCTCGGCGGCGAGCTCCGAGTCGAAGAAGCGGACGAGCGTGGGGATCCCCTTGACGATCGCCTCCTGGGCCACGCTCGCGGCCGGCTCCACGCCGAGGACCCTGATGCCGCGCCGGTGGAAGAACTGGAGGAGGTAGCCGTCGTTCGAGCCGACCTCCACGACCGTGTGCCGCTCGTCCAGGCCGAGCCGCTCGGTGATCTCCGCCGCGTAGGTCTCGCAGTGCGCGAGCCAGCTCGACGAGAACGACGAGAAGTACGGATAGGCGGAGGAGAAGATCCCCGCGGGCGACTCGAACTCCTCGCTCTGGACGAGGAAGCAGTGCTCGCAGACGTAGACGCGGAGCGGGTAGAACGGCTCCATCGCGCCGAAGGTCTCGGGCGTGACCAGCGAGTTCGCGATCGGGCACATGCCGAGGTCGGCGAAGACGTGCTCGAGCGGGGCTTCGCAGAAGCGGCATAGCCCGCTCACGCCGCCTCCAGGTCCAGCACCGCGATCGTCCGGTAGTGCGGCGGGCGGTCCGGTCCGCGGACGACCCGCACGAGCGCGCGGCTGATCGCGCCCGCCGGGCCGGCATGCTCGAGGCCGGCCGCCAGCAGCCCGGCGGCCCGCTCCGAGGCCCAGCGGCCGGGGCGCCTGAACTCGAACCGGAACAGCCACTCGTGCCAGCGCAGGTTCTCGTTGCCGATCAGGCGCAGGCGCCCGCGCCTCTCCAGGTGCTCGCGCAGCTCGGCGGCGGCGGGGAACCCGTTCGCCTCGTGCTCGAGCAGCCACCCCGGCGGCTCGAGCCCGCGACGGCGCAGGCCGTCGCCCAGCCGCGTGTCCGCGGCCAGCGCCGCGGCCCCCGTGGGGCAGGCCACGATCACCCGCCGCCGCGCGGTGCGGACGAACTCGGCCAGGGCGCGGCCGCGCTCGGCCGGCTCGATGTGCTCCATCAGGTCGAGCGCGAGCACCACGTCGAACGAGCCGTCCTCGAACGGCAGGTTGCACGCGTCGCCGACGACCGTGCGGCTCGCCCGCCCCCCGCGGGGTCCGGGCATTGCGCCGATCGCGGCGAACGAGCGATCCACGGCGGTCACGGTCCATTCGCCCCGCAGCCAGCCCGCCACGCCCTCGCTCCCGCTTCCGACGTCGAGCGCCTGGCCGCCGCCGAGCTCGTCGACGAGCGGGGCGATCGCTGAGAACCGCGCTAGCTGGTGAAGCATGGGTTACCGGTCAGAGGAGCGGCATCATACGCGGGACCGTGGAGCTGACCGTCGTCATCCCGACCCGCGACCGCCTCGCGACGCTGCGCGAGACGCTCACCCGCCTGGAGCGCCAGGAGGGGGATTCGGCGTTCGAGGTGATCGTGGTGGACGACGGCTCGAACGACGGCACGCCGAACGCGCTGCGCGAGGCGGCGCCCCGGTTCCCGCTCTCGTTGCTCGAGAATGGCGGCCGCGGGCCGGCGTCCGCCCGCAACCGCGCGATCGAGGCCGCCCGCGGCGCCGCCTGCCTGTTCATCAACGACGACACCTGGCCCGCGCCCGGGCTCGTCGCCCGGCACGCCGCCTTCCACCGCCGCCACCCGGAGCCCGCGGCGGCGCTGCTCGGCCGGATCGCGCTCGCCGCCGAGCCGCCGCCGACCCCGCTCATGCGCTGGCTCGCCGACCAGCACTTCGATCTCGCGGTCGAGGACCCGGAGGACATCGGCGGGCGCCGCTTCTTCACCGCCAACGTGTCGGCGAAGACCGCGTTCCTGCGCGAGGCCGGCGGCTTCGACGAGGGCTTTCCGGCGGCGGCGCACGAGGACGTCGACCTCGGGCTGCGTCTGGAGCGGCGCGGGCTGCGACTCGCGTACGACGCCGAGGCCGTGGTCGAGCACTCGCATCCGTTCGACCTGCCGCGGGCGATCGACCGCATGCGCGAGGTGGGCTGGACGCTCGCCCCGTTCGTGGAGCGCCATCCGGGCTGGCCGGTGCCGCGCCGCCCCGGCCTGCGCCACCGGGTCAAGGCGCTCGCGCTGACGCCCCCGGCCGCCGCCCGGGCCACCTCGCCGCGCCTGCGACGCGAGATCTGGCGGTTCCTCTGCCACGAGGCCACGCGCGAGGGCTACTGGGACGCGGTGGAGGGCCGCGAGCGCGGCTGGGGCGCCGCCGCGCGCGGGCCGCGGATCGGCCGCACGCTGGCCCGCATCGCCGCGCGCGACGAGGAGGCCCGCCTGCCCGCTACGGCCGCGGCAGCGTCCGCACCACGGCGCCCCGCCGCCTGAGCTGCCAGACCGGCCAGGCGCGGGGCACCGGCGGGCGCGGGCGCTCGTCGTTGTGCGCGATGGCGCTCGCGGCGTCGGGGAAGCGCAGGTCGTCGCGAAGCGGCGGCTGGATGCCGCGGCGCCGGAGGATCTGCGCGGCGGGCGTGCCGGGCGGGCGGTCCCAGAGCTGCCGCTTGAGGCTGCGCGCCAGCGCCCCGGGATGGCGCGCGAAGTAGGCCGCCACGTCCGCCGCGGCGCCCAGGTCGTAGCGCGCCGCGCGCCGCCGCGACCAGCCGCGCTCGCGCAGCATGACCTCCGTCCGCCGCTTCCACTCGGGGTTCTCCATCCGGGTGACCGAGACGGCGTTCGCGCGCAGGTAGGCGCCCGGCACGACCGGCGGGAAGCGCTCGCCGCCCACCTCGCGGCGCACCGCGCAGTACTCCTGGAAGACTGCGTTGGCGAGCGTCACGAGCTCGGGCGCCGGCGTGTCTCCGTAGCGCTCGCCGGCCAGGCTCTCCCAGAAGCCCTCGATGGCCTCGTTCGGCCGTCCCCGGGCAAGGCTGATGCCCGCGCTGCGGGT
Organism: Thermoleophilaceae bacterium; assembly: GCA_036386455.1. Taxonomy (GTDB): domain Bacteria; phylum Actinomycetota; class Thermoleophilia; order Solirubrobacterales; family Thermoleophilaceae; genus AC-37. Next base: position 62,692 of record DASVVS010000036.1, read on the forward strand.
CATCCCGTAGTGCACGAGGCAGGCGCGGTCGAGGTGGAGGATCGTGTCGCGGACCGCCAGGCAGCGAAATGCGAACCGGTAGTCCGGCGACGGCGGCTCGAAGACCGTCCCGAAGCGTTGCTCGATCGCGTCGAGCACCGCGGCGGGCACGACCGCGTTGAGCATCCGCGGCAGGTGGTCGCCGTACTCCGCGCGGCTCGACATCTCGATCAGCCGCCGGGAGTCGAGCTCGAGCAGGTCACCGCTCCACTGCCCTTGGATCAGCTCGACCGGAGCGTGCAGGTCGTGCACGCGGTCGTGGCGGCAGGTGAGCACGTCTTCGGGCCGCTCGGCCGCGATCCGGGCGAGCCGCGGCAGTCCCGCCCGCGTGAACACCATGCGGTCTGTCAGGTAGGCGACGTGCGTGGGCGCCAGGCGGTCGCGGACCAGCAGCCGCAGCCACTCCCAGTGCTCCGCCATGGGGAGCGGCTCGGGCGGGCGCACGTACGCGACCTCGTGCCGGGCGCAGAACGCCTCGAGCCGCTCGCGCTGCTCCGGCTCGGTGGAGTTGTCCGAGACGATCGGGGTGACGTCCGCGCGGCCGGCCCGCAGCACCGACGCCGTGGCGGCCTCGGCCAGGTCCGCGCGGTTGCGCGTGGGTATGCCGATGACGAGGCGGAGGATGGCGCGCGACTCTAGGCGACGGGTGCGCCCGCGGCACCCGGGTCGCCGCGAAGCGAGCGTCTGACGGCGCGGGTCAGGAGCGCTCGCGCGTCGGCGAGTTGCGATCGCGCGCCGAGCGCCAGGCCGCCGAGCAGGGTGAGCTCGCCCGCCACGACCCCGACGGCGCCCCACGGAACCGTCTGCGGGCCCGCCGCCGCGACCAGCCAGCCCGCCGCGCCCGCGGCGACCGCCACGGCCACCGGCAGCGCGAGGTTGCGGATCAGCCCGGCTCCCGAGAGCCGCGCCGTGGGCCGTGCCGCCACGACCGCGCCGACGATCCCGCCCGGGACCCAGGCGATGCCCACGGCCACCGCGCCCAGCTCCGGCAGCAGCGGCAGCGCGACCGCGAACCAGACGACCGTGTGCCAGACCGTCGCCGCGACGACCGTGCCCGCGCGGTCCACCGCGAACAGGTAGCCCATGGTCGCGACCACGATCGGCGCGTTCACGAGCAGGCCGAGGCTCGCCCACAGCAGGGTCGCCGGCACGTCCTCCCAGCCCTCGCCGAGCAGTGCCGGCAGGGCCGCCGGCGCGCCGCCGACCAGCGCCACGAGGACGACCGCCATCGCGATCGTCAGGGCCGCCGCGCTGCGCTCGATGGCCGCTCGCGGGTCCTCGGTCGTCTCGACCAGCCGCGCCATCGCCGTGTAGGAGACGCGGCTCGCGGTGGTGACGATCAGGAGCGGCACCTGGAGAATCCGGTAGGCCAGGCTCCACACGCCGAGCGTGGCGATGCCCGCGATGCTCGCCACTGCCACGTTCAGCCCCTGGTCCCGCACGATCGCCACGATCGCGTTCACCTGGAGCTTGGCGCCGAACGCCAGCAGCGGGCGCATGTGCGGCCACGACCAGCGCGGGCGCACGATCCCGAGCGGCCCGAGCCTGACCATCGCGGCCGCGCCCACGACCGCGCGCGCGATCACGGCGCTCGCCACGCCCCAGACGCCCGCGCCGAGAGCGACGGCCACCAGCGCCCACACGTAGTAGGTGAGGGCCTCGATGACGTCGACGAGGGCGATCGGGCGGTAGTGCAGGCGCCGGTCGAGCGTGATCGTCGCCGGCAGCTTGACGGTGGCGATCGGGAGCGAGGCGAGCATCACGGCGATGACGAGGCCGTCGTCGCCGAACGCCGTCGCCGTCGCCGCGCCGATCAGCGCGAGCACCACCGCCACGGCGAGCTGGAGGCCCGTGATCGCCGCCAGCTCGATCCGCTCGGGCGGCCGCTCGCGGCGGATCAGTGCCGCGCCCAGCCCCCCGTCCGTGAGGTAGCTGCCGACCACCAGCAGCACGCTCCCGAGCGCGATGATCCCGAAGTCGCGCGGCTCGAGCATGCGCGCGAGTGCGATGTTCGCGACGATCCCGAGGGCGTACACGGCCACCCCGCGGGCGCCCAGGACCGCCACGCCGCCGACCGCGCGGTCGCGCACCTCGTCGGCGCCGAGCGCGTCGCGCCCCTCGGTCATGGCTCGCCGCCGCCCGCCGCGTAGGTGCGCGCCAGCGCCCGGTAGACGGCCGCCTGGCCGCGGTGGCGCAGCAGCGTGTGGGCGAGCGCCCGCGCCGCGTAGGCCGTGCCCGTGATCGAGCGGATGGCCGCGGCGCGCGGCCGCGGGTAGTGCGTTCGCAGGAACAGCAGCTCCGCGTGTGCCACCCGCCGCGCACGGCCCGCGTCCGACCAGCGCTTGGAGGCGGTCTGGTTGCCCACGTGCACCACCCGCGCCGCAGGCTCGAACCTCACGCGCAGGCCGCGCCGGCGCAGCTTGAGGGCGAGGTCCTGCTCCTCGCCGTACATGGTCGGCCAGAGCCCGCCGACGGCCTGGAACTCGCCCGCCGGGATCGCCAGCGCCGCTCCCTTGAGCCAGTCGACGTCGGCCGCGGCCGAATGCGACCAGGTGTCGGGCGAGAGCCGCGGGCGCAGCCGGTCGGGCACGAGCCGGTGGAGCCCCGCGCCCACGAGCAGCGCGCGGCCCGGGCTCGGGTGCGCGGCGCACGACGCCTGCAGGCTGCCGTCGGGGTTCAGCAGCATCGGGCCGGCCACGCCGACCCCGGGCGCCTCCGCCGCGTCCGCCAGCCGCGCCAGCGTGTCCGGTGCGGTCAGGCGCGTGTCGGAGTTCAGCAGGAACAGGATCCGGCCGCGCGCCGCCGCCGCGCCCTGGTTGTTGGCCTCCGCGAAGCCGGCGTTGCGGGCGTTCGCTATCACCCGCACCTCGCCGGCCGCGGCGCGCTCCGCCAGCAGCTCGGCGGTCCCGTCCGTCGAGGCGTTGTCCACGACGATCGTCTCGAGTCCGCCCGGCAAGTCCTGCTCGCGGATGCTGTCGAGGCAGTCGGCGAGCAGGTCGCGCGTGTTCCAGGTCGCGATGATCACCGACCCTCTGAGCCCCTGCACCGGGGCATGGATAGCATGCGCGCGCCTGTGATCCGGCAGCGACTTCGCGGGCTCCTGAGCGTTGTCGGCGGCGCGCGCCGTCATCTCTCCGAGGGCCTTCCCATCGCGTTCGTGGCGTTTCTCGCGGCGCTGGTGCTCGTGGCGATCCTCTACACGGTGGCGGAGCGCGAGCCGAAGGAGCTGCGCGGCTGGGCCGAGTTCACGATGTCCCCGAACGGGTGCACGATCGACCCGCTCCAGCGCTCCAACGCGTCGTTCTGCCACCCCCTCGGCGCGGGCATCTACCGGCTGGTCTTCACGAAGCCGCTCGCGGGCCGGACGGTGGTGGCCAGCCGCGGCTCGTGCTGCCCGGGCCGGATCGCGGCGAGCATCGCCGCGGACGGCTCGGTCATCGTCGTGGTCGAGCGGCGCCTGCGCGGGCCGGTGCGGGCGTCGGTGCTCATCCCGTAGCCGGGGCCGCAGCCGCGCCTCCGCCGGGAGCCTCGGCCACCGGCGCGCCGCCCTCGCGCCGCGCGAGGGCGCCGATCGCCGCCACCACCGCGAGGTCGAACACCCCGATGACGGTGAACGACAGGTAGTTGTCGTAGACCATGAAGGCCGAGTAGTAGGCGAGGTAGGCGACCAGCACCACCGGCAGCACGCCGGGCCGCCCGCGGGCCCAGCGGTAGAGCGCGCCGAACCCGAGCCCCAGCAGCAGCGATCCGAGCACCACGCCGGCCGGGCCGGCGTCGGCCAGCAGCCTGCCCTCGTAGCCGGCCACGGTCCAGCCGAGCCCCGGCGCCTCCGGGCTCCTCATCAGCACGCCCGTGTCGTCCCCGAACGGCGGCTTGCCCTCGGGGAACGCGGCGTCGGGCAGCGAGGTCAGGCTCGCGGCGCCGTGGGTGTACGGGATCTGGTCGGGGACGGCGCGGTAGACGCGGCTGGCCGCCTCGAGCGGGTAGACGGCGTTGATGTAGAACGGCACGAGCGGCTTGAGCACGAGCGGCTGCGCCGCCAGCTCGCGATCCAGGAACGTCTCCTCCTGCGGCGCCCGCTCGGCCAGCCGGGCCACGAACAGGCCGCCCACGATCAGCACGACGATGCCAGCGGCCAGGCCGGCCCAGGCGAGGCGGGCGGCACGCCGCTCCGGCCTCGCGATCAGGTAGGCGCAGATCACCGGGATGCCGGCCGCGAACAGCAGCGTGTTGCGCGAGGCCAGCAGCGCGACGCCGAAGAGCGCGCCCGCGGCGAGCGCCCAGAGCGCGGCGAGCCGCACGCGCGGGGTCCGCCCGCGCAGGACCCAGAGCGCCAGGAGCGCGCACCACATCCCCAGGTAGAAGCAGTTGGTCAGCGCCGTGGACCACGCGGGGACCACGACCTCGCCGCCCTGGATGGCGCGCGCGCGGACGACGTCCGCCTCGCCGGAGAGGAGCGGGAGCCCGCCGAGCACGTGCGCCTTGTAGGCGGTGCCGGCGACGCCGCAGGCGCACAGGACCAGCGCCGCGATCACCAGCGGACGCCCGCGGTGGTCGTCCCGACGCACGCCCGCGTCGCGGCGGACGGCGGCGGTGCCGCCGGCCAGCGTCGCGGCGCCGACGAAGGCGAGTCCCCCGGCGAAGACCAGGAGCCGGAAGCCCGCCGGCCACGGCGTCTCGAGGGTGGTCAAGCGGAGCTGGGCCAGCGCGACGAAGCCGAACCAGACGACGCCGAAGGCGACCGCCGGGCGGGTGACGTCGCGGCGTCCCAGGAAGAGCGTCAGGGCCGCGATCGCCAGCGCGGCGACTGCGGTCAGGACCTCGGCCATCCGCTAGGTGCGGCGCCGCCGCGCGGCGGCGATGCCGGCGGCAAGCGTCAGCCCGAGCCCGGCGAGGAGCACGATCGAGAGGCCCGGGTTGTCCGGGTCCACGACCGCGCTCACCAGCGTCCCGAGCGCGCCCTTCTCGTCGGCGCCGATTCGCGCGGGCACGGTGCCGTCGCGGCCCGCGCCCCCCGCGCGCCCGCTGCCGTCGTCTCGGCCGCCGCCTCCGCTGCCGCCGGCCGCCCCCTCGGGCGCGCCTGAGCCCGGATCGGTGACGATCCGCTCGAGGATCCGGCCCTCGTCGCCGCCCGGCAGGTCCGCCCTCGTCCCCGGCGGGAGCTGCGAGCGCGGCCGGTCACCGGAGCCGGGGGCCGCGGGGCGGTCGCCGCCCGCGTCCGGCACCGGCTCGACGTACTGCCCGGTTCCCGAGTTCCCCTCCGGCAGTGGCTCGCTCTGGGCGGCCGCGGGCGCGGCCGGCACGAGCAGGGCCAGCACCGCGGCCAGCGGCGCGAACATAGAGTTGATCGGGTGGGAGCGTCTGCGGTCGATGTTGCGCACTCCGATGCGGTGGAGGGGCCCGGGTCCGGGCCCTTCAATCTACGCCAACACGCGCTTCCGCTCGCAGTAGCGGCCTGTGTGATCGGCGTGTCCGCCGCCCGCGGCGGCTACGGGCTGCAGTTCCGGGCGGTCGCTGCGATCGCGGTCTGGTGGGCGGTCCTCACCGGCATCGCGTTCGGGTTCTGGCCGCGGGCGCGGGTGCCGCGGGCGGCGTTCCTGGCCGGAGGCGGCCTCGTGGCGCTGGCGGCGCTGGCGGTCCTCTCCACCTCCTGGGCGAGCGACAACGGCACGGCCTTCGGCGAGGCGGTCACGCCCGCCCTCTACGCGGGCCTGTTCGCGCTCGTCGTGCTCGCGGCGCCGGCCGGCAGCGCCGGGCGCTGGCTGGCGGGGCTCGCGATCGGCCTCGTCGGCGTGGCGCTCCTCGCCGTGGGCAGCCGGGTCGAGCCGTCGCTGTTCCCCGAGCAGGACCTCGTCAGGTTCCTGCCGTCGGTCGCGACGCGCCTCAGCTACCCGCTGAACTACTGGAACGGGCTGGGCGCGAGCATGGCGCTGGCGCTCGTGGTGCTCGCGTGGCTCGGCGCGCACGCCGCCTCGCGCGGCGGGCGGGCGCTGGCCGTGGCCGCGATCCCGCTGCCCGCGCTGGCGCTGTTCCTCACCTCGTCGCGCGGCGGGGTGGCGGCACTCGTGGCCGGCCTCGTCGTGCTGGTGGCGGTCGCGCCCGCCCGCGCGCGCCTGCTCGCGGGCGCCGTGCTGGGCGGGGCGGCGGCCCTCGTCACGATCCTGGTCGCGAACTCGCGCGACGCCTTCGTCGACGGGCGCGTGGACGCCGCCGGGGCCGCCTCCCAGGGCCGCGGGGTGCTGGCCGTCGCGCTGCTGCTGGGCGCCGCCGCCGGCGTGCTGCGGCTCGCCGCCGACCGGCCGCTCGGGCGCCTGCGCGTGCCGCGGGCCGTCGCGCTCGCGTGCGCCGGCGTCGTGCTCGTGGCGGCGGTCGGGGGCATGGCCGGCGCCGACCTCGGCTCGCGTGTGGACGACTTCAAGAAGCCGCCCGCCGATCCGGGCCCCACGCGCGGGTTCGTGACGAGGCACCTGGGCAGCGCCGAGGGCAACGGCCGCTACCAGTTCTGGGAGACCGGGTTCGACGCGTTCGAGTCCGAGCCGCTGCGGGGGATCGGCGCGGGCGGCTACGCGAGCTGGTGGGCCGAGAAGGGCTCGCTGCGCTACTACATCCGCGACGCCCACTCGCTGTTCGTGGAGGTCGCCGCCGAGCTGGGCCTGCTGGGGCTGGTCGCGCTCCTGTGCTTTCTCGTGCCGGCTGCGGTCCGCGGCGTGAGCGCGCGGTTGCGCGACCCGCGCGCCGGTCCGGCCGCGGCGGGCGCACTCGCCCTGCTCGCCACCGGCGTGGCGTCCGCGGCGATCGACTGGACCTGGGAGCTGCCCGCGGCGTTCGGCGGCGCGGTGGTGGCCGCCGGCCTGCTCGCGGGCCCCGCGACCGCCGCCGCGGCGGAGGGCCGCCCGCGGTTCGGCCTGGGGCTCGCCACGATCGGAGTCGCCTGGCTCGCGATCGTGGCCGCGGCCCTCGTGGCGGTGACCGACGCCAAGCTCGGCGACAGCCGCGCGGCGGTGCGCGACGGCGACCTCGCCGCCGCCGCCGAGGACGCCCAGGCCGCGCGTGCGGTCCAGCCGTGGTCCGGCGCCCCGCATCTCCAGCTGGCGCTGGTGCGCGAACGCGCGGGCGACGTCGCCGGGGCCCGCGAGGCCGCCCGCGCCGCCGCGGAGCGCGACTCGCGCGACTCCGCCGTGTGGCTCGTCGTCGCGCGCCTGGCCGTCAAGGCCGGCGACGTGGAGGACGGGCGCGCGGCGCTGCGGCGCGCGCGCCGCCTGAATCCCCGGTCGCCTCTGTTCACGACCGGCGGAGGCTGACGTGGACTCGATTAAAATTGGCGCAGAGGTGCGAGCGGCGGCGCAGGCGGGGACGGTCGAGGAGGCGGCACGGCAGCCGGTTCCCGCGACGCGTGGCGATTTCTGGAAGGACGCGCTCCGCCGGCGCCTGCTGGCGGCCGCCGACTTCGCGGCGGTGCTGGCCGCGGCCGCCGTGGTGGCCCTCGCCGGCCACGAGGGAGCGGCCGTGTGGGTGGCGGCGTCGACTCCGCTGTGGCTGGTGGTCGCGAAGCTCCGCGGGCTCTACGACCGCGACCACGTGCGGCTGGGCCACGTCACGCTCGACGAGTCCTCCGCGCTGTTCCACTGGGTGGCCCTGTGCGCGACCGCCGCGTCGGTGTGCGTCATCGCGCTGCCGGACGAGTCGCTGCCGGTCGGGATCGCGCTCGCCATGGGCGCGACCGCGTTCGGGGCGGCGTTCGCGCTGCGCGTCTGCGCGCGTGCCCTCTGGCGGCGGGTCGTCCCGGCGGAGCGCGGGCTGATCGTGGGCGCCGGCCGGATCGCCGACGACTTCGCGCGGCGCCTCGAGCTCGGCTCCGGGCACCACCTCGAGCTCGTGCGGCAGGTGGACCCGCCCGGCGGGGTCGCGGGCCGGGCGACGGCGGCCGAGTGGCAGGAGCTGATCGCCGCCGAGCGGGTGGAGCGGGTGATCCTCGCGGTGGGCGACCTCGACGAGGAGATGCTGGCCGGCATCGTCTCGGGCTGCCGCGCGCTCGGCGTCAAGCTCAGCGTCGCGCCGCCGATGCGCGCGATGCTCGGCACGGCGGTCCAGCTGAACCACCTGGCGGAGCTGCCGCTGATCGAGTTCCGCACGTGGGATCCGTCGCGCTCGACGATGGTGATCAAGCGGGCGATGGACGTCGTGGGCGCCGCGTTCGCACTGGTCGTCCTCTCGCCGCTGCTGGCCGCAGTCGCGCTCGCGGTCCGGCTCGACTCGCCGGGACCGGCGCTGTTCCGCCAGCGCCGCGCGGGCCAGCGGGGCACCGAGTTCGAGATGCTCAAGTTCAGGACCATGGCGCAGGACGCGCCGGCGCGGGTGGGGGAGGTCGTGGCGATCGACCAGCTCGCGGACCCGATGTTCAAGGTGCGCTCCGACCCTCGCGTCACGCGCGTCGGGCGCCTGCTGCGGCGCAGCAGCCTCGACGAGCTGCCGCAGCTCGTGAACGTCCTGAAGGGCGACATGAGCCTCGTCGGCCCGCGGCCCGAGGAGGTCTGGCTGGTGGAGCGCTACGGCGAGGCCGACCGCTTCCGGCTCGAGATGCGACCGGGCATGACCGGGCCGATGCAGGTCCACGGCCGCGGCGAGCTGAGCTTCCAGGAGCGCGCCTCGGTCGAGCGCGAGTACGTGGAGAACTACTCGCTGCGCAAGGACGTCAAGATCCTGTTCCAGACGTTCTACGCGGTGCTGAGCGGGCGCGGCGCGTTCTGAGCCTCACCGGATCGCGGCGATCACGCGGCTGAACGCGGCGCGGCTGGCCTCCACCGTGAAGCGCGCGCACACGTCCTCGCGGCCGGCCGCCACGATCCGCTCGCGCAGCGCGGCGTCCCCGTAGAGGCGGGTCACGGCGGCCGCCAGCGCCTCCGGATCGTCGGGGGGCACCAGCAGGCCGGTCACGCCGTCGCGGATGACCTCCGGCAGGGCGCCGACGCGCGTCGCCACCACCGGCACCCCGGCCAGCAGCGCCTCGGGCGCGACGCGCCCGAACGCCTCCTCCAGCCGAGCCGGGTTGATCACGACGTCGGCCGCCGCGTAGAGGTCCGCCGTCTCGTCGAGCTCTCCCGCGAAGACGGTCGCGTCCGCGACCCCCAGCTCCACCGCGAGCCGGCGCAGCTCGGACGCGTAGGCGCGGTCGACCGCGCGGGGGTGCGGGGCGCCGGCGATCGCGAGCCGTGCCGCGGGATGGCGGCTCCGGACGAGCGCGAGCGCGCGCAGGGCCACGTCCTGGCCGCGCCCGCGGCTGATCGCGCCGACAACCACCAGGCAGGGCCCGGCGCCCTCGAGCCCGAGCCGCCGCCGGCCCCGCTCGCGATCGCCGCCGGCGACCTCGTCGCGGATCGCGGGATAGGCCACGGCGATCCGGTGCGGCTCGGCCACCGGGAACTGCTGCGCGACGGCGTGCGAGCAGCAGACGATGCCGTCGGCGACCGCCGCCGTGGCCCGCAGGAGCGCGGCCGCCCAGAGCCGTCGCGCCCGCGACGCCTTCCACCCGTCGCCGTGGATCTCGGCCGCGTAGACGAGCGTGGGGATCCGCTCCAGCCGCGCGGCGACGAGCGCCGCCGGCATCGTCGTGGTCGCCACCATCACGAGGTCCGGCCGGCGGTCGCGGAACGCCGTCCGGAAGCCCCTCGTTTCAGCGGCCAGCCGCCGTACGAGCAGGGCGAGGTCGCGCGGGCGGCGCGCGTACGTGAGCGCTCCGTAGCGCCCGATGGTGACCGGCCCGAGGCGGCCGAAGCGGTCGGCCACCCAGCCCGGCTCCGGCACGAAGGTCTCGAGCCTGCCGGTGCGGGCCAGCTCCTCGGCCTCGGGCAGCAGCGAGTGCGCCGGCCCGCCGGCGCCGCCGAGGTGGAACACGAGGACGGTGGTCCGCGGAACCGAGCCGGTCACACCGGCACGCGGGTGCGGCCCGCGTTCACGTCCGAGTTGCGGCGCCACGCGTCGCGCCGGTCCAGGGCGGCGCGCAGCCCGCTGACGGGCTCCAGCTCGACCGGCCGCCGCGATGTCCCGGCGCGCCGGTAGGCACGCCACTCGCGGAGCCCCTGAAGGCGCCCGCGGGCCGGGGCCAGCGTGCGGTCGACGGCCGCGGCGTAGACCACGTAGGCCAGGTCGTAGGCGAGCGCCGCGAGCCCGTAGCGGCGCAGCATCCGGGCGTCGGCGTTCTTCGCGAGCGTGCGGACGCGGTTCAGCCCCACGTGGAAGTACTTGAGGTCCGAGCCGTGGGCGGTCGTCGCTCCGTGGTGGTGGTGCACGACCGCCGCCGGCGCGTACAGGCAGCGCCAGCCGGCCATCTGCGCGCGCCACGAGAGGTCCACGTCGTCCAGGGCGAAGAAGTACGTCTCGTCCATCCCGCCGATCTCGTCGAGCATCCGCCGCCGGTGCAGCGCGGCGCCGCCGCTCGCGCCGAACACCTCGACCGGGCGGCTCTCGCTCTCCGAGACCGGCCGGCCCAGCAGCCGGTCGAAGGCGATGCCCAGGCGATCAACGCCGATGCCCGCCGAGTTGATCGTGCCGGGGTCCGAGGCGAAGCGCATCTGCGCGGCCACCGAGCCGACGTCCGGCGCGGCCTCGGCGGCCGCGAGCATCTCGGCGAGCGCGTCCGGCTCCACGATCACGTCGTTGTTGATCAGCGCGACCCACTCGCCGGACGAGCGCCTGATCCCCTCGGACGCGCCCGACGGGAAGCCCAGGTTCTCGGGCAGCTCCACGACGCGGGCCTCGGGCGCCGCGGCGCGGATCGCCTCGGCCGACCCGTCCCCGGAGCCGTTGTCCACGACCACGACCTCCGTCTCCCCGTCCACGCGCGCGAGCGCGTCGCGCAGGGCCTCGAGGCAGGCCGCGGTCATCTGCGGGCGCCGGTAGTTGACGACGATCGCCGATACGCGCATTCGCGCCTGATCGTACGCTGCGGCTGACCGATGGACCCCGCGCCGCCGCTCGAGATCGTGATCGTCACCTCCGCCGGCGGGCGGGAGCTGCTCCACGCCTGCCTGGCCTCGCTCGAGCGCCACCCGGCGAGCGAGGGCCAGCTCGTGTGGGTCGTGGACAACGCGAGCCGCGACGGCACGGTCGAGATGGTCAGGTCCGAGTTCCCCTCCGTCCGGCTCGAGGAGCTCGACGACAACTACGGCTTCTGCATCGCCAACAACGTCGCGATCCGCCAGACGCGGGCGCCCTTCGTCCTGATCCTGAACCCGGACACCGAGATGGGGGAGGGCGTGCTCGACCACATGCTCGCCGTCATGCGGGAGCGGCCCGAGGCCGGCGTCTCCGGCTGCCGCCTCGAGATGCGCGACGGCACCTTCGACCACGCCGCCAAGCGCTCGTTCCCGACCCCGCTCGGCGCTCTCGCGCACTTCCTGCGGGTGGGCCGCTCCGACCGCGCGCCGGCCTGGCTCAAGCAGTACCGCGCCCCGGAGCTGGGCGAGCACGACCAGGGGCCGGTCGACTCCCTGAACGGCGCGTTCATGCTGATCCGCCGCGAGGCGCTCGAGCAGGTGGGACTGCTCGACGAGGGCTACTGGCTCTACATGGACGACCTCGACTGGTGCTTCCGCTTCCACCGCGCCGGTTGGGAGGTCTGGTACGACGGCCGGGTCACGGTGCTGCACGTGAAGGGCGGCACGACCGTGACCGAGCGCCGCGGCGCGCGCCACCGCGCGGTGCCCCAGACGATCGCCTTCCACCGCTCGATGGGCCGCTTCTACCGCAAGTTCTACGCCGGGCGGCGGCCGCTCTTCGACGCCCTGATCTACCTGGCGATCGGTGCCAAGACCGCGATCGCGGTCACCCGCAGCGTGGTCGCGCGCCGCAGCCTGACCTAGCGGCAGGAGCCGGCGGCGCTCTTGGCGCAGCCCTGCGCGGCCCGCGCGCTCGCGCGGAAGGCGTCGTACGACGGCTTGGTGCTCAGGTTGGAGCCGTCGAAGCCCATCAGGCCCGAGTAGTCGAAGATCCACCCGCCCGTGTACGAGGTCGCGGCCGAGAACCACAGCACGCGCTCGAGCCGGTTGCGCGTGCGGAAGCTGCGCCCGCCGAGCAGCCCGTAGGCCGCCTTCAGGCGCGACGCGGCGCCCTTCTCCGTCGTCACGAAGTTCCGGTAGTAGTCGCTCTGGGCCCAGTCCGGCGTGGGCGCGCGGCCCTCGGCGGCCGGCCAGGTCATCTCCGTGACCCAGATCGGCAGCTTGCGGTCGCCGTGCTCGTCGAGCTCCGCCCTGATTCGCTTGACGATCACCGCCACGTTGCGCCACTTGCCCGGGAACATGTGCACGGCCGCGACGTCGAACGCGCCACGCACGCCCGCGCCCTTGTAGAGCTGGTGGAGCGCTCCCCACGCGTTGTTGGTCAGGCCGGCCATCACGATCCTGGCCCCCTTGTCCACCTTCTTCGCGGCGCGCGAGGACGCCCGCAGCAGCGCGCCGTAGCGCTTGGCCTCCTTCGGGTACCAGGAGCCGGTGCGCCACCAGTGGTCGCTCAGCGTCGGCTCGTTCCAGATCTGCCAGTCCCGCAGCGGGCGCTTCGGCAGCTCGGGATGCTCCTTCCAGAAGGTGCCGGCCGGTCCGTAGCGCTTGACCAGCTCGCCCACGAAGGCCGCGTAGTCCGACTCGCGCGCGGGCGGCGACTGCGCCTTGTCGGGGTACTGCTTGGCCCAGCCCGGCGCGTACATCACGGTCGGGACGATCTTCATGTTGCGTTGCGTCGCCTCGGTCACGAGGTAGTCGGTCCGGCTCCAGTCGAACGAGGCGCCCCGGTTCGGCTGCGCGTGGCCCCAGTGGAACAGCGCGCGGATCGACTCGACGCCGGCCTCCGCGAGCCGGTCCCAGGCGGGCTCGCGCTCGGCGGGGGGAGCGTCCACGATCGGGTCGGCCCAGATGGCTCCGTAGAAGCCGTGCGGGACCTTGCGCTTGGCGGCCTGCGCCGGCGCCGCGGCCAGCGCCGCGAGCGCGAGCGCGGCGACGATCGTGAGCAGCGCCCGCCTCACGCCGCCACCCCGATGTCGGCCACCGGGACCTCCTCCCAGCCCTGCTCCTCGAGGGAGGCCTGCCGATCGGTGTGGCGAATGCAGAGCATGCCGATGAACACGCCCCGAACCCGCTTGCGCATCACCGCGTACCACATCGTCGATGCGTCGCTGGGACCCTGCACGCGGTGCCACGGCCGTGGCGGTACGTCGGCATTGCTGGGGGAAACAACTCCGGCTTCCTCGAGTTGCGTACGGGTCGCCACGCGGCCGTCCTGAATGTCGATGAAGAACAGTCCCACCGAGGCTCAGCTTAGGCCCGCCTGGTCGCGGGCGCTCGGGTCGTTCGACGGCTCGCTGCGGGCGCGGGGGATGGCGGAGAAGACGCGCCGCGCGTACGGCGTGGACCTCGAGCAGCTCGCGCGCTGGGCCGGGCCGCAGGAGCTCGAGCCGGCCGCGATCGACCACCGCACGCTCAGGCGCTTCGCGGGCGTCCTGTCCGAGCGCGGACACTCGCACTCGACCGTGGCGCGCAAGCTCGCGGCCATCCGCGCGTTCTACCGCCACCTGCTCGAGCGCGGCGAGATCGAGGGCAGCCCGGCCGACCTGGTCTCGAGCCCCAAGCGCGAGGAGTACCTCCCGCGCGTGCTCAAGGCCGCCGAGGTGGCGGCGATCCTCGACTCGATCCCGCAGTCGGAGCCGCTCGAGATCCGCGACCGGGCGATGTTCGAGCTCGCCTACGCCGCCGGGCTGCGGGCCGAGGAGATCGTGAACCTCGACGCCCACGACGTGGACCCGGACGGCGAGGAGCTTCGCGTGACCGGCAAGGGAGGCCGCACGCGGGTCGTGCCCGCGGGCGAGCCGGCCTGGCGGGCGGTCGAGCGCTACGTCGAGCGCGCGCGACCGCGGCTGGCCGTCCGCGCCCGGCCCGACCCGGCGCTGTTCCTCTCGCGCACCGGCCGCCGCCTGAGCACCTCCGACGTGCGCCGCCGGCTCGCGCTGTGCACCCGCCGCGCGGCGAGCGGCGCGGGCGTCTCGCCGCACACGCTGCGCCACTCGTTCGCGACCCACCTGCTCGAGGGCGGGGCGGACCTGCGGACGATCCAGGAGCTGCTCGGGCACGCGAGCGTCAGCACGACCCAGACGTACACTCGGGTAGAGTCGGGACGCCTCAGGAGGGTGTACGCGGAGGCACATCCAAGGGCCTGAAGCGGTCCAGGCGGGGACGAGTCCAAATGGCCATGCAGACCAACGTCAAGGCGATCGAGCTCAAGGAGCTCTGGCGCAAGTACAAGGAGACGGGCGACCAGCGCGCCCGCGAGCAGCTCGTGCTCGCGTTCTCCCCGCTCGTGAAGTACGTCGCCGGCCGCATGTCGAGCGGGCTTCCCGCCCACGTGGAGGAGGCGGACCTCATCTCCTACGGGCTGCTCGGGCTGATCTCGGCGATCGAGCGCTTCGACCCCGACCGCGAGATCAAGTTCGAGACGTTCGCGATGACGCGCATCAAGGGCTCGATCATCGACGAGCTGCGCTCGCTCGACTGGGTGCCGCGCTCCGTCCGCGCCAAGGCGCGCGAGATCGAGCGCGCCAACTCGAAGCTCGAGCACCGCCTCCACCGAGCGCCGACGGACCAGGAGGTCGCCGACGAGCTCGAGATGAGCATGGACGACTTCCAGGACGCCCTCACGCGGATCTCGAACTCGTCGGTGATCGCGCTCGACGAGCTCTGGACCCTGTCCGACTCCTCCGGCGACCAGGTGTCGCTGCTCGACACGATCCAGGACCCCGACGCGGTGGACCCTGCTCAGGCGATGGACGTGACCGAGACCAAGGACCGCCTGGCGGACTCGATCGCCCGCCTGCCCGAGCGCGAGAAGCTCGTGATCGCCCTCTACTACTACGAGAACCTCACGCTGCGCGAGATCGGCGAGGTGCTGGGCGTGACCGAGTCGCGCGTCTCGCAGCTCCACACCAAGGCCGTGCTCCGGCTCAAGTCGTCGCTGCAGACCGACGCGGAGTAGCCGCCAGGTCCAGCACGAGCGCCGTTTCGTTCACGTATGCGCCGCCGTCCCGCGCGGCGCGGACCATGGCACGGACACGCGCCACGGCGTCGTCGGGCTCTTCGGCGTCACCACCGCCTCGGCTGGTCTCCGCCCCGACCGCTTCGAAGGCGGCGAGCGCCCTGTGCTCCGCCTCCTGGCGCCCGGGGATGCCGAAGCGCTGAAGCGTGTAACCGAGCTCCATCCCCGCCACTTCGACAGCGGCCCGGATCCACTTCTCGGCGTCACGGCGGGCGAGCGCTCCCATCTGGCGCTCCGCTAGGGCGAGCGTGATGAGCGGCCACGACCCGGCGCGATCGGCCAGCCGGTGAGGGAAGGTCACGAGCGTCTCGCTGGCGGCGAGCGAGCGTGCCTCGACCGAGTCGCCCAGGAGGACCGCCACGTCGCCGTGCCCGTCGAGGCGCAGCCAGGCATCGTGCGCGTACACGTCGAGTGCGGCTTCGAGCGGCCGCAGCCTTGCCGGTAGCGGCGGGCGCGAGTACTGCATGAGCGCGCGAAGGTCCTCCAGCTGCGTCTCGAGCTCTCGCTCCTGCGCGGCGACCGAGAGGCTCAACTCCCTCTGCGCGAGCGTCGAGTGGGCCAGCAGGCGTGCCTCGCGCAGAGTCGACGCCAACCCTGCGCGCCGCAGCTCGGCGCTCTGAGGGGCGAGGACGGCGAGGTCGTCGATGATTTCCCGGGTGGCGGCCCTCATCCGCGGCAGGGTCACCTCGAGAAGCTCCCGGCGCCTGTTGTCGGCCGGATCCGGGCGCGCCTGCGGGTGGCGCCGAGGCTTCATCCCCCGCGGCGTGCTCGACCGCCATCCGGACGCCGGGAGCACCGGCCGGGGCGATCCGCGCAGACCGAGCGTCGCGGCGACTGCGGAGACCGCACCGGCCTCGCCGAGCGCCGCCATCCATTCCCCGTCCCAGATCAGCCTCACGGGTCCGCCCGTCTCGTAGAGCGCGCGTGCCATGGCCGCCGCCTCGGCGCGCGTTGCCGGGGCCGCGCGCGCCTGTATCCACACGGACCGGTCCGGAGGCGTCGCCGCGGTATCCGCCAGAACCGCGGCGGTCGGTCCCACCAGCGCCCGCACGCCCCCGGGGCAGGCGGGTGGGTGCTGCTCCTGCTCGAGCCACACCAGCGCCGTCCGCGACGAGGCCGCCAGGACCAGCGACCTCGCCGGCTTGCGCTGCCGCTCGTGCAGCGCGTCAATCTCCTTGGGGTGGCACCTCAGGACGGCGCCGTATGCGGTCGTGGGCCGCACTAGCCGCGGGTCGCGCGCCGCAGCAGCCGGTCGTAGTGGGGGTTGGCGTACGACCCGGTCTCGAGGTGGGTCCGAGCCGCCGAGAGGTAGTGCCAGAACTCGTCGCTCGGGCCCTGTTCCTCGAGCGCCCGCTCGGCTTGGACCGTCGCGAGCTGCATCCTGCGCAGCGGTTGGGTCGCATCCAGCGCCAACTGGCCCGCCTGTTCGAACACGTCGTCGATCGCGCGCCGGCGGCGCGGGTCCAACTGGATCTCGGTTCGTGCCAGCTCCACCCAGCGAGCGAGCTGCATGTCGGCGTCCTCGACGTTCTCCGACACCCTGATGACGTGATTCCTGAGGAGGTCGACGGCGCCCCTGCGATCGCCGATCGCGACGCGCTGGACGGCCAGACGGTGGAGCAGGTCCGCGCGCAGGTCGTCAGCGCCGCTTGCGATGATCGCGGCATGAGCGACCTGGAACTTCGTCTGGAGCCGGCTGAAGGCGGGCCGGCGGGTCCGGCCGCGATTGGCTATCTGGGTCGTGACGATGTCGGCGACGAGGACCCGTCCCGTAGAGCGCGCGTCGCCGGCGCGGTCCGCGTACAGCCGCGCCCGATGGAATTCGAGGTGGGCGCGGCGAAACTCTCCGCGATCACGTGCCACCACGCCCAGCGTCTCGTGCGCCCGGCTCGCGAACTGGTCGCGGTCGGCCCCGCTCGGTTCGACGCTCACCGCCGCCACCGCCTCCAACGCGGCGGTTCGGGCCTCGGAGTAGTTTGATCTCCCGATCGCCTGCCACGCGCGCTCCAGTGAGTGCTCGACGTAGAGGAGCGTCATCGTGCCACGCATAGCACACCCCGAACCGGCCCGGGACGGCTGCATCGCGTTCGCGTGACGGCCCCTCTGCGGCTGTGCGTCGACGCGACGATCGCCGCCAGCGGCGCCGTCGGGATCAACGCGTACACGTTCGGGCTGGTCGAGGCGCTGGCGCGGCGCGACGACGTGGAGGTCGAGCTCCTCGCGCCCGAGCCGGTGCCCTCCGAGATCGGCGCCGTGCGGGTGCACGCGGTGCCGGAGGGGGTCGCCGGCGTGCGCTCCAGGGTCGTCTGGCGGGAGCGCTCGGTCCCTCGCATCCTGCGCGCGAGCCGGGCGGGCGCCCTGCTCGCGACCAGCCCCGAGCTGCCGTTCCGGCCCGCCGGCGTCCCGGCCGCCGTGGTCGTGCACGACGTGTTCCCGCTCGCCGCTCCCGAGCTCACGGGTAGGGCCAAGCAGCTGCGCTTCCGGGCGCTCCTGCCCGGCGTCTGCCGCCGCGCCGACGCGATCGTCTGCGTCAGCGAGGCCACGCGTGCCGATCTCGAGCGCACCGTGCCCGCCGCGCTCGGCAAGACGCGGGTGATCGGCGAGGGCCCGACGGCCCTGCCCGCGGTCGAGCGCCGCCCCGCCGCCGAGCCGTGGGTCCTTTACGTCGGCGAGCTCTACAGGCGGAAGAACCTGATCACGCTGCTGGAGGCGCTGCGCGAGGTGCCGGGCCTCGGGCTGAGGCTGGCCGGTCCGGCGCGGCCCGAGACCAGGGCGGCGCTCGAGCGCCAGGCGCGCGACTGGGGCCTCGCCGGCCGGGTCCGTCACGAGGGCTTCGTCACGCCGCGTCGGCTGGCCGAGCTGCAGGCGGAGGCGCTGGCGCTCGTGCTGCCGAGCCTCGCGGAGGGCTTCGGGCGCCCGCTGCTGGACGCGATGGCGGCGGGCACGCCCTGCGTGGCGAGCGACATCCCCGCGCTGCGCGAGCTGAGCGCCGGAGCCGCGCTCCTCGCCGGCGCCACCGACGTGGGCGCCTGGGCCGCCGCGCTCCGGCGCGTGCGCGACGACGCGGGGCTGCGCGACGAGCTGAGCGCGCGCGGCCGCGAGCGCGCCGCGGCCTACGCGTGGGAGCGCGTGGCCGGCGAGGTGGCCGGCCTCATGACCGAGCTGGCCGCCTGAGCGGCTCGCCGGTCTGCGACGCCGCCAGCGTCTGCGGGTCGAGCTGCAGCCCGAACCCGTCGGCCAGCCGGGTGAGGTGGTTGAAGATGCCGACGACGTGAGCCACCTCCAGGCAGGCCTCGTCGTCGAGCCCGAGGTCGCGCAGCGGCTGCCAGTCCTCGTTGGTCATGGCGGTCGGCGTCACGCTCAGCTTCTCCGCCACCGCGCACAGCGCCCGGTCGCGCTCGCTCAGCTCCTCGAGGTCCCGCCAGTCGCCGTGCTGCAGCGCCACCGACAGGTCCCTCTCGCCACCCTCGACACGCAGAAACTCTGCGTGAGAGGTCGTTCAGTAGAAGCACTCCTGCCCGCGCGCGGCAACCGCGGCCACCATCTCGCGCTCGCGACGGTCCAGCGCACCGGGGGCGAACATGATCGCCCCGAAGCACTGCTGGAACGCGGGTCCGATCCGCGGGTGCGCCGCCAGGAGCCGGCCCATGTTGGCCACGAACCCGAAGTTGTACGGGTGATCGTCGGCCCGCCCGAGCGCTTCGGGATCGGGCAACGCTATGAACGCATCCGCCATATGGGGGATTCAATCACGCCCCACGGTGGGAGAGCGCGACCTCAGGTCGAGCCGCAGGGCTCGGGCGACGGCAGCTCATAGGAGTCCTCGGGCCCGACGAGGCCGTGGTCGCGCAGCCTCCGCCGCGAGAGGTAGACGCGCGTGGCGGCCACGCGGCGGTCGAGGTGCCCGGACGCCTCCGGCGGAAGCCCCAGCTTCGAGAAGAGGCGCCCCACGTGCTTCTCGACGGCCTTCTCGCTCTTCCAGAGGCGGCGGCCGATCTCGCGGTTGCGCAGCCCGGCCGCGACCAGCTCCATGATCTCGCGCTCGTTGACGGTGAGGTTGAGCTCGTCGGCGGGCGACGCGGACGCGGTGAGCCGGTCCAGCAGCGCGGGCTCGAGCGTCGAGTGGCCGCGCAGGACCGAGCGCACCAGCTCGCCTAGCTCGGCCGCGTCGAGCCGGCCGTTGTGCAGGACGAACGCGATGCGCTCGCCGCTGTGCGCGACCAGCCGCTCGAGCGCGACCGCGTCCGCGCGCCGGGCGAGCAGGCAGAGCCCGAGGGACCGGTACTCCTCCCTCAGCTCGCGCAGGCCCCCGAGCACCTCCGCGTTCAGGTCGTCGCCGGCCCAGACCAGCAGCTCGGTACGGTCCCTCCTGAGCACGCGCCGGGCGCGCGCGGGGGAGTCCACGTAGAGGGCGTCGAGGTCGCGGGCCTGGTCGAGCAGCAGCGCGATGCCGCGGGCCAGCAGTGGTTCGTCGCCGGCTACCAGCGCTCGCGGCCGACGTGCTTCCAATGCTCCCTCCGGAGCCGCCCGCGAAGAAATGCCTGCACCGCGCGGACAACTAGCACTGATTGCTGAAGCCAACTAGTCCATTGGCGCCACGCCGGGGGCAGGCCCTACATGGCCGGGGGGTATGCCTGCAGACCGCGCCCTAGTCGGCGCGGAAACCCCGGTTCGGGGGAGAGCCGGCGACCTCGCCGCCAGGGCTTCCCCACGGATGTAGGCTCCGCCGTTCACGAGGAAGAGGAGGGCAGCATGCCGAGACAGGAGGCCGACAAGATCCGCAACGTGGCCCTGGTCGGCCACCGGGGGAGCGGAAAGACGTCGCTGAACGAGGCGATCCTCTTCCAGGGCGGCGCGATCAACCGGCTCGGCTCGGTGGCGGACGGAACCACCGTCTCGGACTCCGCGCCCGACGAGCAGGCGCGGCAGATGTCGATCTCCTCGAGCCTCGCGTCGTTCACGTGGGAGGGACGCAAGATCAACCTCGTCGACACGCCCGGCGAGCCCAGCTTCGTGGCCGACGCCCTCTCGGCCCTCCGCGTCTGCGACGGCGCCGTGTTCGTGGTCAACGCGGTCATGGGCGTCGAGGTCCACACCGACCGCCTCTGGCAGCGCGCCGCCGAGCTCGGCCTCGCGCGCCTGATCTTCATCAACATGCTCGACCGCGAGCGCGCGGACTTCTTCCGCAGCCTCGAGTCGCTGAAGGCCGCCTTCGGCGTGCACGTCGTCGCGACCGAGATCCCGATCGGCACCGAGCACGAGGTCCGCGGCGTGATCGACCTGGTCGACATGTGCGCGTACGAGTACAGCGGCGCGGACCGCGACAACTGCGGCAAGGTCGAGATCCCGAGCGAGCTCCGGGCGCAGGCCGAGGAGTACCGCGAGAAGCTGATGGACGAGGTGGCCGAGAACTCCGACGAGCTGATGGAGCGCTACCTCGAGGGCGAGGAGATCTCGCACGACGAGATCGTGACGGCGCTGAAGAAGGGCGTGACCGAGGGACACCTGTTCCCGGTCACCTGCGGCGTCGCGACCAAGAACCTCGCGACCAACCGGCTGCTGGACGCGCTCGTGGAGGACCTGCCGTCGCCGGTGATGAAGGGCGACGTCGAGGCCGGCGAGGAGACGCTCGAGCCGGACCCGTCGAAGGAGATGGTCGCGTACGTCTTCAAGACGCTCGCCGACCCGTTCGCGGGGCGGATCAACCTGTTCCGCGTCTACCAGGGCACGCTGGCCGCCGACTCGCAGGTGAACAACTGCCGCGCGCACGTGAAGGAGCGCGTAGGTCAGCTACTCGTGCCGCAGGGCAAGGAGATGGGCCACGCCGACGAGTTCGGCGCCGGCGACATCGGGGCGGTCGCCAAGCTCAAGGAGACGCGCGCGGGCGACTTCCTCGCCGCCGTCGACCACGAGGTGAACCTGCCGCAGCCGGACCTCCCGGCGCCGGTGATGGCGTTCGCCATGGAGGCGAAGAACCGCGGCGACGAGGACAAGGTCTTCACGGCGCTGCGCCGGCTGCAGGAGGAGGACCCGACGATCGACCTGCACCGCGACCCGCAGACCGGCGAGCAGATCGTGGCCGGCCTCTCGCAGATCCACGTCGAGGTGATCGTCGACCGGATGAAGGAGCGCTTCGGCGCGGAGGTCACGCTCAAGCCGCCGCGGGTGCCGTACCAGGAGACGATCAGGGGCAGCGGGAAGGCCCAGGGGCGCTACAAGAAGCAGACCGGCGGGCGCGGCCAGTTCGGGGACTGCCACATCGAGATCGAGCCGCTGCCGCAGGGGTCCGGGTTCGAGTTCGAGAACGCGATCAAGGGCGGCGTGATCCCGCAGGGCTTCATCCCCGCCGTCGAGAAGGGGATCGTCGAGACGATGGAGCAGGGGGTCCTCGCCGGCTACCCGATGAAGGACGTGAAGGTGCGGCTCTACGACGGCTCCTACCACACGGTCGACTCGTCGGAGATGGCGTTCAAGATGGCCGGGTCGATGGCGTTCCGCGAGGCGGTCGCCCAGGCCAGCCCGACGCTGCTCGAGCCGATAATGACGGTCACGGTCACGGTGCCGGACGACGCCGTAGGCGACGTGATCGGCGACCTGAGCTCGCGCCGCGGCCACCCGCTCGGCATGGAGCCGAAGGGCGGCATGACCGCCGTGAAGGCCGAGGTGCCGATGGCCGAGATGGTCAGCTACGCGCCGGACCTGCGCTCGATCACCGGGGGCCAGGGCGACTACACGATGGAGTTCGCCCGCTACGAGGAGGTGCCCGCGCACCTCGCCCAGAAGGTGATCGACGCGGCCAAGGAGGACGCCGAGGCGGTCAAGGCCTGAGGGCCGAACGCGCCGGCGCCAAGGCCCTGCAAGAAGCCCTGCGGGCGGCTTCCCCGGCGCGTTAGCATCGGGCGCGGCCATGAGAAAGGAACTCCGACCGGTCCACGAGGACGTGGCCTGCGACGTCTGCGGGCGCACGATCCTGAAGGGCGAGCGCACCGAGCCGTACCTCGCGCCGGGCGGCCAGCGGATGCTGGTCTGCGACCTGTGCACCGACCGCGCGTACGCCGAGGGCTGGATCCGCGAGTCCGCTCACGGGGAGACGCCGGCGTCCACGCTCAGGCGCGAGCCGCGCCGCTCGCTGTTCGGGCGCCTGCGGCGGCGGAGCGCTCCGGCCGGGCCCGCGGCCGCCGCGCCGGACCCGGCGCTCGGTGGGGCGGACGGCTACGCGGAGCCGCTCGACGACGTGCCGCCGCCCGCCGCGGACGAGTTCGTGGCGCCGCCCGAGCCCCAGCCGGTCGAGTACGTGCCGCCGCCGCCCTCGCGGCCGAAGGACCCGCGCCACGTGCGCGCCGTGCCGACCAACGCGCAGGTGAAGGTCGAGCGCGCGATCGAGGTCTTCAACGGGACCGAGCACCGGCGCACGATCGCCGGGATCGCGCGCAGCCTGGGGGAGCCGTGGGTCACCGCCACGCCGCTGGATTCCTCGCCCAGCGAGGTCTCGATCGTCGTCGCCTGGGAGCTGTCCTGGTACCACTACCGCGTCGACCTCGGGACCGAGCACGATCCGGTCACCCTGGTCGGCAAGGGGGAGGAGCTCGACGAGCTCGACGACTGGGCCAAGGAGTGGAACGTGAGCGCCTCGGCCGACGGAGCGCTCGAGATCGGGATACGCTCGCAGGGATGACGATCTACTGCGTGATCCCGGCGGAGCTCGAGGGCGAGCTCTTCCAGAAGATGGTCGACTACTACAAGGACGACCCCGACGTGGAGGTCATCGTCGACCGGCGCCAGGGGCGCGACCGGCGCAGGGAGTCCGGCAACACCGGGCCCGACGAGCGGCGCGAGATCCGCGACCGCCGCCAGCGCCGCCCCACCGGCTCGTTCCCGCGTCTGCACGGCGAGTAGCGCGGCCGTGGCGATCGAGAAGGTCGTCGTCCACGTGGACGGCGGGTCGCGCGGGAACCCGGGGCCGTCCGCCGTGGCGGCCGTGGCCTCCTCGCCAGATGGCGACCCGCTCGCCGAGCGCAGCCGCTACATCGGCGAGACCACCAACAACGTGGCCGAGTACCGCGCCGTGCAGCTCGGACTGGAGCTGGCGCGCGAGCTGGGGGCCACCGCCGTGGAGGTCGTGAACGACTCGCAGCTCATCGCCCGCCAGATCGGCGGGCAGTACAAGGTCAAGCACGCCGGCCTCAAGCCGCTCTTCCTCGAGACCATGCGCGCGCTGCGCGAGTTCGACCAGTGGGCGGTGCGCGACGTGCGCCGCGAGCACAACAAGCGTGCCGACGAGCTCGTGAACGAGGAGCTGGACCGGAACCGCTAGGGGGCGCGGCGATCGTGATCCCTTTGCGGCGCTACAGCCCCCCAAAGGGATCACGAAACGCAAAGAGCCCGCCACGGGGCGGGCTCTGCGAGGAGCGGATGATGGGATTCGAACCCACGACCTTCGCCATGGCAAGGCGACGCTCTAGCCAGCTGAGCTACATCCGCAGGCGGGGCGAGTATAGACCTCGGCCCGGGCGCCGTCGGTCTTGAATCGCGGTGGTCAGCGGAGCGTCGAGCGCCTGCGAGTGTCGCCGTCGAGCCACGAGATCGTCGAGCCGCGCAGCCGCAGCGAGCTCATCCGGATGCGCCGTCCGGAATCGACCGTCGCCGGCCGCTGGGCGCGCGTGCGCAGGCAGCTCGCGCGCGGGCAGCGCTTCACATGGATCCGCGGCTCGTCGCCGGCGGCCGTCACGTCGGTCACGATCCACGCCGTCGAGCCGTTCGGCTTGAGCACGAACGAGCCGAACGCGTTCGCGGTCGCGTAGCTCGTGAAGTCGAGCCGGTGGATCGCGCCCGTGCGCGCGTTGATCAGGCTGAACTCCGCCGCCTCCTCCTCGCCTTCCTGCCAGTCGGAGACGTAGGCCACGTACCGGCCGCGCACCCGCAGCGAATGGATCTCGACGGCGTCGTCGCCCAGGTAGTCGAGGCTGTGCATCGGACCGTCGGGGCGCAGTCCGGCCGAGACGCCGAAGTAGCTGCGGCCGGGCTCGCCGTCGCACTCGATCCAGTCGCCCACGACGCGCACGTGCGCGTTGCTCGCGAGCACGACGTCGTCGGCCTCGCGGCACGCGGCGGCGGCGGGGGAGGAGGGGGTCAGCGTCGCTGCCGCGAGAAGTGCCACCGCCGCCGCCGAACGGGTCCAGGTCCGCATCGCGCGATGGTGACGCCGGAGCGGTGCAAATGCGCCACCAGCCGTCGCGCAGCGCGGCTACGCTTCGCCGCGCTCCGGCGCCGTGGCGGAGTGGTTACGCAGCGGCCTGCAAAGCCGTTCACACCGGTTCGATTCCGGTCGGCGCCTCTGTGGTTCGAGCGGGTTGCGCCCGCAGACCTCCGGCGTGCCTCCAACCCCGGCCGCTACTTGCGCGGGTCGTACGTATCGCCCGGCCAGCCGAGGTCGCCGTGGTCTAGCTCAGCCACTCGCTGCTGCGCGTCTGCCACGGCCCCCACGAGTTCCCGGATGGTGCCTTCGAGGTCGGCGACCTTGGCCTCGAGGAAGTCCGGGTCGTCGGGATTGTGGACCTTGCCGTCAGTCCCCATGAAGCTCATGAATCGTCTCGCCATGCGACGGCACGGTAATCCGGGATCGGGACGGACCTTGCAGGTTGATCGCGCGGATGTTCACCTAGTTGATGCGCCCGCTCGTCGGCGGGCCGCCCCAGCCGATGAGGACCGCGCCGTGTGTGTAGACCAGGCCGAGGACGACCAAGACCCCCACGACGGGAAGAGGCGCGGCCGTCGCGGCCGCGAGCACCACGGCGACCGGAACCGCGAGCGCCCCGCGCGCACAGGCGAGGGCCACCCCGACGGCCGCGATCGCGACACCGGCCTCGATGTGGATCCGGCCGGCGAGCCACGCGGCCACGAGCACGATCGCCGCGCTGATGAGGGTGGACAGACGAGTCGGGGCCACCAGCGCTGGTATCGGATGGATGGCGCCTCG
>DASVVS010000037.1:0-80820 GCA_036386455.1 Thermoleophilaceae bacterium
CAGAACACGAGCCCGGAGCAGATGAAGATGTTCCTCACCCGGCTCGGGTTCAACTCGAAGATGGTCGTGACCGGCGACATCACCCAGATCGACCTGTCGGGCGACCAGCGCTCCGGCCTCGTCACGATCGGCGACATCCTCGGCGAGGTCGAGGGGATCGAGTTCGTGCGCTTCGGCGGCGCGGACGTGGTGCGTCACAAGCTCGTGCAGCGGATCGTCGCAGCGTACGATCGCCATAGCGCTAAGCGCTGATCAACACGGAGAGCCCGTTGTGGCACAATGCCCTCCATGCGGCTGGGGGGCCGGGGGGCGAGGGGGCTGTGCCTGGGGATCGCGACGGCGCTCGCGGTTCTGCCGGCGCCGGTGGCGTACGCCCACCACGCGGGCGAGCACGTGCCGAGCCCGCACGACGTCGAGTTCGAGGGCGAGAGCATGTCCGTGCCCGCGACGGTGGGCGACAAGCCCGCGAGCAGCGGCGCCTACCTGAACAGCGCGCTGCGCCTGAAGACCAACGGCACGGCCACCAAGACCGTGACCACCACGCGCGAGACGGTGCACGTGTTCGTGCGCACGCGCGGCGACTGGTGCAACGGGGATCCGGCCATCAAGGTCGAGGTCGGCAACCAGGTTGTCTACGAGGGAACCGCCGGCCCCGCGCCCGTCACCGGCAGCTCCTACGCCTGGATAGGGCGGCGCGCGTCCATCCCGGCGGGAACCCACACGGTCAAGGTCTCGTTCACCAACGACGTGAGCCTGGCGCCGGTGTGCGACCGCAACGTCTGGGTCGACGCCGTGTCGCTCGTGGCGAGCCCGTTCTCGCCCACCGGCTGGCGCAACACCCCGCTGGCGAGCAACGCGCCCATCGCGTCGAACTCGGCCGCTCTGAGAGGCGAGCTGATCGACCAGATCGACGACGACCGGCAGTCGGGCTCCGGGGCGGGAGCCTGGGTCGGCTTCGACCGCTGGACGCCGCCGGTGTACGTCGTCCCGTTCGAGCAGCCGAAGGTCAACGTCATCCCCGACGTGCGACCCGAGCTGACGGAGCAGTGGACCGGGGTGCCGCTGCCGCCGGACGCCCGCGTGTCGCAGGGGAGTGCCGCGACGCCCGAGGAGAGCGACCGCTCCCTGATCCTGTGGCAGCCCTCCACGGACACCCTGTGGGAGTTCGTCGGGCTCGGCAAGGACGGGAACGGCAACTGGCACGGCTACTACGGCGGGAAGATGCCGAAGGTCTCCCAGCACCAGGGTCACTGGGAGGGCGGGAGCCTCGACGCCGGTGACCAGTTCGGGGCCTCCGCGACCTCGCTCTCGATGCTGGCGGGCCTGCAGCGGCTCAAGGAGCTCCAGCGCGGTGTGATCGACCACGCGATCGACTTCGGCGTCACCACGCCGCGCGGCGCACGGGCGTTCTGCTGGCCGGCCCAGCGGACCGACGAGGGGCTGAGCCTCGATCCCAACGCGATCCCGGCGGGCACGCGATTCCGCCTCCCGGCCGGCCTGGACCTGGACGCCATGCCGATGCACCCGTACGCACGGATGGTCGCGAAGGCGGTGCAGAAGTACGGGATGGTCGCCCGCGACAGCACCGGGCTGCCGACCCTGTGGGCGGAGGACGAGTTCCAGACGGGTGAGCCCGGCGCGTACATGGCCATGTGGAACGCCGATCCGAGCGCCCGGCCGGGCGGGATCCTCGACCGCTTCCCGTGGGCGCAGCTCGAGGCCCTCGCCCCGGTCGAGTCCGGCTGCGAGACAGCGCCGCGATGAACCGTGCTCCGCTGGCCCGGCTGGGCGCGCTCGCGGCGGCGATGCTCGCCCTCGGGGCCACGGCCGCGCCGGCGTGGGGAGCCGACGCGACGTTCGAGGGCGAGTCGATGACGCTCGCTCCCGGGGCCTCCGGCCTGGACACCTTCGACGCCGCCGCCGACCTGCCGAGCCGTCGCACGCTCGCGCTGTGGAACAACGGCGCGGCCACCAAGCCGGTGAGCGTGCCGCAGTCCACCACCCACCTGCTCGTCCGCGTCCGGGGCGAGGACTGCCAGGGGGCTCCGAACGTCCTGATCAAGATCGACGGCGCCGAGCGGTACTCGGGCCCGGTCAGCACGAGCGGCTACCGCGGGGTGGGCTTCCGCCTGTCGATCCCGGCCGGATCGCACACGGTCTCGATCAACATGACGAACGACCACAGCTTGTTCGTCGGGGCTCAGAAGATCTGCGACCGCAACGTCTACGTCGATCACGTGCGCGTGGTGGGGCAGCCGTTCGCGTCGACCGGGTGGAGGAACGCGCCGCTCTCCGACGACGCCCCGCTCGCTCCGAACTCGGCCGCGCTGGCGGGGGACGTCCAGTGGCAGCTCACCCATCCGGTCGCGCGAGCCAACGGCACGTTCGCGCCCGACGTCTGGGTCACCACCACCGAGGGCTACAGCGTGCCCGTGTACGTGGTCAACAAGGACCAGCCCACCGTCGCCGTCGCGCCGCGGGCGCGGACGCTCGGCGGGCAGCCCGCGTACATGGGCGACCAGTGGGACGCCGTCCCACTGCCGCCCGACGCGCAGCCGTCCACCGGCGAGGGCGCGCTGGTGGTCTGGCAGCCCGAGACGAACACGCTGTGGGAGTTCTTCGAGCTGGAGAAGGACGCGCTCGGGCGCTGGAGCGCGGAGTTCGGCGGGCGGATGCAGAACGTCTCGTCGCACGAAGGCCAGTACGAGAACCCGCCGGGCAGGGGCTACGGCGCGTCGGCCACCTCGATCTCGCTGCTCGCCGGGCTGCCGCGGATCGAGGAGCTGAAGCGCGGGGTGATCGACCACGCGATCGACTTCGCGGTGATGAACTCGAAGGGTCGCGACGGCTGGTGCTGGCCCGCGCACCGGACCGACCCGGGCCACACCAGGACGGACTCCGCCGCGATCCCCGGCGGCGCTCGCTTCCGGCTGCGGGCGAGCTTCGACCTCGAGGCCTGGGCGAGCACCCATTCGATGCACCCCTACGGCCTGATGGTGGCCCGCGCGATCCAGCGCTACGGGATGGTCGCGCGCGACCAGGGCGAGGGCTTCGGCTTCTGGGCCGAGGACCCCGCGCCGACCGGGTCGGATCCCTACTGGGGCTCCGGCGGGCTGTTCGGCGGCGCGAACCCGAACGGCGCCGGAGTGTTCAGGGACTTTCCGTGGCACGAGCTGCAGGCGCTCGCCCAGCCTTCCGACCCCGACAAGGGATGTGAGGATGATCCGGATGTGGACTGACCGATGGGCCCCTGACCGCCGTGCCGCGCGACTGGCGCTGGCACTTGCGCTGCTCGCGACCGCCGTCGCCGCGCCCGCCGCCGAGGCGGCGCCCGCCGACGTGACCTTCGAGGCCGAGACGATGTCGCTGCCGGCGGCCAACGGCGGCAACGGCAACGATGCGACCGCCTCGGGCGGGGCCGCGAAGCTGATCTGGTCGAACGGGGCGGCGACGAAGGACGTGACCACCACGCGCTCGTCGATCCACCTGTTCGTCCGCGCGCGCGGCGACGCCTGCGAGGGCGACGCGAGGATCTCGGTCAAGATCGGCGCGAAGGAGTGGTACGCCGGGCCGGTCAGCTCGGCCGGCTGGGCCTGGATCGGCACGCGGATCTCGATCCCGGCCGGCACGCACACCGTCTCCATCGCGTTCACGAACGACCACTCGGCGAGCACCCTGCTCGGCTCGTGCGACCGCAACGCCTGGATCGACCAGGTGACGGTCGTGGCCACGCCGTTCCGCGCCGACGGCTGGCGCAACGCGCCGCTGGCCGACGACGCGCCGATCAAGTCGAACTCGGCGGTCCTCCGCGACGAGCTGAAGGACCAGGTCCAGGACAGCCTCGACAAGCCGAGCTCGCCGGAGAACGCCGGCACGTGGGTGAACACATCGTCGTACGCGGCGCCGGTCTACGTGGTGCCGCCCGGCCAGCCGACGGTTCGCGTCGACGACCCGCAGGACCGGACCGCGCTTCAGGCGCAGTGGGACAACGTGCCGCTCCCCGCCGACGCCCAGCCGGCGTCGGGCACCGACTCCGAGCTGACGGTGTACCAGCCGTCGACCAACACGATCTGGGACTTCTGGCAGCTCCGCAAGGACCTGCTCGGCAACTGGGCCGCGAGCTACGGCGGCCGGATGACGAACGCGCACCTCCACGAGGGCCACTTCGAGGACCCGCCGATCGGTCCCGGCCGGGGCTACGGCGCCACGGCCACCTCGATCGCCTTCCTCGCCGGGCTCCAGCGGATCGAGGAGATCCGCCGCGGCGTGATCGACCACGCGGTCGACTTCGGCGTGACCGCGCCGCGCGGCCGCGACGGCTGGTGCTGGCCGGCGCAGCGCACCGACCGCAAGCTCACGAGCCGGGCGCCCGAGGCGATACCGGCGGGCACGCGCTTCCGGCTGCCGGCCAGCCTGAACATCGACGCGCTGCCCATCACGCCGTACGCGAAGATCCTCGCGAAGGCGGTGCAGAAGTACGGCATGGTCGCGCGCGACAGCGCCGGCCTCGTGACCTTCTACGCCGAGAACTGGGGGCCGACCGGCTCGGATCCGTACGGGAGCCTGTTCGGCGGTCCGCCGAACGCCCGGCCGGGCGGCGCGCTGGCGAACTTCCCGTGGGATCAGCTCCAGGTCATAGAGCAGCCATCCGGCGCGGACAGGGGCTGCCAGGACGACCCGGACGTGGAGGTCCCATAATCCGCGGGTCGCCGGCTCCCTCGAGATAGAGATCAGCGGGACCGAGGACGCGCGCCTGCGTCCTGCGGTCGCGGCTGCGCTGGCGGCCGGCGGGATCGCCGACGGCCACGTGGCCGTGGCGCTCGTCGGCGAGGAGGAGATCCAGGCGCTCAACCGCGAGCACCGCGGGCGCGACCGCCCGACCGACGTGCTCTCGTTCCCGGTCGACGGACCCGGCGAGGTGGCCGGGCCGCGGGAGCTGGGCGACGTCGTGGTCTGCCCGGAGCAGGTCGAGGACCTGGTCGAGGCCGTGGTGCACGGGGTGCTCCACCTGTGCGGCTACGACCACGAGACCGACGGCGGCGAGATGCTGGCGCTGCAGGACCGCGTGATGGAGGGGCTCCGCTGAGCCGCAGCGGCTTCGTGGCGCTGGCGGGACGGCCGAACGTCGGCAAGTCCACGCTGCTGAACGCGCTCGTGGGGGAGAAGGTCGCGATCGTCTCGAACCGGCCGCAGACGACGCGCCGGGCGATCCGCGGGATCGCCACGCGCGACGACTGGCAGCTCGTGCTGGTGGACCTGCCGGGCGTGCAGCGCCCGCGCGACCCGCTCACCGAGCGGATGCAGGCGCGGATGGAGCAGGAGCTGCGCGAGTCGGACGCGGCGATGCTCCTGCTGAACGGCCAGCAGGGCGTGGGGCCGGGCGACCGCTTCATCGCCCGGGCGATCGCGAATGCCGGTGTGCCGCACGTGATCGCGGTCAACAAGGTCGACGTGCTCGACCGGCGCGCGACCCTCGACGCGCTCGAGGCCGCGGCCTCGCTCGAGCTCGAGGGCGAGGTGTTCCCGCTCAGCGCGCTGCGCGGCACGGGGGTGCCGGAGCTGGTCGAGGCGCTCGTCGCGCTCATGCCGGAGGGCCCGTTCATGTACCCGCCGGAGGATCGGACCGACCTGCCCGTCCAGGTGAGGCTCGCCGAGCTGGTCCGCGAGCAGGTCCTCGCCCGCACCCGCGAGGAGATCCCGCACGCGGTCGAGGTGGAGGTCGACGAGCTCGAGGAGCGCGAGGACGGGCTCGTGGTGGTCGTCGCGCGCGCGTGGGCCGAGACCGAGTCGCAGAAGGCGATCCTGATCGGGTCGCGCGGCAAGATGGTCCGGGCGATCGGGACCTCCGCGCGCAAGGAGATGGAGGCGCTCTTGGGCGCGCGGGTGCACCTCGACCTGTCGGTGCGCGTGCGCAAGGGCTGGCGGCGCGACGACGCCCTGCTCGACCGGCTCGGCATCGAGTAGACCTCGGTTACCCTGAACGCGGTGGGGTCGCGCATTTGGGGGATCTGGTTGCTGGTGGTCGCGGCCGCACTGCTCGCCGCGCCGTCCGCGCCGGCGGCGCCGGCGTGGTCCGAGCCGCAGACGCTCTCACCGCCGCGCTCGGCGGCTCCGCTCGTGGCGATGGACGCGACGGGCGACGTGCTGGTCGCCTGGGCCGAGCCCCAGGGCGAGCGCTATGTGAGCGCGTACCGCTGGTGGCGGCCCGGCGCCGGCTGGGGGCCGGTGCGGCGTCTCGACCCGGACGTGGGCGGCATCAGGGCGCTCGAGATCACCCCGCACGGGGAGGCGACCGCGGTGATCCTCGGGCTCACCCGGGAGTCGGCTCCGGTGCCGCTTCGGGTGGGCAGCGCGATGCCGGGCGAGGCGATCGGGGACGTCCAGACGCTCGTCCAGGACGCGCACCCGGGCAACTCCGTGCGCTTCGGGCTCGACGATGCCGGCGGCGCGGTCGTCACCTGGGCGGAATGGGCCGATCCGTACGGGCACGACGGGTTCGCGTCGAGCTTCGCCGCCACGCGCAAGCCGGGCGGCCGCTTCGGCGCCCCGCAGCACCTCGGCGACCCGTCGAACGGGCCGCTGGCGGTGGACATCAACGCCGCCGGCGCCGCGGCCGTCGTGATGAGCCACGGCGTCGAGCTGAGCGTCTCCTACCGCGCGCCGGGCGGCTCGTTCGGGCCCGCGGAGGCCCTCGGGCTGTACGGCTCGGACGTGTCGCTTGCGGTCGACTCCGCCGGCGGCGTCGCCGTCACGAGCGCGACCGCCTATCTGGGGGCCGGGCCTGAGAGCCGCGCGCGCTACGTGGCCCGCTCGCCGCTCGGCGGTTGGAGCGAGCCGCGCGTGCTGGACGCCGAGGGAATAGTGACTGACCTGTTCTTCGACCCGCGCGGCGCGCTCACGTTCCTGATCGACCGGCTGCCGCAGTCGGGCGACGACCACGAGGCGCGCGTGATCACGATCGCCCCCGACGGCACGGTCGACGACTCGGCGCTCGACCCCGGACCCACGCGCGGCCGCCCCACCGGGTCGATGAACCTGCGCGGCGACGTGCTCGCCGCCTGGGAGCGCCCGCGCGATGCGGACCGCGCCACCGAGATCGTGGTGCGCGAGCGGGCCTTCCCGCTGACCGCATTCGGCTCCGAGACGGTGGTGGCGCCCTCGTACCGCGGCACCCTGCGCACGGCCGTGAACGACCTCGGTCAGGCGGTCGTCGTGTGGCAGGAGGGCCCGGCGGGCGACCAGCTCGGCGGCGGTGAGATCCGTGCGGCCGTGCGCTACGACCCGGCCTTGCGTGCCCTGCCGCCGCCTCCAGACCTCGACATATACGCGGATCCTCTGCCCGAGATCGACGCGGACGGCGACCTGCTGGCCACCGTCCGCTGCAACCAGAGCTGCAAGGTGCGAGCGAGCGGGATCGCATTCCCCGGCGGGGACGAGCGCGCGATCGCCGGCGGTGACAAGAGCCGCCGGCTCAAGGCGCGTCGCAAGGCGCGCGTCAAGCTGGACTTCGGCGAGGCCGGCGCGAAGGCCGTGCGCGAGGCGCTCGCGAGCGGCCGCAAGCCAACCGTCTCCGTCTGGGTCAGCGCGCGCGGAGCGTCGCCCCGCCCGTTCGTCGCGAGCCGGCGCTTCAAGATCCGGCGCTAGGCGGCGAGGGCGCCCAGTACGGTGCGCCGTGATGAGGCGCGCACCCGCCGCCCTGGTCCTTCTCTGCCTCCTCCTGGGCGCGCTGACGCTGGCGATCCCGGCGGCGCCGTCGTATGACCCGTGGTCGTGGCTGATCTGGGGCCGGGAGGTCCTGCGGCTCGACCTGACGACCGAGATGGGGCCCTCATGGAAGCCGCTGCCGGTTCTGCTCACCACACCGCTCGCGCTGTTCGGCGATGCCGCTCCCTACCTGTGGCTGGTCGTGGCGCGAGCGGCGCACTTCGGCGCGGTGGTCGCGGCGGCGTTGATCGGGCTCCGCCTCGCGGGCCGGCTCGGGGCCGTGCTGGCGGGCCTGTTGCTGCTCTCGTTCGCGGAGCTCTGGCAGGTGACGCTCCTCGGCAACTCCGAGGCCATGCTGGTGCTCTGCGTCCTCGCTGCCGTGGAACGCCACCTGGCCCACCGGCACGGGCAGGCGCTCGCGTGGGCCGTCGCCGCCGGGCTGCTTCGGCCGGAGGCCTGGCCCTTTCTCGCGCTCTACGCCCTGTGGCTCTTGATCGGAGACCCGCGCCGGCTGCGCTGGCTGGCGGCGGGCCTCGCTCTTGTCCCAGCCCTCTGGCTTCTCCCCGAGTTGTGGGGGTCGGGAAGCCTATGGCGCGGTGCGGAGCGCGCGCAGGCGGTCGGGCCGGACGCGCCCTCGAACGCCGCACGGCCAGCGTTCGAGGTCACGCGCAACGCCGCCGAGCTCACGCCCGCCGTGGTGTATCTCGGGATCGTCGCAGGCATCGTCGCGTTGGCGCTCCGTGCGGTGCCGCAAACGGCGGTGAGACCCGTCGCGGGCCTGGCCGCGCTGGGTATGGCGTGGCTCGCGCTGGTGGCGGTCATGACCGAGCTCGGGTTCTCCGGGATCGAGCGCTATCTCCTGCCGCCCGTCGCGATCGCGTACGTGGTCGCGGGGGTGGGCCTTGCCTGGGCGCTCGGAAGCCTGGTGGCCACGGGCACGCGCTCGCGGGCGCGGATCGCCGTCGCGGCTCTCCTGTCGCTCGTGGCGGCTGTCGCCCTCGTCCGGGCGGGAAGCACCGACTGGCCGCCGGTGAGGGACTCCGCCGAGCGCCACGACGACATCACCTGGGAGCTCGACTCCGCGATCGCCCGTGCGGGCGGCGAGCGCCGTCTCGAGGAGTGCGGCGCGATCACCGCCAGCTACCTCATGGTGCCGCCGGTCGCGTGGACGCTCGACCGGCACCTGACGGAGGTGACGCCCAGGCCCCGCCTGCCGGGCGCGATATTGCGCGCCCGTCTCCTGAAGCGATATCCGATCGATCCCCCGCCCGACGCGCTCGAGGGCAAGCCGGGCCGCACGCAGCTCGCCCGGACGGAGTCTTGGTGGATCGAGGGGGTGTGCGCGCGGTGAGCGGCCCGTGCGGGGCGCGGGAATCCGGCCGCCGGCGGCGAAAGGTCGGCCATGGACTACGAGACCCTGCTGTACCGCGTGGATGACGCGGTAGCGACGATCACCTTCAACCGGCCGGAGCGCCTCAACACGATCGTCCCGCCGATGCCCGACGAGCTGGAGCACGCTGTGCACGGCGCCGTGCGCGACCAGGCGGTCAAGGTGATCGTCCTGCGCGGGGCGGGGCGTGCGTTCTGCGCCGGCTTCGACTTCGGAGAGGGCTTCCACCACTGGGACGAGGCGCTCACCACGGGCGGCGAGTGGGATCCCGGCAAGGACTTCATGCTCGGCACCTCGGCGGCGAGCGGTCCGGTACCGAAGTTCATGTCGATCTGGCGCTCGCCCAAGCCGGTGATCGCGCAGGTGCACGGCTGGTGCGTCGGCGGCGGCAGCGACCTCGCGCTGTGCGCCGACCTTGTGGTGGCCTCCGACGACGCGCGCATCGGGACCCCGTACGCGCGCATGTGGGGCTGCTACCTGACGGGCATGTGGATCTACCGGCTGGGCCTGGCACGGGTGAAGTGGCACGCGCTGACCGGCCAGCCGCTGTCCGGCCGGGAGGCGGCGGAGATCGGGCTGATCAACGTCTCGGTCCCGTTCGAGCGGCTCGAGGACGAGGTGGGCGCGCTCGCGGAGCGGCTCGCGTCCGTGCCGCTCTCGCAGCTCGCCGCGATGAAGCTCGTGGTGAACCACGCGTACGACAACATGGGCGTGGGCTCGACCCAGGTGCTCGGGCCGATACTCGACGGGCTCATGCGCAACACGCCCGACGCCAAGAGCTGGATCGAGCTGGCGGAGGCCGAGGGCGTGGGCGCGGCGATCGCGGAGCGCGACGGTCCCTTCGGCGACTACAGCCAGGCGCCGCCGGAGGGCAGGCCGGACCCGCGCAACGTGATCGATCCGGACCGGTAGCCCGCGGCACCTTCATAATCCCTCGCCTGCGACGCGCACTGTCGACCCTGGCTGTCCTGATCGCGGCCCTCGCGCCCGCGTCCGCGCACGCCGCCGACGCCACGCTCGAGGGCGAGACGCTGAGCGGCGGGGAGATCCATCTCGACGGCGGGGCGTCGGGCGGCGCGGCCACGCGCATCGCCGGTGCCACCGCGCTCGGCACGGTCGTCACGCCGCAGTCGTCCACCCACCTGCTCGTACGCGCCCGCGGCGACGACTGCCTCGGCCCGCCGGCCGTCGTCGTGGCGATCGACGGGATCGACCGGCTCACCACGCCGGTCAGCACCGGCGGCTACTTCGAGGGCGGCGGGGTGCTGTCGATCCCGGCCGGCGCGCACAACGTGTCGGTCCGGCTCGCCAACCCCTACCAGGCCCTCACGTGCGAGCGTGCGGCGACGGTCGACTCGGTCACGATCGTCGGGCAGCCGTTCTCGCCCACCGGGTGGCGCAACGCCAGGCTCAAGAAGAACGCGCCGATCTCGCGCGACTCGAAGGCGATGGTCGACGAGCTGCGCTCACAGATCAAGAACTCGCCGCGCGGGGGGAACGTGGGGAGCTCCTCGTGGTACGGCATTCCGATCTACGTGGTGGGCCGGGATCAGCCCACCGTGCGCGTGGAGGGGCCGCCGGACCTTCCGAGGGACCTCCAGGCGATGTGGGAGGCGGTGCCGCTGCCCCCGTACGCGCAACCCGGCCTGGGGAACGATCAGAACCTCACGCTGTGGCAGCCGTCGACCGACACCTACTGGGACTTCTGGGGTCTCGTGCGCGACCCGCTCACGGGCGTCTGGCGGAGTCGCTACGGCGGCCGGATGACGCAGCTCTCCCGCAACGAGGGCCACTTCGTGGACCCGCCGGGCCGCCTCCTCGGAGGCTCGGGCAGCTCGATCATGCTGATGGCCGGGATCCAGCGGGCCGAGGAGCTGCGGCGCGGCGTGATCGACCACGCCGTCGACTTCATCACGGTCGCGAGCCGCGCCCGTGACGGCTGGTGCTGGCCCGCGCAGCGGACCGACCCGGGCGCCCGCCGCCGGTCGCGCGCCGCGATCCCGTCGGGTGCTCGCTTCCGGTTCCCGCCGAGCTTCGACATCAAGGCCTACGCACAGGACCCGAGGCACCCGCTGTCGCGCTACGCGCTGACGGTCGCGCTCGCGGTCCAGCGCTACGGCATGGTCGTGCGCGACGTATCGACCGACAGCCCCGGCTTCGTGGCCGAGGACCCGGTCACGCTCGGTCACGACCCGTACCCGGAGATCTTCGAGGGGCAGGCGCCCAACTCGAGCGGCGTGCTGCGCAACTTCCCCTGGCGCCGGCTCCAGGTCCTGGCGCAGCCGCCCGGGCGCGGCTGCACGAGCGACCCGGACCCGGACTGAGCCGGCTCTAGTAGTCGCGGGTGCCGAAGAGGCGGTCGAGCAGGCCGCCACGGCGCGGGCGCGGGGGGTAGGCGGGCGGAGCCGCCGGAGCCGGAGCGGTGGCTTCGCGCGTGGAGCCCGGGTCGGCCGGGACCGCTGGAGCGGCGGCCTCCACTCCGTCCGGCTGCGCCCCGGGGGCCGCGGCGGCTTCGCTTCCGTCCGGCTGCGCCTCGGGAACCACGACGGCTTCGCCGTCGGCCGGCAGCCCTTCCTCGAGCGCCTGCGCCACGTGCGCCCCGAGCTGCTCCCCGTTCGGCCCATCCTCGCCGCCGCCCTGCAGCAGGCCCTGCGCGTCCACCACCGCGGCGAGGCCCGCGATCACCGCCGCGGTCCCCATCCGGTCGAGCGCATCGGAGGCGGCGTCGCGCACCGCCTGCTCGTCGTCCTGCGTGGCGGTCAGCAGCGCCGGCACGGCGCGGGTGTGGTTGAGCGCCCGGGCGGCGTGGGCCGCGGCCTCGCGCATCCGCGAGTCGGAGTCCCCGAGTCCCGCGATCACCGGGCCGATCGCCCGCGCGTCGCCGAGCCGTCCCGCGGCCCGCATCACCGCGGGCGACACCGTCCCGTTCTCGAGCGCGTGCAGCACGCGGTCGCGGGCCGTCTCGCCGAGCCAGGCCAGCAGCACCTCGGCGCGGCGCTCGGCCACCTCGTCGGCCCCGTGCTCGAGCCGCCAGATCAGCGCGTCCACGATCGCCCCGCGCGCCACGTCGGCCTGGCTGTCGGCGGTCAGCAGCAGGTCGAGCGAGGCGCGGTGGCCCTCGTCGGGCTCCGGAACGGAGGGTTCGAGCAGCCGGTCCGCCAGCAGCTCCGCCCCGCCCTCGGGCACCGACGCCACGATCAGCTTGAGCGCCCGGGCCGCCAGCTCGGGTGCGCGCTCGCCGCGCGCCACGACGCAGTCGGTCAGGCGATCCACCTGCTCGGCGTCCTGGACCCCGACGGCCTCGAGCGAGCCGATCGCCGCGAGCCGCACCTCGGGCGCCGGGTCGCGCAGCGCCTCCGCCAGGTCGCCGGCCACGGTCGCGCCGTCGAATCCGGCCAGCGCCTCGGCCGCCTCGACCCGCACGGCGGCCGCCGAACCGGGCGCCGCGCCGTCCTCGCCGTACCGAAGCGCGGCGCGCAGGTCGTCGACTTTCCCGCGGCGGGCCAGTCGGGTTACGTTCGGGCGGCCGCGACTCGAGAACGCCACGCGCGCAGCATAGACCCGGCTCCGGCCCGCTAGGCGGCCATGGGCGGCGGCGCCCAGAGCCGCCCGCGCCTCACCCGCCACAGCGCGATCGCGCAGCGGGCGCCGACCTTCGCGGCGTGCGTGACCGGCGAGCCCGAGGGCGGCAGGAGCTCCCTGCGCACGAAGGCGCGCCCCGCGCCGCTCGGTCCCAGCAGCCCGTCGACCAGCGACATGTTCGCCGCCACCTGGTCGCGGTCGCCCGCCTGCCGCCAGTCGGCGAGCCGCTCGGCCAGCTCCACGCGCCGCCCGCGCACCGCGCACGACCCGAGCCACTCGGTGGCGGCGATCCCGGTCACGCCCTCGATCACGGCGGCGGAGGCGGTGAGCGCCGGGCGCAGCTCCGGGTAGCGGCGCGCGTGGCCCTCGAGCGGCCGCGGCGGCAGGGCGTGGCCGTGCCGGTCCCACCATGCCGCTATGTCCGCGGCCAGGCGGACGCCGTGGAAGCCGTCGCGCGCGTAGTACAGGAGGAGCGAGGCGAGCAGGTCATCCGGCACGGCGCGCAGCAGCCCGTCGGGGCCGGGACGGGCGCGCGCCAGCATGTCGGCCGAGAACGCCTCCTCGTACCAGTGCACGCGCCAGTGGATCTCGATCGACGGGCGTCGCTGGCTGCGCAGCGCGAGATGCAGGTCGGGCAGCCCGTTGCCGCGCAGCGGGTCCTGCGGCTCGCCGAACGGCTCGCCGGCCAGCAGCTCGGCCGCCTCCGCCAGGCGCTCGCGCGGTACGAGCAGGTCGACGTCGCTCGTGTCGCGCAGTCCGACGTCGCCGTGGGCCTCCTCGGCCAGCAGGGGGCCCTTCAACGGCAGGGCGCGTATGCCCGCCTCGCCGAGCCGCTCGGCGGCTTGGCGCGTAGCCGCCTCGACGGACAGCCCGCGCGCCCGCGCCTCGCGGCGCGCCGCCTCGACGGTCGCCGCGAACTCGGGCGGGCACAGATCGCCGGCGGCCTCGAGGACGCGCGACCCGATCAGCGGCAGCAGCCGCCGCCGCTGCAGGCCGAGGGCGAGCTGGTGGAAGTCGGCTCCGGCGACAGCCGCGCGCGCACGATCCCGGAGCTGCGCACGGCGCTCCTCACCGCCCGCCAGCAGGAAGACCGCTTCGAGAGCGGCCTCGGAAACGTCATGTCGCGACCGGCTCACCGGCCGTACCGGCCCTCTAGGAGAAGGTGATCTCGTCGCGCGGCGTGTTGACCGGGAAGTCCCGGTCGGTGAACTGTCCGTCCTGCGTGCCGGCCGTCAGCGTCCCGAGCGTCCCGTAGTCCGAGACCTTCGGCTTCTCGTAGCTCATATGCACCCCCTCCTTGCTTACCCCCACTCAGGTTCGCCCGGATTGCCTCAACCCAAACGCCCTTTGTGCTTGGAACCTAATACGGCTCCGAGTCCATTCTGTTCACAGGGCCCCCAACGCGGCGTGCCCCCACGAGTTGCGGAATATAGGCCCTCGCGCCAAAGGCTTCAACCGACAACGGCGCGCCGCAACCACAGCTCGAGCGTGGCGAGCCGCCAGAGGTCGAGCGCGGCGGGCCCGCGCGGATCCTCGAGCAGGTCCCTCAGGGCGCCGGTGCGCACGAGCGCCGCGAGCTCCGGCCGTGGGTCGCCGAGGAGCTCGCGCAGGCGCTCGCGGTCGGGGCCTGCGAGCGCGGTCTCCAGCAGGACGTTGAAGAACGGCTTGCGGGCCGGGCCCAGGACGTCGGCCGGGAGCTCCCGCGCCAGCGCCCGCCGGACGAGGGGCCGGTCCACGTGGGGATCGAAGCCCAGCTCGGGTGGCAGGCGCAGTACGAGGCCGGCCAGCTCCGGGTCGCGGAGGGGATGGCGCAGCTCCAGGCCGTGCATCGCGGCCTCACGGCGCTGATGGTCGGCGGCGCCCAGGCGGTCGCCGGCGAGCATGCTCGCGAGATGGGCCCACCAGCGCGGGCCGCGGCGGCTCTTCCAGGCCCAGCGGTCGTCCGCGACGGGCGCCGCCAGCCAGCCGGGGCCGCCCGCGCTGCCCCGGGCGCCGCGCAGCCGCTCGTGCAGCGCCGGCGGCAGCGCCCCGCGAGCGCCGTAGACGGCGAGCGCGCGGCCGATCCAGCGCGGGCGCGGGTCGGCGCCCATGCCGGGCAGGCGCCGCGCTGTGCGGGCGGCGGCGAGCAGGCGCCCGCCGCGGAGGCGGTCGGCCACCAGATAGCGCGCGCAGCCGAACAGCTCGTCGCCGCCCTCGCCGTCGAGCAGCACATCGGTCCCGCCGGCCGCCGCGCCGGCCAGCAGCGGCTTCCACACGAAGCGGTTCGGGGAGGGGGAGGGCAGATGCCACTCGCGCGTGAACTCGTCCGCGGCCTCGAGCGCGCTGCCGGAGCCCAGCTCGGCCTCCACGCCCTCCAGGCCGAGCCAGTCGCGCACCCGCCGGATGCGCGCGGACTCGTCGACCTCGGGCGCCTGCGGGAAGACGCCCGAGTGGGCGGTGAGCGAGCCCGCCGCGGGGGCGGCCACCGCCGCGACCACGGCCGAGTCGAGCCCGCCGCTCAGCATCACTCCCGGGCTGCGCGCGCCCCTGAGCGAGCGATCCACGGCGGCGCCCAGCGCCTCGCGCAGCGCCGCGGCGGCATCCTCCGGCCCCAGCTCGAGAGGCGGCGCGGGCCGCGGCTCCCAGAAGCGGAACGGCGTCCAGCGGCCCGGGCCCAGCCTGACCGCGGCGCCGGGCGCCAGTCGCACGATGCCGTCGAAGAGCGTGCGCTCGTCCGGTGCGGCGGCGCGGGCGAGCCAGTGCGCCATCGCGACCGCGTCCGGCGCGGGCCGGCCGGGCAGGAGGGGCAGCAGGTTGCGCACCTCCGACGCGAAGTGGAGCGCGTCGCCGCGGGCGGCCAGGAACAGCGGCCGCGTGGCGCCGCCGTCGCGGGCGAGCAGGCCGCGCTGCTCGGCCTCGCTCCACACGAGCAGGGCGAACTCGCCGCGGAGGCGCTTGAGCAGGGAGCCTCCGATCAGCGCGTAGCCCTCGGCGATCGCGCGGCCGGGCGGCGTCGCGGGGTCGAGGCCCAGGTCGGCCGCGAGCCGCTCCGTGCGCGGGCGCCCGTCGACCACGCAGAGCACCCCGCCGGCGGAGGCCTCGCCGGCCGGCGGTCGCGCGCCGCGCGGCGTCCAGGCGACGCTCAGCGCGCCGCGATCGGTGCGCTCCGCCTCGCCGTCGGCCGCCAGCGCGCGTTCGAGCGCGGATGCGCGCGCGTCGCCGTGCGGTGCGTACGTCCCCGCGAAGGCGCGCGCGGTCAGAGCGTCACGATCTCCTCGAACCCGCTCGTGCCCGGCGGCAGGAGCGGGACGCCCTCGTGCTCCACCCACGCGTGCGCCGCGAAGCGCTCCCCGGGCCGCACTCCGATCACGAGCCGCGAGTCGATCCCGCGCCGCGCCAGCATCCGCGTGAGCGTGAGCGACTGCGCCAGGCAGCGGGTGTCGGCCGGCACGACCGCCAGCGAGCGCCGCACCACCCGGCCGAGACGGCGCCCGGCGGCCACCGTGTCGTCGGTCGCCGCGGGCCGCACGGTCACGGCGCGCTGCGCGGCCACGGCCTCGCGCACGCCCTGCCGCCGCAGGTGCCAGCGCCCGTGCACGTAGGCCGCGAGCACCTCGGCCGCCAGGGCCGCCTTCTCGGGGGCCGAGAGCCGCGTCGTGGTCGCGAGGTCGGACATGCCGATCACGCGCGCATCATCGCGTTCCCGCGGACGCCTCGCATGTGCGCGTCGACCGCCTCGGCCAGCCGCCGCGATCCCGCGGCCGGGTCGATGCCGAGCCAGAACAGCGGCACATCGCGCACCAGCGCGGCGCAGACGTCGAGCTGGTTGCGCAGCCGCTCCGGCGTGCGCACGCCGAGCACGAACGTGCTGGCCAGCAGCATCCGCGGGTCCGGTCGCTCGACCGGCTCGATCGCCGGGCCGCTCGCGCTGCCCGCGCGCAGGAAGTAGACAGCGCCGAGCGGGGCGGCCTCGGCGCGCTCGAGCGCGAGGTAGGTCTTGCCACTGTGGCCGAGCTCGGCGCCCAGGCCGTCCCACGTCGCGGCGGGGATGGCCTCGCGCTCGGACGGGCGGACGCTGGCGATCGCGGCGCCGGGGTGCGCGACCAAGCCGCCCCCGCCGCGCTCGAGCGCGAGCACGTCGTCGGTGAGGAAGCGCGCGCCGCGCGCTACGAGCTGGATCGCGAGCGAGGTCTTGCCGGCGCCGGTCGGGCCGACGAACGCGAACGCCCGCCCGCCGACCGCCACCGCGCTCGCGTGGAACGCCTCGAGCCCGCGCAGCACCGCGGCCCACGGCAGGATCCGGCCGACCAGGAAGCGCTGCCAGTTCCAGGGCTCCACGTCGGGCGGCGAGCACAGGATCCGGTCTCCGCTCGGCGACAGCCGCGCGAGCCCGAAGTGCTCGGCGTAGAGGCGGAAGCCGGCCGTCGGGTGGGCGTCGATCGCCCGCTCGGGCTCGGCCGAGCCGAAGCGCTCCTCCAGCATCCGCTCGACCCCCGTCTCCGGCCAGCCGGCGTCGATCTCCTCGGGCGCCACCAGGTCCGCGCGGGTGCGCCGCTCGCCCGGCGCTCCGGTCAGCTCGGGCAGTCCGGGGGCCTCGAAGGACAGGTCGATGTCCAGGCCGAACGCGCGCCCCCACCAGCGCGGCGGCGGCGGCTCAGCCCGAGCTGTCACCGGACTGCTCGATGAGCCCGCGCTCGGCCAGGGCGCGGCACAGCTCCAGCAGGTCGGGCTCGATCACCTCGCGCGGCTGCTCGAACCTCTCCATGAGCTCCTCCACCGCGGCCTCGACGGTGTCGCTCTCGCCCACGACGGTGAGCATCACGGCCGCCGTGCCGTTGAGGCCGTGGTACATGCCGCTGTCGAGGTTGAGCACCACCGTCTCGTCGCCGAAGTCGCGGTACACGACGTGGTCGGGCACGCGCAGCCGCGACTCGAGCATCTCCCTGTCGTTGAGTTCCGAGGCTTCCATCAGTACTCGATGATCGTTCCCTTTCGGCGGCTACGCGCCAAGGCCCCCCTCAGGGTCAAGATCGACAAAGGAAGCAGAACCACCGTGAATCCGACCAGCTTCGCCACGGCCGCGCCGGCCGGCTCCGCGAGCGGCGTTCCGACGAGCACGTTCCGCAGGAGGTCCACGGCCGGCGTGAACGGCTGGACGTCCGAGGCCCATTCGATCCAGTCGGGCAGCAGCGCGACCGGGAAGTAGACGCCCGCCAGCAGCGTGACGCCGGTCATCACGAACGTCGCGCCGGCGTTGGTCCCCTTGAAGAGCACGACGGCCGCCGTGAGCAGCAGCCCGAACGGCGCGAACGCGACGGCGCCGAGCAGGCCGACCGGCAGGGCCAGGACGGCGGTGGACCAGCGCACGTTGAGGCTGAAGACCAGGCCCGCGTAGGCGAGGGTGAGGAGCGCCATCGCGAAGGCGAGCAGGAGCGGGAAGAGCAGCAGCGAGGCGATCGACCGGACCGGGCCGAACGGCGAGAGCACCATCCGCTCGAAGGTTCCCGCCTGGAGCTCGGCCCTCAGCGTGGCGACGGGCG
The DNA here is from genome assembly GCA_036386455.1 of Thermoleophilaceae bacterium. Taxonomy (GTDB): domain Bacteria; phylum Actinomycetota; class Thermoleophilia; order Solirubrobacterales; family Thermoleophilaceae; genus AC-37. Next base: position 18,196 of record DASVVS010000037.1, read on the forward strand.
TGATCAGCGTCGAGGTGAGCACGGTGAAGATCACGATCCCGACGACCACGAAGGCGTAGTAGTCGTCGGCCGAGCCGAAGCGCGGCGAGGAGACGAGCCGCGAGACGTAGTAGAAGAGCGTGACGCTCACGGCCGTCGTGAAGAACGTCGTGAAGAAGCGCGTGCGGTAGCTCGCGAAGATCAGCAGGTCGCGCTTGCAGATCGCGCCCGCGGCGCTCGCCAGTGCCGCCGCGTGCCTCATGTCGCCTCCAGCCGCCCGTTCACCAGCACGTGGGCCGAGTCGATCCCGGGGATCTGCTCCCAGTGGGCCGGCAGGCAGGCGATCGCCGCCCCGCCGGCGGCCTTGAGCGACTCGATGGCCGCGCCGAGCAGCGCGATCCCCTCGTCGTCGAGGCTCGTGGTCGGCTCGTCGAGGAAGACCACCCTCGGCCCGTGCAGGAACCCGAGTGCCAGACGCAGGCGCTGGCGCTGGCCCATGGACATGCGGTCCACGCGCCGGCCGAGCAGCTCCTCGAGCGCGAAGTGGCTCGTCACGCGCTCGGTCGCCTCCCGGCGCTCCGCGCGCGGGATCAGGGCGAGCCGCGCCCACAGATCCAGGTGATGGCGCACCGAGAGTCGCGCGTAGAGCCCGCTGTTGCCCGCAGAGACGAACCCGGCATTGCGCTGGAACTCCGTGCGATCGCGCTCGGGGTCGAGACCCGCGAGCCTGACGCTGCCCTCCTCGGGCGCGATGAGGCCGACCCCGATGCGCAGCAGCGTGGTCTTGCCGGTGCCGTTGCGGCCGACGATCGCGATGGCGCTGCCGGCCGCCAGCGTCAGATCCACGCCCTCGAGCACGACCGGAACGCCCGGCCAGCGCTTCACGATCCCGCTGAGAACGAGCGGAGGCGGCGGCGCCCCCGCGCCGCTGCTCGATGTCTCCGAATCCGAAGTCACAGCGGCGCTCGCCATCCAGCCGCTTATTGGAACACACCCCGGGGGATACGCGCCACCAGCGCGGATTGCCGCATCGCGGGTGATATCCAGCTTTAATGGTGTAGAGATGCACGGATTGCATGGGCGCTACGCGCGACCCGAGGTCGCCGACTACGGGGGGCTGACGAAGATCACGGCGGCAGGAGCACTGCTGCTCGGCGCCGCCGAGGTCGACGACCTGAGCTTCAGCGCGCCGGGGCAGCCCGGCGGCGGCGGCACGCAGCCCGACCTGACTACGCCCGGCAACCGCGGCGATGGCGGCGATCCCGGCGGCGACGGGCCGGGCTTCAGTCCCGGCGGCACGCTGGTCGACGGCGCCGAGGTGCAGGGCGAGGCCGGCGCCGCCGAGGGCGGCGGCACGGGTGACGGCGGCGCGGGCGGCGGCTCGGGTGGCGGCTCCGGCGGCGGGTCCTCGGGCGGCGGCGCCTCGGGCGGCGGCGCATCCGGCGGCGGCTCGGGCGGCGGCGGTGGCGGCGAGCTGCCGTTCACGGGCCTCGCCGCGGGCGCGGTCGCGGCGGCCGGCGCGGCGCTCACCGGCGCGGGGACCGCGCTGCGGCGGGCGGCGCGGAGACGCACCAGGCGCTAGCGCTCCGGCGCGCCTTAAGCTCGCCGCATGCCCGACCAGTCGGCGCCCGCCCCGGATCGAGCGGCGATCGAGGAGCGCATCGCCCTCGGCGACCGCAGCCTCCGCGAGCACACGGCGCGCGGCACGATCATCAACGCGGCGTTCAGCGTCGGACTCGCCGGCCTCGGGCTGCTCCGGCAGCTCATCATCGCGGCGCTCCTGACCGCGTCGGAGTTCGGCCTCTGGGGCGTCATCTTCTTCTCAGCCACGGCGCTGATCTTCCTGCTCGACGTCGGGCTGAGCGACAAGTTCGTGCAGCAGGCCGAGCGCGACCAGGAGGCCGCGTTCCAGAAGGCGTTCACGATCAACCTCGTCTGGCGGCTGGGGTTCTTCCTGATTTCCCTCGCGACCCTGCCGCTCTTCGCCGAGCTGTACGGCCGGCCCGAGATCGTCGTCCCCGGCATGGTCCTGTCGCTCGCGGTGATCGGGTCCGCGCTTCAGTCGCCGCTATGGATCTTCTATCGCGAGATGCGGTTCGCGCGCCAGCGCGCGCTGCACTCGATCGATCCGGTCGTGGGGCTCGTGGTAACGGCGATCCTGGGCGCCGCCGGCGCGGGCTACTGGAGTCTGATCATCGGGGGCGTGGTGGGTATCTGGGCCTCCGGCATCGTCGCGCTCGTCGCTTGCCCGTACCCGCTGCGCTGGCGGTTCGAGCGGCGGCTGTTCGGCGAGTACTTCTCGTTCTCGTGGCCGATCGTGCTCGCGTCGGCGAGCGGGGTGGCGATGGTCCAGCTGGCGATCATCGTCGGAGAGGACACGGTCGGGCTCGCCGGCATCGGGGCGATCGGCCTCGCGGCGCAGGTCGGGCGCTTCGCCGAGCGCGTGGACCAGATCGTGACCCAGACCGTGTACCCGGCGATCTGCGCGGTGCGTGACAGGACCGACCTCCTGTTCGAGGCGTTCGTGAAGTCGAACCGGCTGGCACTGATGTGGGGCATGCCGTTCGGCCTCGCGCTCGTCCTGTTCGCGCCCGACCTGGTGGAGTACGTGTTCGGGGCGAAGTGGGACATCGCGGTGGGCCTGCTCCAGCTCTTCGGCGCGATGGCGGCGCTGTCGCAGATCGCCTTCAACTGGATGGCGTTCTTCCTCGCGACCGGCAACACGAAGCCGCTCGCGGTGAACCTCGGGCTGCAGCTCGTCACGTTCGCGGCCGTTGCAGTGCCGCTGATGTTCAGCGACGGCCTGACGGGCTATGGGATCGGGATGGCGTGCGTGCTGATCGTGGACCTGTGCGTGCGCGCGTACTTCCTGACGCGGCTCTTCTCGGGCTTCCAGATGCTGCGCCACACCGTCCGCGCGATCGCCCCGAGCGTTCCGGCGGTGGCCGCGGTGCTGGCGATGCGGCTCGTCGAGGGCGGGGGAGAGCGCACGCTCGGGCTGGCCGTCGCGGAGCTCGTGCTGTACGCCGCGGTCACCGTCGTGGCGACCTGGCTGACCGAGCGTGCGCTGATCCGCGAGGTGCTCGGCTACCTGCGCGGACGGGCCAAGACGCCGCAGCCCGCTTGACGCGTATGTAGGATCGCGCGCCGTGTCATCTCCAACAGAGAACAAGGACCTCGCGGCCGAGGTCGAGCGCTATCCCTGGTACCACACGCTCGAGCTCGGGGACGGCGTGGTCACGAAGGGGATGTTCGACCACCGTCCGGTGCTCGACCGCTACCCGCTGCCCGACGACCTGAGCGGCAAGCGCTGCCTCGACGTGGCCACGATGGACGGCTACTGGGCGTTCGAGATGGAGCGCCGCGGGGCGGAGTCGGTCACCGCGATCGACATCGACAGCCCCGAGGACCTCGACTGGCCCGCGTCGCTGCGCGCCGACCACGACAAGCAGATGGACGAGACCAAGGCGACCCGGTTCGCGCTCGCGAAGGAGGCGCTCGGCTCGAAGGTGGAGCGCGTGATCCTGTCGGCGTACGACCTCTCGCCCGAGCGGCTCGGCACCTTCGACTTCGTCTTCTGCGGCGACCTGCTCCTCCACCTCAAGGACCCGATCACGCCCGTGGAGAACATCAGGAGCGTCTGCACGGAGAGCGCCGTGATCGTGAACGTGATCAAGAAGTTCCGCTTCCGCGAGGATCATCCGATGGCGGATCTCGACGGGATCGACACGTTCACCTGGTGGACGACGAACCTCACCGGGCTCGTCCGGATCGTGCGGGCGGCGGGCTTCGCGCGGGTGGAGCCGTCGGAGACCTTCGAGCTGCCCTACAGGGGCGGCGGCGACTGGCGCGGCCTGCGCGGCGCCGTCCGCGCTTACGTCTAGCCGCTCGGCCATCAACGGCAGCGCTCAGAGCACGGCCCCGGCGGGCGTGGTCACTTCCGTCCCCTATGAGGACGCAATCGACCCCGGTCAGCTCGGAGGCGGCTTGCGCTTGGCTTCAGGAGCCCGCCGGGGCCGGCGGCTCGAACTGCTGGCGGCTCACCACGCCGTGCTGGCGCGCGGCCTGGCGGGCGAGGTAGATGCGCGTGGCCGCCACGCGGCGGTCGAGGTGCCCGGTCGAGCCGGCCGGCAGCCCGAGCTTCTGGAAGAGCCGCCCCACCTGCTTCTCGACCGCCTTCTCGCTCTTCCACAGGCGGCGGCCGATCTCCCGGTTGCGCAGCCCGGACGCCACCAGCTCCATCACGTCGCGCTCGGACTGCGTCAGCTCGAGGTCCTCCTCCTCGTGCGGGTCCGAGCTGAGCTGCCGCAGCAGAGCCGCGTCGAACGTCGAGCGGCCGCGCAGGACGGTGCGGATCATGTCCACGAAGTCGCGCGCGTCGAGGCGCTCGGCGTGGAAGGCGAGCGCGAAGCGGTCGGCGCTCTGGCCCACGAGCCGCTTGAGCCCGGCCTCGTCGGCCCGGCGCGCCAGCAGGCAGAGGCCCGTGCGCGGAAACTGCTCGCGTAGCTCACGGAGCGACTCGAGCGCGGACTCGTCGAGGTGGCCGCCGGCCCACGCGACCACCTCCGCGCCGCTCGACATGAAGCGGCGGGCACGGCTCGCCGAGCCGACGTAGATCGCGTCGATGTCCTGCGCGCGGTCGAGCAGCAGGGCGGCGCCGCGGACCAGCAGCGGCTCGTCCCCGGCCACGAGTACGACCGGGCGGCGCGGGCCCTCGCCCGCCGCTACCGCGTCCCCGCGCCGCGCCTCGGCGTCGAGCAGGAGCAGGCTCAGCTCGAGCGCGTCACGGGGCGGAATGCGGGGCAGGTCGGCCGCCGCCAGGAGCGCCAGCCGGGCGTGCCGCTGCTCGATCGCCCAGCGCAGCCGCTCGTGGGAAGGAGATCCGTGACGGGACACGAACATATGTTCGCATACTTCGGTCCCGCGGTCACCCCCCGCAATAGATCTTTACGTGCCCGTCCGCGTCATCGGGCGCGACGACGCTCGCCTCGACCGCGAGCCAGCGCCAGACGGCCGCGCGCGGGTCGTCGCCGGGGACCACGAGGGTGGTGGGCGGCGCGATCGCGGCCTCCCAGAAGCGCAGCCGCAGACGGCGCTCGGCGAGGGCCTCGCGGCGAGGCGGCTCGACCGGGGTGAAGACGAGAGGCGGCGTGGCGCGTCCTGCCGCCGCTCGCGCGGCCGCCGCGGCGTCCTGCGGCGAGAAGGCGTGCACGGCGTCGTAGCCGCCGCGCGCGAGCTCGCGCACGAGCGCCGGCAGGTGCGTGACCGGTCCGTCGAAGCCGCGCGAGCGCAGCGGGCCCTCGGGCAGGCGGCCCAGGTGCACGACCTCGATGCCGTCCTCGTCGCTCCGGCGCGTGGGCCCCGGGCGCGAGCCGATCACGCGCGGCTCGTGGCCGGCGGCGCGCAGCGCCCGTGCAAGCTCCCGCACGTGCGGTTCCGCGGCGCCGCCATACGGCGTGCCGTAACTGTGGTGGACGAGCGCGACCCTCACAGGAGCAGCGTCCGGTGCGTCACGCTCCCGGCCGCCATCCCCGCCACCTCGGCGAACTGCCGCACGAACGCGCCCGGAAGCTCGGCCAGCGCGATCGCGCGCGACTTGGCCCCGGGCCCGCGGCGGCCGGCCACGCGCACGGCGTACGGCGCCGCCAGCGCGAGCAGAGCCCGGTTGCGGCGCGCGCCCGCGAGCCCGGCGGCGGCGAGCGTGACCATCAGGTGCTCGGGGTCCCAGAACACGCCGAGCGTCAGCTCGCGCCGGAACTCGGGGTGGCGCTTGACGAGGTAGGCGAGGTAGCGCCACTTCAGGTTCTGCTTGAGGATCCCCGGCAGCGGGTGCGACTCGACCGCGTGGTACACGAGCGCGTCGGGCGCCGCCGCAAACCGCGCGCCCGCGGCCCGCGCCCGCAGCGACAGCCCGACGTCCTCGCCCGCCACCGCCGCCTCGTCGAAGCCTTCGAGGCGCTCGAGCAGCGCCCGCGGGTAGAGGATGTTCGCGGTCTGGGCGTACGGGTTGACCGGGTCGACCTCCAGCGTGCGCACGTGCGGAGCGAGGAACACCATCCACTCGAACGGGTCGGGCCTCACGCGGCCCTGGACCACGGCGCCCTCGGAGGACTCCGCCGCGCGCAGCATGCCCTCGAGCCAGCCGGGATCGGCGCGGCAGTCGTCGTCGGTGAACGCCACGAGCGGCGCGCGCGCCGCGCGCCAGCCGATGTTGCGCTGCCGCGCCGGGCTGCCCGTGCCCGGCTCGATCGCGTGGTGGCGGAGCGTGCCGCTCTCGCCCAGCGGGTGGCGCTCCATCACGCGCGCCGCGGTCGCCGCGTCGTAGTCGTGCACCACGATCAGCTCCCAGCGCTCGCGCGCGAGCGTCTGCTCCTCGAGCGCGTTCAGGAGCCAGCGCAGCCGCAGCGCCCGGGCGTGCGAGGCGACGACGACGCTGACGGCGGGCGGCTCGGTCACGCGGCGGAACCATATATTCGCCGCCGTGCGGCTCCTGACGGTCGGCAACATGTACCCGCCGCACAGCTTCGGCGGCTACGAGGCCGTCTGGAGAGGGGCGGTCGACCACCTGCGCGCGCGCGGGCACGAGGTCCGCGTGCTCACGACCGATACCGACACGGGCGCGGCGGAGCCGGACCCGCCCGGCGTGCACCGCGAGCTGCGCTGGCACCTCGTGGAGGGCGAGTTCGCGCGCCTCGCGCCGCACCGCCGGGTGGCGCTGTCGCGGCACAACCACCGCGTGCTCGACCGTCACCTCGACGACCTGCGCCCCGACGTGGTGGCGTGGTGGTCGATGGGCGGCCTCGCGCTCACGATGCTCGAGACCGTGCGGCGCCGCGGCATCCCGGCCGTCGGCTTCGTGCACGACGAGTGGCTCGACTACGGCCGCTGGGCGGACCCGTGGCTCTCCTGGTGGGCAGGCCGCTGGCGGCGCCTAGCGCCACTCGCGGAGCGGGTCGGCCGTCTCCCGGCGCGCGTGGACTTCGCGGGGGCCGCCGAGTACGCGTTCGTGAGCGACTACACGCGCCGCCACGCCCTCGGTCTGGGCCTGGGCCCGCTGCGCACGTCGGTCGCGCACTCGGGCATCGAGACCGCTTACCTCGACCCGGCGCCCGAGCGCGACTGGGGCTGGCGGCTGCTCTACGTCGGCCGGCTCGACCCGCGCAAGGGAGTGGACGTCGCCGTGCGCGCGCTCGAGCACCTCCCGGAGCAGGCGCGCCTCACGATCGCGGGCGGCTGGGACCGCCACGAGGAGCGGCGGCTGCGCGAGCTCGCGGCCGCCGCGGGCGCGGCGGAGCGGGTGGAGTTCGCGGGCCAGAGGAGCGTGCCGGAGCTGGTCGAGCTCTACGGCGAGGCCGACGCCGTCGTGTTCCCCGTGCGCTGGCAGGAGCCGTGGGGGCTCGTGCCCCTCGAGGCGATGGGCCGCGGCCGGCCGGTGGTGGCCAGCGGCCGTGGCGGCTCGGCGGAGTACCTGCGCGACGGCGAGAACGCGCTGCTCTTCGACGCCGAGGATCCGCGCGACCTGGCCGCGAAGCTGATGCGGCTGGCCGACGAGCCCGAGCTGCGCGCGCGCCTACGGGCGAACGGGCTCGAGACCGCGCCGCGCCACACCGTGCCGGTCTTCAACGCCGCGGTGGAGGAGGCCGTCCGTCGAGCCGCCGGCGAACCGGTGGCGCCCCCCCGCGCCTCCGCGTAGGCTGCCCGCCCGATGCGGCTGCTCCACGTCGGCTCCGGCTTCCGTCCCCTGCGCCAGGGTGGGCTCGTTGCCTACACGGAGGACCTCATGCACGAGCAGCTGCGCCGCGGCCACGAGGTCACGTACTTCTTCGCGGGGCGCCACTACCCGCTCGTGGGAGGCCCGCGGTTGCGGCGCTGGCTCTACGAGGGGGTGGCGATGCTCGAGGTCGTCAACTCGCCGCTCTACGACCACGGGCGCCAGCCGGAGCTCGAGCTGGGCGAGCCGCGCCTGGAGCGGATGTTCGCGCGAATCCTGGCCGAGGCCCGCCCCGACGTCGTGCACGTGCACGAGCTCGCCGGACTCCCCACTTCGCTGCTGGACGTCGTACGCGAGGCGGGCGCGCCGTGCGTCTTCACGCTCCAGGACTACTTCCCCCTGTGCTCGACCTTCAAGCTGCTCGACCACGAGGGGCGCGTCTGCCTGCGGCGCGAGATCGGGTCGGATTGCGCGGCGACCGTGGCGGCGCGCAAGGTGCCGCCCGGCGTGCTCACGGACGTGACGCTGCGGCACGAGATCCTCGTGCGCCCGCTGCTCAGGGCCCTCGACCCGCACCCGCCGCACGCACGCGTGAGCCGCCTCGTACGGGCGGTGGCCAACCGTGTGCCCGCGCCGCCGCCCGCCCCGCCGGACGCCTACCAGCGCCGCCGCGAGGTGAACCTGGAGCGGCTCAACCGGGTGGACCTGCTGATCGCGATGTCGGACCGCGTCGGCGAGATCTACGCGCTGCTCGGGGTCCAGCCCGAGCGTCTGCGCACGGTGCAGCTCACGCTCGGGCACATCGAGCGGCTGACGCCGCGGACGATCGCTGCGCGGACGCCGGTCACGTTCGGCGCGCTCAACGTCCTCTCGGACGATTCGAAGGGCGCGCGCCCGCTGGTCGACGCCGCACGCTTGGTCGCGGCGGAGGCGCCCGGGAGCTTCCGCCTGGTGGTGCACGGCCTCGTGGCGGATCACCTGCGAGCGGAGGCCGAGGCGGTCGACGCGATCGAGCTGTGCGGCCCGTACTGGCCGAACCAGGTGGACTCGCTGCTCGACGACATCGACGTCGGGCTCGTGCCGTCGATCTGGGAGGAGGCCTACGGCTACGTCGGGGTCGAGTTCCTGGCCAAGGGCATCCCGGTGATCGCCAACGCCATCGGCGGGATGACCGACTACACCCGCGACGGCGAGACCGGCTGGCTCAACCGCTCGCTCTCCGCCGAGGAGCTGGCCCGGATCATGCTCGAGATCGTGCGCGAGCCGCAGCAGGTGACCGAGCACAACGCCTGGATCCTCGCGAACCGCGACTCGATCGTGAAGACCGTGGCCGCCCACACCGACGAGATGGACGCGATCTACGGCGAGCTGCTCGGTGAGCGCGAAGGGGCGGCGGCGTGAGCGACCCGGCGCTGTCGGTCGTCATCCCGACGCACGGCCGCGCCGAGCTGCTCGCGCGCGTGATCCGGTACCTCGAGCGCGAGCGCGACGCGCCCGAGTTCGAGCTGATCGTCGTCACGGACGCCCGGGCAGAGAAGGTGGACGCGGTCCGCGCGGCGGTCCAGGGCAGCCGGCTCGACGCGCGCCTGCTGGCGGCCGCGCGCCCCGGCGCCTCCGCCGCCCGCAACGTCGGCTGGCGCGCGGCGCGGGCGCCGATCGTGCTGTTCATCGGCGACGACACGCTGCCCGAGGGCCACCTGCTCGCGGGCCACATGGAGTGGCACGAGCGCCATCCCGAGGAGGCGGTGGCCGTCCTCGGACGCGTGCGCTGGGCCGACGAGATCGAGGTCACGCCGTTCATGCGCTGGCTCGACGCCGGCATCCAGTTCGACTTCGCGAACATCGAGGGGACCGACGTCGGCTGGGGTCGCTTCTACACCGCCAACTCGTCGATCAAGCGCTCGCTCATCGAACGCGTGGACGGCTTCGACGAGGAGCGCCTGCCGTTCCTGTACGAGGACCTGGACCTCGCCTACCGGCTCCAGCCGTTCGGCTTCCGGCTGCTCTACAACCGCGAGGCGTCGGTCGAGCACGTGCATCCCGTGACGGTCGAGGAGTGGAAGGGGCGCGCGGCCGCCGTGGCCGCCGCCGAGCGCGAGTTCGTCCGCCTGCATCCGGACGTGCCGCCGTACTTCTACAACCTCTTCTCGGAGGCGGCGAGAATGCCGCCCGCTCGCGGCCGCGGCGTGAAGCTCGCGCGCTGGGTGCCGCGCGGGGCCCCGGTGATCGGGAAGCGCGTCTGGCATCTTGCGGACGTAGCGTGGCGCCAGGCCCTCGCCGAGCCCTTCCTCGCGGAGTGGGAGAACGACGAGGCGGTGGCGTGAGCGAACGCGCCGAACGCCTCGCCGGCGCGACGCTGGCGGTGCTCGCCTCGCTCGCGGTCGTCTACGTCGCCTGGAAGCTGCGCGACGACCACGTCGGCGACGCCACGATCTACCTCGCCTACGCGGAGAACGCGGGCGAGGGGCGCCCGTTCCAGTTCAACGAGGGCGAGTTCTCCTCGGGCAGCACGTCGCCGCTCTGGTCGCTGATCCTGGGGGTGCCGTATGCGTTCGGCGGCGGGATCGGCGCCGCGAAGGTCCTGGCGGCGCTGTTCGCCGTGGGGGCGGTGCTGGCCGTCTTCCACGCGGCGCGCGAGATCAGCGGGTCGTGGCTCGCCGCCGGCGCCGCGACGCTGTTCGTGCCGGGCGCGATGACCTTCTATCCCGTCTCGCTCTACGAGTCGGGCCTGATCGTGGCGCTGAGCGCTCTGTCGCTCGTGGCGATGAGCCGCGTCTACGCGTGCTGGCGCGACGAGGGCGAGCTGGCGCTGCGCACGGCGCTGCCGCTGGTCGCGATCTGGGCGGCGCTGCCGCTGTCGCGGCCGGACGCCGTCCTCCTCGTGGCGGCCGAGGCGGTCGCGCTGCTGGCCTTCGCGCCGGTACCGCGCGGCGCGGCGCTGCGCGCGCTCGTGCCCCTCGCCGCGCTTGCGACGCTGCCGTCGGTCGCCTACTTCGGCTACTCGATCGCCGCGACGGGCACCGCGTCCACGTCGTCGGACGCCCGCTCCTACGCGCTCCAGGAGGTCGCCAGGGAGTTCGTGGGGCCGCTCTACCGCAACGCCGACGCGCTGCGCGAGGTGGTCGGCAGCCCGTGGATCTTCTCGCTGCTGCCGGCCCTCGCGGGGCTCTTGCTGCTGGCGCGGCGGGCGGACGCGCGCTGGCTTGCCGCCCACGGCGCGCTTTCGATCGCGGGCTATCTGTTCCTACTCACGTTCGTCGCCCCGGGCTTTTACGACTCGCCGCGCTACCTGCTGCCGGTCGTGCCGATCGTCGTGTGCGCGGTCGCCTACCTGCTCGCCCGGGCGAGCGGCGGCGCGCTGCGGGCCGCGGCGCTCGCCGCGGCCGTCCTCGTGATCGGCCTCGCCACGGCCGACCGGCTGAACGACGACCTGGACCTGATCGCGGGCTTCGGGATCGACGAGCGCGAGGTGTTCTCCAAGGAGCCGGTGGCAGTCGTGAACCGGATGGCGCGACCCGGCGACGTGCTGCTCTCCTACGAGGTGCAGCTTCGCCTGTTCCTGCGCGACGACGTGAAGGTCTTGAGCCAGGACGGAATCATCGACGGCGAGGTGCGCGAGTACCAGGAGAGCCGCGACATGACCGGGTTTCTGCGCGAGCAGCGCCCGGACTGGTGGATCGCCGACCAGAACGTCAACACGCGGCCATACCTGCGCGGCAGCGTGCTCGAGCGGGTCTTCGACGCGTTCAAGGCCGACCCGACGCTGCGCTCGCGCTCGTACGAGGGGATCCGCTTCGAACTCGTGAAGCGGCGCAGGCGACCCCTGCAGCCGGGCTTCGGGGGCTGGCAGATGCTCTTCCGGGTCAGCTATTAAGGTCGCGGTCCCGGTGCGAATTCTCGCGGTCAGCAACATGTATCCACCCGACTACCTCGGGGGGTACGAGCTCCAGTGCAAGCAGACGGTCGAGGGTCTGCGGCGGCTCGGACATCACGTCGAGGTGCTCACCGTCGGGATGGATATGCCCGAGCCCGACCCGCTGGTGCACCGCACCCTCCGCTGGCACGATCCGCCACCGGGTGAGCCGGACGTTCGCTGGGAGGCGCGCCGGGTGCGGGCCTACATCGCCAACTACCGAGCCGCGCAGCGTGTGACCGCCCAGGTCAGGCCGGATCTGGTCATGGGCTGGGCGCCCCTGCGCATCGGCCTGCACTGCCTGGCCCCCGCTTGCCGAACGGGGACCCCGGCGGTCCACTTCGCCGGTGACTGGTCGATCGTCGAGGAGTGGCGCCTGCTGAACCGCTGGGCCGCCAGGTCCTGGGCGGATCGTCCGCCGCTGTCCAGCACGCTGGTGCGCTGGCCGCTGCGGCGACTCGCCCGCCCCGTGCGGTTCGACCACGTCGTGATGGTGAGCCAGTACCTGCGCGGCAGCTACCAGGCGCTCCGCTTCCCGACGCCCGGCATGAGCGTGATACACCAGGGCGCCCGGTTCGAGCTCCCTGATCTGGCCACGCTGCCGGAGGGCGAGCCCGACACGCTCGTCTACCTGGGCAGGCTGGAGCGCGTCAAGGGCGTGCACCTGGCGATCGATGTGCTCCGCCGCCTGCGTGACGACCACGGCCGCGACAAGACCCGGCTGACGATCGTGGGGGGACCGAGCCTGGAGGACCACTCGTACCGAGGGGAACTCGAGAACCAGGTCGCGTCACACGGCCTGACCGACCGCGTGACGTTCGCAGGGAAGCGCTCGCCGGCGGGGGTCTCGGAGGTGCTGCCCCGCCACCGCGTGATGTTGATGACATCGCTGTGGGAGGAGCCCGGCGCGGCAACGCAGCTCGAGGCCATGGGGCATGGCGTGCCCGTCGTGGCGACCGACGTCGGCGGCACGCCGGAGTACGTGCGTGACGGCGCCGAGGGGTTCGTGGTCCAGCGGGACCGTCCCGACAAGATGGCGGCCGCGGTGGCGCGGCTGCTAGAGGACCACGACCTCTGGCGACGGTTCCGCACCGCGGGCTGGGAGCGCGTGGCCGGCCACCTGAGCGAAGAGCGCTACCTGGCCGACGTCGACGAGCTGCTCACCCGAGTTCGCCGAGCCGCAGTCTCCTAGTGCCAGTAGCCTCTCGGCCGGTGGAGAGGTCCCAATGGCGCCGCTGGATCCCCGTTGGGACAGGTACCACGGCGCGAGCGCGCCGTGTGGCGCGGCGCTACTACGACCGGAGTCGCGGCTTCCGAGAGGTCGTGGCTGCAGCACGCTGGCGTGCGCTCCGTGAGGAGCTCCCCGACCTGGCTCACCTGGCTCGACATGCCGAGACAGCATGGGGTCCGGTGCAGCGTGACGAAGCACTCCTCCTTCACGCCATGGTGCGGGTGTTGCGACCACGCACAGTGGTCGAGATCGGCTTTCTGCGCGGCGACAGCGCATTCAACTTCCTGACGGCCCTCGACGCCGACGCGCGTCTGTACTCGTTCGACGTCGATCCGGCCGCCGAATCTATTGCGCGCGAGCGTTTCGGCAACGATTCCCGGTTCGTCTTTCGACGACGATCACAGGCGGACCTGACGGCCGAGGACGTCGACGGTCGCGAGGCGGATCTGGTTTTCCTGGACGCCGCGCATGACTTCGAGCTGAACCGAATGACGTTCTCGCGGTTGCTCCCGATCATGTCCCCCGATGCGATTCTCGCGGTGCACGACACAGGCACGATCCCCAGGCGGCTGGTGCAGCCCGATGCGGTCCCGAGCGAGCTCGCCATGGTCGGGGAATGGTGGCTTGCACATCCGGAGGTCGGTTGGATCGGAGACGAGCGGGAGGTGGAGTCCGACGAGCGAGCATTCGTGAACTGGGTGCTGGAGGAGCACCCCGACTTCTCGCAGATCCACCTCCACACGACGAGGACGTTCCGCTACGGCCTGACTTTGCTTCAGCGCTCTACGGCTCTGCCGCGTCCACCGAACGAAGCCGGGTCGTGACCCCGAGGTTCGCGCGCCGGCCGAGCCCGCGGGCGCGCTCCGTGGCCTCCCCGGCGAGACAACGGACTACGTGGCGTATGTACACGCTGCGCTTCGCGAGACCATCGCGATCACCATTCGCACGCGCCAGCCGCCACGCCTCACGCCGCTTCTCCGCGTAGGCAGCGCGCGTGTAGTCGGCGGAACGCTCGGCATCGAGGTAGTTCCTCGCGAGCTTGATGCTCACGAGGTCCTCACGGGCGCTTCGACCCGAAGCGGACGCGTTCGCGGAGTCCGCGGCCTCGTGCGTGCGGTACAGGGCGAGCACCTCCGGCTCGAACCAGGTGGGCGCGGTCGCGAGGATCCTCTTCCACATGTCCCAGTCCGCGGTATAGCTGAGCGTCGGCGCGAAGCCGCCGATCTCCTCGTAGACGGATCGGCGAACGATGACCGCCGGCGTCCGGATCGCGTTATACGAGAACAGGGCGCGGACCAGGGCCTCATCGAGGATGCCTGCCTCCGCGCGCAGTGGCTCAGAGGACTCGACGATCGCTCCAGCGTGATCGATCACGTCGCACCCGAAGATGACCGCTCCCACGTCCTCGTTGGCGTCGATGACACTGCGAGCGTGCTCGTAGAACGTCTCGCGGACGAGGTCGTCGCCATGAAGAATGTGCACCCACTCGCCGACCGATCGCCGGATGCACGTCGTGAAGTTCGCTGAGATTCCGACGTTCACCGGCTGGCGGTAGACGTCGACCCGATCTCGCGCGAGCCGGTCGACGACGGGCTCCGGCGGGTCGGCCGAGGAGCAATCGTCGACGACCTCGATCTGCATCTGGTCGGGACCGGGGTCCTGGGCCAGCACGGAGCGGAGCGTCGGCTCGAGCAGGCCGCCGCTTTCGTAGGTGGGGATCATCACCGACCAGAACGGCCGCTTCGCTTGGCTCACGGGGTCGATGCGGGGCACCGACGCCGCCCGCGCCGCCCGTCTACTCACCGCGACTCCACACGCCCGTCCCCGGCGTCGGCCCCCTCCCGGACGACGCACTCGTAGAGCCGCATGATCCAGACGGTGACAGGCGGTGGCTCGATCCGCATGAGGCGGCGGTCCAGCGCCCGGGCCAGCCAGACGATCGGACGTAGGAGCGTCGCCCAGAGGCGCGGCTGTGAGAGCTGTGCGATGAGGACCTCCTGCGCGACCAGGTGGCTCTGCGAGAGCTCGTTCGAGCGTCGGACGATCGTGAACCGCTCGCCGAGGAAGTTCTCCAACTCCTCGGTCCAGAACGGCATTTCCTTTGGCGACGGCCCGAACGGCAGAGCGCCCGCCCAGCGGTTCGCCAGCTGCGTGCGGACCTCTCGTTCGGGGTCACCGACTCTGCGGATGCCGCGGTGCGCCAGCCCCATCGGGAGCTTCTGCAGCTTCTGCATGAGCCAGAGCACCCTCGACTCGTCGGTGCGACCGTCCGGGAACCACATGGGCTCGAGCACGACGAGACGGCCGCCGGGACGGAGCAGGTCGGCCGCGGTCGCCAGCGCTTCGCGTATCTCCGCGATGGTCAGGTGGTGCAGGAAGGCGTGCATCACGACCAGGTCGAAGCGACGGGTCGAACGCGTGAGGTCCCCGGCATCACCGATCTCAAGCCGCACCCTGTCGCCCAGGCCGAGGTCCTCAGCCGCCGCCTTGGCACGCGCGATCTGGCTGGGCGAGCTGTCCACGCCCGTCACCGCGGCGGCGCCTGCGCGAGCGAGCTGGAAGGTCAACCAGCCGGTGCCGCAGCCGAGCTCGAGCACGGAGTGCGATGGGCCGAGGCCGCGAAGGATGTCCCGCAGATACTGGCCGCGCAGGAACTGCTGTACCCAGTCGGTCTGCACCCAGCAGTAACGCTCTTCCAGGCCACCGTAGACCTCCCACCACTGCTGCTCCGCGCGATCGAGCTGCGGCGTGGTGTCATCGAGGCGCCTCAGCGGGGGGCGATGTTCGACGGCGTCCTCGACGCGTGGGCTGTATGCGTCGGCCATGGCGCGCAGCAATGTACTCGGATACCGCCCCGTGCACGCCCGCCTCCCAACGTCGAGCAGGGACGGTGGCAGGTGGTAAGAATGCACCATGGGCGGCCCGCCCCCTTGGACGATCACCCGATCGACAGTCGCCGCCGACGCCCAGACCTACGACGAGCACGCCGTGTCCAGGCGGGCCCACGGCGTGAGGGCGCGTGACGTAGGGTCCGGCGGATGAGCGATCCGGCCGCACGGCAGTTCTGGAACCAGCGCGCGGAGGCAGACGCCTTCGTGGCGGTCGACAGCCGACTCGAGTTCGGCAGCCCCGACCTGGAGCGCTTCTGGGCGGGTGGCGAGAAGGATCTCGACCTGCTGCTCGCTGCCGTCGGAGCCGAGTTGGAGCCCGGCGACGCCGTCGTCGAGATCGGGTGCGGCGTGGGGCGGCTGACGCGCGTCCTCGCGGCGCGCGCGGCTTCGGTGCGTGCGCTCGACGTGTCGGAGCGGATGCTCGAGCTGGCCCGGGAGCACAATCCCGAGCTACCGAACGTGAGCTGGCTCCTTGGCGACGGGACCTCGCTCGCGGGCGTTGACGACTCGAGCGCCGACGTCGTCGTCTCCCACGTCGTCTTCCAGCACATCCCCGACCCGGAGATCACGCTCGGGTACGTGCGCGAGATCGGCCGCGTCCTCCGGCCGGGAGGGTGGGCCGCCTTCCAGGTGTCGAACCATCCGAGCGTCCACCAGCCCCGCGGCCGCGCCGGGCGCGTCCGCGACGCCGTCGGCCGGCTGCTGCGCCGCGAGCCGTGGCACGACAACCCGTACTGGCTCGGCTCGCACATCGAGATCCCCGCCCTGAGAGCGGCGGCCGCCGACGGCTCGATGGACCTCGAGGGGCTCGCCGGCGAGGGCACCCAGTACTGCATCGCGCTCACGCGGCGGCGCTAGGGCGCGATGCGGCTGCGTCGAGCGCTTCAAGGGGTTGCGGCCGAGATCGGCTACCGGCGCGGGCCGCGTTGGATGAGCTGGCTGCGCAAGCAGTGGGTGCTCTTCCGGCATCCGCATGCCGACATCCGCTTCGGTCGCGACACGTACCTCGGGCCCGGGTTCAGCCTCTTCATCCCGTTCGACGGGACCTTCATCGCGGGCGCACGCTGCGAGTTCCGACGCGATTTCCGCTGTGAGGTCCACGGTGACGGCAAGGTCGTGATCGGGAGCGACTGTCACTTCACCTACGGCGTGGTCATCCAGTGCACTACGACGATCGACATCGGCGACCGCTGCATCTTCGCCCAGGGCGCGACCCTCGTCGACGGGGAGCACCGCTTCCGCGACCTCCAGACGCCGATGCTCGAGCAGGGCTACGACTTCACACCGCTACGGATCGGCAGCGACGTGTTCGCGACAGCTAAGAACACGATCATGGCCGACATTGGCGAGCGTGCCGTCGTGGGCGCGAACGCGGTCGTGACGAAGCCGATCCCCGCGTTCACGGTGGCCGTCGGCATCCCGGCGCGCCCGATCGAGTACTTCGGTCCGCCAGGGCAGGAACCGGCCGAGCTCAGCGGCGGGTGAGCCGGCGGAGACCGCGATCGTGAGCGGGGGCGCGTACATGGCGGGGCTGCTGTTCTTCGCCGGGACCTGGGGGAGCGCTGCTGTCGTGGCCGTCGTGCTGCGGCGATCCTGGCTTGGCCACCTCCGGGGAGGTGCGGCCGTCCTCGCGGCGGCGACGCTGTTCCTCGCCGCGCTGGTGGCCGTGCACCTGATCCCGGGCGTCCTCGGGCTGCTGCACCGCGGATGGGTCCTGGCTCTCGCGATGCTGATGGCCGGGACGGCCCTGTATCTCCTGCGGCTGCGCGGTCCCGGCGAGGCGGACCGCGCAAGCGACACGGAGGAGCGCGACTGGCGGTTGCTGGTGCTCCCCGGGGCCCTGGCCATCGGCGTCGCCGCCTGGGCGCTCGTGCTCGCATGGAACGGCCGGTCCACGCTCGTGGCGCCCGTGACCAGCGTCGATCTCCTCACCTTCGACCTGCCGCTCATCGGCCGCTGGATCCAGACGCACTCGATCTGGGTCGCCGGGGATCTCTTTCCGCTGCAGGCACACGCGGCATATCCCCACAACGGAGAGCTCGTTCGTCTCGCCGCGGTTCTCCCGTGGCGCAGCGCGTTCCTGTTGCCGGTGCTCGCGTGGCCGATCTGGGGGCTGGGAGCTTTCGCGGTGCACGTGCTCGCGCGCGAGCTCGGCGCGAAGGCGTGGAGCGCGACCCTCCTGGCCGCCGCATACGCAGCGACGCCGCTGATCCTCATCACCACGGCGGCCGACAACGTGTCCGATCCCCTGATGTGGGCGATGCTCACAGTGGGCGCGCTGTTCCTCGTGCGCCACGTGCGGAGGCCCCGCAGGGCCGAGCTGGTCGTGGCCGGCATCGCCCTCGGCCTGGCCTTCGGGTCGAAGTGGTACGCGCTCACCTGCGTGCCGATCCTCGTCGCGGTCTGGCTGATGGCGAAGTGGCGCGTACGCGAGGGCGGGCAGACGATCCTCGGGGTTGCGCGCGACGGTGCGGTGCTCGTCGCGACGATCGCCGCCGCCGGCGGCTTCTGGCTCGTCCGCAACCTGGTCGAGTACGGCAACCCGCTGTTCCCGCACGAGCTGTCGCTGGGTCCGCTCCACCTGTTCAGTGGCCCGGAGGACACGGTCGGCGACGCCTACGGCTTCTCGGTCGCCCACTACATCGGGGACTGGAGCGTCTGGCGCGAGCACCTGCTTCCCCAGTACAACGACGTCCTGCGGGCGCCCGGTGTCGTGCTGCTCGCCGGCATCACGCTGACGGCCGTGCTCGGCGCGTGGCGCGCGCGAGGGCGCGCCACCTACATGGCGCTCACCGCGGTCCTCCTCGTGCTGGCCTACCTCGTGACGCCCCAGACGGCGTTCGGCCCCGAAGGGGCGCCGGTGTTCGGCGGGGTGAACGCCCGCTACGCGACGCCCGCGCTGCTGCTGGGCGCCGCCGCCATCGCGGCCGGGCTCGCGCGCGTCGACCGGCGCCTGTGGATTCCCGCGCAGCTCCTCGTCGTCGTGGCGGTTGTCGACGGCGCCCGGTCCCCACTCGACGTGTATCTGCCCAAGTTCCTGGGCGCCGCCGCACTTGTCGCCGCCGCGGCCTTCGTCCTCTGGCGTGTGCGCCCGTCCCGCCGCACCCTCGCCGTCGGCGCCGTGACCGTCCTCGTGCTCGCCGCGGTGGCCGGCTTCGCCCAGCAGAAGCGCTTCGACGACGAGGGCTTCACCGGGGACGACCCCGCCATCGACTGGATCTTGAGCAACACCGGCGAGCCGCACCGCATCGGAATGACCGGTAGCTGGCCCGTCGACGCGCCACCTTCCTCCGCCCTCTTCGGACCCCGCTTCGAGAACCACGTCCGCTACGTCGGGCGCGAGGACCGCGGCCTGATGCGCCATCACGCCACCTACGCCGACTGGCGCCGCGCGGTGCGAAACGCCGACCTCGATCTCCTGCTCGTCGGGCGCGTTCCTCAGCCGTTCTCGCCGAGTCCCGAGGCCGCCTGGGCCGCCCGGGCCGGCTTCCCCGCGGTCGCCACGAGCCCAAGATTTGCCGTGTACCGGTTGGGACGAGCCGATCAGGACTGAACGGATAGCCGTCGCCGTCGTCTCCTGGAACACGCGCGAGCTGCTGGAGCGATGCCTGCGCTCGTTCGAGCCCGAGCACGAGCGCGGCACGGTCGAGGTGTGGGTCGTGGACAACGGCTCGAGCGACGGCTCGCCCGACATGGTCCGCGAGCGCTTCCCGTGGGTGCACCTGGTCGCAGGTGAGGAGAACCTGGGCTTCGGCAAGGCGGTGAACGTCGTGGCGGACCGGACGTCCACTCCGTGGATCGCGCCCGCCAATGCCGACGTCGCGGTGCGGCCCGGCGCGCTCGACATGCTGCTCGAGGCCGCCAGGCGCGATCCGCGCGCCGGCGCGATCGCGCCGCGGCTTGTGCTGCCGGAGGGCAACACCCAGCACTCGGTCTACGCCTTCCCGTCCATCCCGTTCACGCTCGTGCTGCAGACCGATGCGTTCAAGCTCTGGCGCGGCCTCGGCGACCGGATGGCCTTCCCCGGCTACTGGGACACCGAGCGCGCCCGCCGGGTCCCGTGGGCGGTCGGCGCGTTCCTGATCGTGCGCCGCGAGGCCTGGAACGAGGTCGGCGGCTTCGACGAGCGACAGTGGATGTACGCGGAGGACCTCGACCTCGGCTGGCGGCTGCGCCAGGCCGGTTGGTTCACGCGTTACGAGCCGCGCGCGGTCGTCGACCACTACGAGAAGGCGTCCACGACGCAGGCGTGGGGGAGGGAGGTGGCGCCGGTGTGGCAGCGCAGCACGTACGGCTTCATGGCGCGCCGCTACGGCATGCCGCGCACGTGGACGATCGCGCTGATCAGCCTGGTCGGCCAGGCGGTTCGCTGGGCGGCGGTCATGCCGAGGGCGCGGCGTGAGCCCGAGGAGCACGGCGAGTACCACGCGGCCCTGGGCCGCTGGGTACTGGTGCACGCACGCGCGTTGCGCTCCCGCAGGGAGCTGGAGAGCTGGCGATGAGGAGGAGCTAGGCGCGCTTGCGGAACACGAGGAACTGCGCGGAGGCCCCGTGCGCGACGTGCGCGCTGCGCTGCCACTCCCAGCGCGGCAGCGTCTCCTGCACGAGCCGGCTCGCGGGGCGCGCGACCGGCCGCGCGGCGAGCGCCGCCGCGGCGGCCGCGCGGCGGGCCGGGCTCGGGTCCCCGGCCGCGATCGCCCGCATCCGCTCGGGCGGTTGGAGCCCCGCCCACACGAGCGCCGCGATTCCCGTGAACGCCACGCGCGCGGCGGCCAGCACCCCGGCGGCCGCGGGGGTGCGCCCGCGGCTCGGGTCGAAGAGCGCTCTGACCGTGCCCGGAATGGCCGTGATGTAGCCGACGGCGGCGAGTCGCCGCGCGTAGAGCTCGCCGGCGAGCTCGCAGCCGTTCTCGGCGAAGGCGGCGGCGAGCTGCGCGCTCGTGAGCCGCCGCAGGTGCCCCGGATCGTCGTAGAAGAGCCGCGGCTCGCCGGTCGAGGAGGGCTCCAGCGCGCCCGCGACCAGCCGGGCGGCCAGGTTCTCGACCGACCCCGCGTTGGCGCACGGCATGATCGCGACCACGTAGCCGCCGGGCCGCGCGAGCCGCGCCATGTCGCCCACCGTCTCGGACAGGTCGATCACGTGCTCGATCACGTGATACGAGAAGACGAGGTCCGCCGACTCGTCGGGCAGCGGCGCGCGCGCGCCGTCGAAGGCGAGGAACTCGGCGCCGGGGTGCTCCAGCCGCGCTCGCTCGACCGCCCTCTCGGAGATCTCGATGCCGGTGATGCGCGCGCCGGGGAACGCCTGGCGCAGCGCACCGATCCACGCCCCGCGACCACACCCGTAGTCCACGATCGCCGGCCTCGGCGGCAGCCCGCACGCGGCGAGGGTGTCCGCCACGCGCCCCGCCTCCACGTCGCCGTGCCCGGACATGTAGTCGCCCTCGTAGCGCTCGTCGTAGAACGCTTCGAAGCTGTCGAGATCTATGCTCGACATGAGCTCGCCGTGCGCGTCAGACGGCGGTGTTCACGCGACCGGAGTCGCGCAGCTTCTCGAACGTCGACAGCGCCTGGCCGACCACCTGGTCCATGTCCAGGTACTGGTAGCGGGCGAGCCGGCCCACGAAGGTCACGTTCGGCAGCTCGTCCGTGAGCGCGGCGTAGCGCTTGTAGAGCGCCCGGGTCTCGTCGTTCGGGATCGGGTAGTACGGGTCCCCCTCGCTGCGCGGGTACTCGTACGCGATGGTCGACGAC
Source organism: Thermoleophilaceae bacterium (assembly GCA_036386455.1). GTDB lineage: Bacteria > Actinomycetota > Thermoleophilia > Solirubrobacterales > Thermoleophilaceae > AC-37. Next base: position 39,674 of record DASVVS010000037.1, read on the forward strand.
GTGTGCGGCTGCCCGGTCATGTAGCGGAACTCGGTCGTTCGGGTGTACGGCACTTCCTCGGTCGGGAAGTTGATCGAGGCCGCGGGCTGCACGAGCCCGCCGTCCGGCGTCGGCTCGTTCACCAGCTCGAACTCGAGGCTGCGGTAGGGCAGCGGCCCGAAGCGGAAGTCGAAGTAGCGGTCGACCGGCCCCGTGTAGACGAGGTGGTCGTAGCCGAACCTCTCGCCCTCCTCGTGGAAGTCGATGCCCAGCCGCACCTCGATGCGCGGGTGGTCGAGCATCCGCTCGAACATCGCCGTGTAGCCGTCGGCCGGCATCTTCTGGTGCCAGTTCGTGAAGTAGCGGTCGTCGGTGTTCGTGCGCGTGGGGATGCGCGCGCACACCGAGGCGTGAAGCTCCGACGGGTCGCGCTGCCACTGCTTGCGCGTGTAGCCGCGGAAGAACTTCTCGTAGAGGTCGCGGCCGACCTTCGAGACGACCGAGTCCTCGCTGTTGCGCACGTACTCGATCGGCTCGGCGCGCTCGGCGTAGAAGGCCTCGCACTCCTCGTCGGTCTGGAGGTCCAGCCCGTAGAGCATGTTGATCGTGGTGCGGTTGATCGGGATCGGCAGGAGCTGCTCGCCGACCTTCGACACCACCCGGTGCTCGTACGGGCGCCAGTCGGTGAAGCGCGACAGGTAGTCGACGACGTGCGCGGCGTTCGTGTGGAAGATGTGCGGCCCGTACCTGTGGACGAGGACGCCGTGCTCGTCCACGTAGTCGTACGCGTTTCCGGCGATGTGGTCGCGCTTGTCGATCACGAGCACCGCGTGGCCGCACTCGGTCGCGAGGCGCTCGGCGAGGATGGTGCCGGCGTATCCGGCGCCGACTACGAGTGTGTCGAAGCGTTCCATTGGGGGCGGAGGCATTCCACCAGATCGGGGATGGCAAACGTAGCGGGGCCCGTGGCGGCTGCGCGCCGATACATTGCCGCGCGTGCATCACCCCAGCGTCACGATCGTCTTCCTCGTCTTCAACCGCAAGAAGGAGCTCCGCGAGAGCCTCCAGCGGATGCTCTCGGAGTCCGACTACGCCGGGGAGGTGGACGCGATCGTGGTCGACAACGCGTCGACCGACGGGTCCGCGGAGATGGTGCGCGACGAGTTCCCGCAGGTCCGTCTGATCGAGCGCGCGGAGAACGTCGGCGTGAGCGGCTGGAACGACGGCTTCGCGGTCGCGGAGGGCGAGTGGGTCCTCGCGCTCGACGACGACTGCTACCTGCCGCCGGACGGGCTGCGCCGCTCGGTCGAGGCCGCCGCCGAGTACGGCGCGGACCTCGTGTCCTACAGCGTTGCCAGCACGCACGACCCGGACTACCGCTTCACCGAGAAGTACCGGACCGGCCTCTTCATGTTCTGGGGCTGCGCGGTCCTGATCCGCCGCAGCGCGCTGCAGGAGCTGGTCGGATACGACCCCGAGATCTTCGTGTGGGCGAACGAGCTCGAGTTCATGATCCGCTTCTACGACCGCGGCTACCGCCACCTCCACTTTCCGGAAGTCGTCGCGCAGCACATGAAGAAGCCGCCCGAGAAGCTGCCGTACGACCAGATCGACTGGCGGCCCTACCGGATCAACGGGCGCCACTGGGGCTACATCGCCGCGAAGCTGCTCCAGCCCCGCGACGCGGCGGAGGCGCTGATCGCACTCGTGGCCCACGAGTTGCGCGACACGTTCCGTGAGCACCGCTCGGCCATCACGGCGGTCCCCGGCACGCTGACCGGGTTCGCGCACGGACTCCGCCACCGGGAGCCGGTCCGCAAGCCGGCGCTGTCGCGGTTCTACAGGCGGAACTTCGAGACGTTCGCAAGCCCGTGGTGGCTGATGCGCCCGGTGCGCGAGCTGATCCGGTCGCTGCCGAGGGAGATCGCGGAGGGGCGCTTCCACCACGACCGCGCGCCCAAGGGACTGGGGCGGCGGGATGAGTACTACGCCGAGCGCGCCCAGCTGTATCCGGAGGACGAGCCCGCGGTGCTCGATTTCGCCTAGCCTCAGCGCAGGTCGAGCGGGGGCGGGTCGGCCACCGTCTCCACGCCTCCTGACGCCGCCTCGCGCAGGTCCTCGATCGTCAGGTCCTCGGGCTGCCTCACGACGGCGAGCCCGCGGCGCTCGAGCTCGCCCGCGACCTGGAGCTGGTGGTCGTCCACGTGCTCGCCGTGGCGTGCCAGGCGGGGCACGAGCAGTGGCCGGCGCCCGGCTTCCAGCGCCTCGAGCGCCGCGCCCACGCCGGCGTGCGTGACGACCGCGTCGGCCTCGCGGAACGCCGCGCGCAGCTCGGCCGGGGGGACCGGGTCGGCCGTCTGCCAGAGCAGGACCTCGGCATCGCCCCCGAGCACCTGCGCGAGCCGGTCCGCGAGGCGCGGAAAGGGGAAGATCGTGCCCACCGACAGCGCCACGCGCAGTGGCCGCCCGCTCGGCGGCTCACCCGGCAGGGCCGCGTACGAGTCCAGCACGGATCCGGCGTAGCTCCAGCGCCCTCGGGCCCAGCCGGGGTACTGCGTGTAGAGCCGCACGCCCGGCACGCGCTGCAGGGCGCGCCCGGTGACCGACGGCCCCACCGCACGCGCCAGCGATTCGACGTAGTGCGTCTCGCGGCGCAGGGCCGCCGCCTGGGGGAGGAAGGAGAGCGCTATCCCCGGCCCCGTGCTGATCACGCGCTCGTAGCCGCGGCGGCGCAGCAGGCGGATCGCGAGTGGGGTGTTGCGTGCGACCGCGCTGAAGTCACGCGGCTTCGTGTAGTGGGCGTGCACCACGTCGCGGCCCTCGAGCAGCTCGCGCGACTGCGGGGTGTCGAAGGTGACCCAGGTGGGCTCGTCGCCGAGATCGAGCCGCGGCGCGAGCCGCACCAGCTCCGACAGGTGACCGCCCGTGGCGGCGACGAGCAGCGTGCTCACGTCGCGCCGTCGAGCGCCGCGAGATCGTCGAGGCGCTTGAACGGGTGCACGAACAGACGCCCCGCCGCCCGCGCCTCGAGCGCCTCCGCGACGCTGAACTCCGGCACCCAGCGGACCGTGGCGTACAGGTCGCTCACGGCGTCCACGTCGACCACGCGGAAGCCCAGGTGGTGGGCCGCCGTGGGCACGAACAGCTCGAAGTAGCAGGGCGGCGGGTCCTCGAGCGCGGCGAGCGCGGCGAGCGCGTCGCGGCGCAGGAAGTACGCCGTCCCGAGGCTGCCGAACCGGACGTCGGGATCGTCGCGGCGCGAGATTCCCCTGAAGAACCGCGCCAGCGCCGGGTCGTCGCGATAGCGGAGGTGGTGCGACCAGTTGGTGTCGTTGCGCGGCGCCGCGCGCTTGGCGAGGAGGCCCGCGTCGTGGCGCTCGGCCAGGGCCAGCAGCGGCTTCTCGAACCCGGGGCCCAGGATGAGGTGGTCGAACTCGATCAGGTACACGAAGTCGATGCTCGGGTCCGGCTCCACGATCTCCTCGTGCAGCGTTCGCAGCGTCCCGTTCAGCGACTGGTCGAAGTGGTGGCCGCGGAGCGTAGGGTCCTCGATCCACAGGGCGTCGCCCTCCGGCAGATCCTCGAAGTCGGCCCGCCGGCCCCCGTGGCAGGCGACGAAGCGCGACCCGGGCGCGAGCGCGCGCAGGTAGTCGAGCTGGGCCGTGACCAGCGCGGCCGGCAGGTGCGTGCGGACCGCCGTGAGGATCAACGGACCCAGGGGCGCTCGGGCGCGGGGCAGGCGTCGAGCTCGGCGTGGCGCAGCTCGAGCGTGTCCTTCGCCGCGAACGCGACGTGAACGTCGGACTCGCGGGCGCCGATCAGCTTGACCTGCCCGCGCCAGACGACCGGCAGCGCCACGAACAGCTCGCGGCCGCAGGTGGCGCAGCGGAGCGGGCGGCCGAAGGCGGCGAGCACGGCGCGGCGCGCCTCGTCGCGCAGGCGCCGGCGGACGCGCGGCACGATCGCGCGCTCGGCGCTCAAGTGGGCGGCTCCCGCAGCGGCTCGATACTCAGCACGCGCAGGGCGAGCGCCTGCGTGCGGCTGCTCGCCAGGGCCTGGCCGGTGGGGCAGCGGGCCAGGTGCAGGAAGGCGCGCAGCGTGCCGCGGTCGCGCAGGTCCACGACGGCCGCGCCGAGAGCGACCGCGCCGGGCGCTCCCGGCAGCAGCGCCACCGACGGCCCTCCGCCGGGTGCCACGCGCGCGGCCAGCCGCCTGCCCTGGAACCGGCCCACGAGCAGCTGGGCAACGCCGATCGCGCGCTGCGGGTGCGCCAGCCGGGCCGCCAGCCGAGCGAGCGTCGGGGCTCGGCGGCGGCCGGCCTGGAGCTCTCCTCGCGCGCTGTCCCAGGCGACGACGCCCTCGTGCCGGCGCAGCAGCGCCGGCGTGCACCAGGGCCGGTCGCGGTAGGCGTCGAGCACGTGCTTGTGCGACCGGTGCATGGCCGGGGCATCGTCCGAGACCTGCCCGGGGTGCATGTGGTAGAGCGCCGTCACCCGCGGTATCGCGACGGCCGACCCGTGCTCGAGCACTCGGATCCAGAGGTCGAGGTCGGCCGCGCGCTTCAGCGGGCGGAAGCCGCCGGCGTCGAGCACGACCGCGCGGCGCACCATCGACGTGCTCGACGACACCTTGGTCTCCGGCAGCGCGACTTCGGCCGGGCTCGAAAGGACGCGCGGGCGGCGCCCACGCCAGCCGTACACGCGGTGGTGATCCGGCTCGGAGCCCGTGCCGAGCACGGCGGTCCCCACGAGCACATGCCCGTCACGGGCGGACCAGAGCGTGTCCAGATGGTCCGGCAGCCACTCGTCGTCGCAGTCGAGCAGGGCGACCCAGTCCGTGCCGGCCGCCCGGATGCCGGTGTTGCGCGCGCCGCCCTCGCCGAGGTTGTGCTCGTGGGTGATCACGCGCGCCCCCAGCGCGGCCGCGCGCGGGCCGGTCTCGTCGCCGGACGCGTCGTCCACCACGAGGATCTCGCACGGCCGCCGCCGCTGCGCGAGCACGCTGCGCACCGCTCGCTCGACCATGTCCGGTCGGCGGTAGGCCGGTATGACGACCGTGACAGGCAGCGTTTCCGCTCGCATGACGCGGCCGTCAGGTTACGCGGCCGCGCGCCACTGCTGCTCTGCATGGCCGCCAGCGCGGATGGCAGAATCACGCGCCGTGACGATCACCGGAGGTACGGCACGGCTCGGATAGCTCTGCGAGCGGGAGGGATCCCGCTCGCAGCGATCGTCACCGCGGCCGCGCTTCTGCGGTTCGTCACGTTGGACGCGCAGAGCTTCTCGGGCGACGAGCTGTTCAGCGCGTGGCTGATGGAGATGGGCTTCGGTGACATGCTCGACACGGTGCCCGAGTCGGAGGCCACGCCGCCGGTCTTCTACGTGCTCGAGTGGCTCGCGGTGCAGCTCTTCGGCACCGGCGAGGTGGGCATGCGGCTGCTGCCGGCCCTGTGCGGCGTGCTCACGGTCCCGGCGCTGTACCTCACGGGCGCGCTGGCTGCGTCGCGCCGGGTAGGACTCGCCGCCGCGGCGCTCGCGGCCGTGAACCCGCTGCTCGTCTGGTACTCACAGGAGGCGCGCGCGTACGCCCCGATGATCCTGCTCGTGGCGATCTCGCTCGCCTGCCTGGCCGCCGTGGCGAGGGGCGGCGGCCGGCGCTGGGCGGTTGGGTGGGCGGTGGCGAGCGCCGCCGCACTGGCCACGCACTACTTCGCGGCCTTCGTGGTGATGGCGGGGGCGCTGTGGCTGCTGCGCTCGCGCGCCCACGACCTGCGCACGCGGCTCGCCGCCGTGGCCGTGCCGTCCGCCGTGGGCCTCGCGCTCGTGCCGCTCGCGCTCCACCAGAGCGAGGCGGTTGGGGACGAGGGGGCGGTCGGTCCCGGCAGCCTGCTCGAGCGGCTGGCCGCGATTCCGAAGTCCTTCCTCGTCGGCTACTCGCTGCCCGCGGAGGCGGTGGTCGTCATCGCCGTGGCGCTTCTGGCGGCGGCGGCGCTGGTGCTGGCCGCGAGGTCGGAGGGCGACGAGCGCCGCACGGCGCGCCTCGCCGCCATCGCCGCCGCGTTCGGGATCCTCGTCCCGCTCGCGATCGCGCCGTTCGGGCTCGACTACCTGGCGAGCAAGAACGTGGTGGCCGCGATCGTCCCGAGCGTGATCGTGTTCGCATGCGGGCTCGCCGCCGGGCGCCTGGGACTCGCCGCGCTCGCCGCCCTCGCCGCGCTGTCGGTCGCGACGGTGATCGGCGTCGCGGCGAACAAGGCCTACCAGCGCGCCGACTACCGTGGCGCCGCCGCGGCCCTCGGCGAGCCGCGCGGCGAGCGCATGGTGATCTTCAACCCGGCATTCAGCAACCCCGGCCCGTTCGGCGTCTACTTCGGCAAGAGCGAGCCGGTGCGCCGGGACTACCCCGCGCTCGTGGAGGTCGCGGTCGTCGCGCTCAACCAGCAGGGCGGGTTCGGGCCGTCGCACCCGGAGCCGCCCACCGCTCCGGCGAAGCCTCCGCCCCCGGGCTTCCGGCTCGCCGAGGACCGCCGGACGGACAGCTACCGGCTCATCCGCTACACCGCTGCGCGCCCGACGCGGGTCGAGGACGGCCATCTCGGGCTCGTCTCCTTCCCCGGCCTCCCGCAGGCCACCGTCCTCCAGCGGGCGCGGACGGGAGGCTGAGGACCGTGCGGATCGCCTACATCTGCAGCCGCTACCCGTCGATCTCGCACGTCTTCATCCTGCGCGAGGTGCTCGCGCTGCGCGCCATCGGCGTGGAGATCGACACGTTCACGGTCAGGCACTCCGGCGAGGAGGAGCTGCTCACCCAGACCGACCGCGACGAGGACGCGCGCACCTACACGATCGTGCCCGCGAGCCCGGCCGAGCTGCTCGCCGCGCACCTGGGGGCGCTCGTGCGCGGCCCGGGCCGCTACCTGGCGACGTTCGCGCTGGCGCTGAAGCTGCGCGGCCGCGGGGCCAAGGCGCTGCTGTGGCAGGTCTTTTACTTCGGCGAGGCCGCGGTCGTCTGGCGCCAGCTCCGCCGGCGCGGGATCAAGCACATCCACGCGCACCACGCGAACGTCGCCTCCGACGTCGCGCTGCTCGCCTCCCACCTCGGCGGCGACGGCTGGTCGTGGAGCTTCACGATGCACGGCAGCACCGAGTTCTTCGACGTGCGCGAGCACCGGCTGCCGCAGAAGGTCGAGCTGGCGGAGTTCGTCGCGTGCATCAGCAAGCACGGGCGCAGCCAGCTGATGAGCCTGGTGGACCCGGTGCACTGGGAGAAGCTCCACGTCGTGCACTGCGGGATCGACCTGTCGCGCTTCCGCGCGAGGGACGGGGAGCGTGCGGCGCCGCCGCTCGAGGTCCTCACGGTCGGGCGGGTCGTGCCGGTGAAAGGCCAGTCGCTGCTCGTGGAGGCGGTCGCCGAGCTGGGCCGCCGCGGTGTGGACGTCCGGCTCACGATCGTCGGCGACGGCCCGCAGCTCCCCGCGCTGCGTCAGCTGGCTGACAGGCTCGGCGTGCAGGACCGGGTCGAGTTCCCCGGGGCGGTCGGCCAGGACCGCATCCGCGACTACTACGACCGCGCGGACGTGTTCGCGCTGCCGAGCTTCGCCGAGGGCATCCCGGTCGTGCTCATCGAGGCGATGGCCACCGGCATACCGATCGTCGCATCCCGCATCACCGGCATTCCCGAGCTGGTCGAGGAGGGCGTCTCCGGCGTGCTCGTGACACCCGGTGACCCGGACGATCTGACCGGTGCGCTCGAGCGCGTCCTGCGCGAGCCGCCGGCCCGGCGCGCGGAGATGGGACGCGCCGGCCGCGCTACCGTGGAGGCGGAGTTCGACCTCGAGCAGACGGCGATCGAGCTCCGCGCGCTTTTCACGGAGCGGATTCCGTGCTATCAAGGAGATGGCGCGGGGGAGCGAGGCAAGGGTTAGGGTCTCCGCGCAGGCAAATACGGCGTTTCCTTTTCCAGGCAGAGGGGGAGAAGGTTTTGGAATCCGCAGGATGCGGTAGGGGGTCCGGTCTGGTACGGCGGGACCACCGTTCCGGCGAGGCACCGGGGGGCAAGGAGATGGTTGTGAGGCGTGCCGCCGCGCCTGCGGCGGCGAGGGGCTCGGGTTGACCGACCCCGTAACCACCGAGGGTCTGGAGATCCAGGACGACGTGCGCGAGTCGGACGACTCCGTGCCCGCCTACAGCGGCCCGAAGCTCGTCGACCAGAAGCCGGTCGCCCTCGGCTCCGGTCGCCCCGACACGGTCGACCCGCTCGACTTCCCGCCCGTTCAGCGCGCGGTCCAAGAGCTCGCCGAGCTCGACGCCGAGGTGCGCACGCCGGCGCGGCCGATCCGCGAGGGCGACCGCACCCGCGAGGTGCTCGGCCGCGACGCGCTGGTCCGCCGCCTGCTCGCGGGGGCCGACGTGCTCGCCGCCGCGCTCGCCCTGAACGTCGCGATCCTCAGCGGCGGGGCGAGCCCCACGCTCGCGGTCGTCGTCGCGATCCTGATGGTGGTCCCGATCGGCAAGATCCTCGGCCTCTACGACCGCGACGAGCACGTCCTCCACAAGACGACGCTCGACGAGGCCCCGACGCTGCTCCAGGTCGCGATGATCCACGCCGTCTCGGCGTGGCTGCTCGACGGCGTGCTCGCGAGCGGCGCGCTCGGCAAGCCGCAGGTCGTGCTCGCGTGGCTGCTGCTGTTCGTCTCGATGGGCACCTTCCGCACGATCGCGCGCCGGATCGGCCTCACGGCCGCACCCGCGGAGCGGCTGCTCGTGCTCGGCTCCAGCGACGAGGCCGACCGCATGCGCGAGAAGCTCGCCACGCTCAAGCCGCTGAAGGCCGAGGTCGTGGGCCGCGTGCCTGTCGCTCGCGAGCGCCGGGCCGAGCGCGGCGAGGACGTGCTCGGGATCATGGAGGACCTCGACTACGTCCTCGCGGTCAACCGCGTGGACCGCGTCGTGATCTGCCCGCACGGCGGCGACTCGCACGCCATGCTCGACACGATCCGCCTGGTCAAGGGGCTGGGCGTGAAGGTCAGCCTGATGCCGCGGCTGTTCGAGGTCGTCGGCACCTCGGTCGAGTTCGACCAGCTCGGCGGGCTCACGCTGCTCGGCCTGCGCCGCTACGACCTGTCGAAGTCCTCGGCGATGCTCAAGCGCGTGTTCGACGTCGTCGGCGCGTCCACCGTGCTGGTGGTCCTGGCGCCGCTCTTCGCCACGATCGCGGTCGCCATCAAGCTGACCTCCCACGGGCCGGTCTTCTTCCGCCAGCGCCGGATCGGCCGCGGCGGCGAGGCGTTCGCGATGTTCAAGTTCCGCACGATGTACGACGGGGCGGACCGGCAGAAGGCCGAGCTCCGGCACCGCAACGAGGCGGACGGCTTCTTCAAGATCACCGACGACCCGCGCGTCACGTCGGTTGGGCGCTGGCTGCGTAAGGCGTCGCTCGACGAGCTCCCGCAGCTCCTCAACGTGCTCCGCGGTGAGATGAGCCTCGTGGGCCCGCGGCCGCTGGTGGACGAGGAGGACTCGCGGATCGAGGGCTGGTTCCGCCGCCGGCTCGACATCACGCCCGGGATGACCGGTGCGTGGCAGGTGCTCGGCTCCTCGCGCATCCCGATGCGCGACATGGTCACGATCGACTACCTGTACCGCACCAACTGGTCGCTCTGGCTCGACCTGAAGATCCTGCTGCGCACCGTGCCGCACGTGCTGCTGCGCCGGGGCTGCTGACCTTCTCCCGCCGACCTCGCATTGCAACCGGTGCTGCAACGACGGGGTGGGGGACGTGGCATGCTGATTCCGAGGAACGTGGCTTGAGCAACCCTCGAGAGCAACAGAGCGCGTCCGGCCGCGACGTCGAGGCGGCGGTGAGGGACATCCTGCGCGGCGCGGCGGAGCCCGGCGGCCGAGCGGCCCCGGAGGAGCGAGCGCGGCCCCAGGCCGCGCCGGCGCCCGGCTATGGCACGGCAGCTCCCGGCTACGCCGCGGCGTCCGGTTCCTCCGAGGCCACCGGCGGCAACGGGACCACGACGGCTCCCGGCGGCGGCGCCTCCGGCTCGACCCCGCGACTCGCGGGTCCGCTCGAGGCCTTTCTGCGGCACCCGATCCTGACCCTGCTCCCGGTGATCCTGCTCGTCGGCGCGGCCATCCTGATCGGCACGCAGCGCGAAGCCGAGCACACCGCCGAGGCGCGCATCCAGGTCGGCCGCGACAACGTGCCGCCGTTCTACCTCCAGCAGGTCGTGAGCGGCAGCCAGGCGCTCGCCGCCACCTACGCGCGCGCCGTGTACGCCGAGCCGGTGATCCAGGCCGCTGCGCGCGGCGCCGGCGTGCCGGTCCAGGAGGTGCGCGGGAAGCTCGACGGGACTCAGGTCGGCGGCAGCACGCTCATCGAGATCGAGGCCCGTAGCGACTCGGAGCAGACCGCCATCCGGCTGGCCAACTCGGCGGCGACCGCGATGGTCGACTACGTCGTCGACCTGACCCGGGACACCGACCAGTCGGCCCGGCTGTTCGATCAGTACCGGAAGGCCCAGCGGCGCTTCCACGCGGCCGACGCCCGCGTGCGCAGGCTGATTCCGCGCGAGCGCCGCCGGCCCGCGCAGCTGAGGCAGGCACGGCTCGACGCCGACGTGGCCAAGCTGCGCGCCGAGGATCTCGCCGCACGCTACCGCCAGAGCACCGCCGAGGTGATGACCGCCTCCGACCTCGAGGTGATCGCGCCCGCGGCGACCACGACGTCGGACCGCGAGGACACGCTGCAGACGCTGCTCGTGATCGGCGCGATCGCCGGGCTGGTGCTCGGTCTCGGACTCGCGCTCGTGCGCAGCAACTGGAGCCTGTTGCGCGCCGTCCGCCGAGGGTGACCGCCCGCCGGCTCCTGCCCGCGCTGCTGGCGGCCGTTCCGCTCGCGGCGCTGATGGCCCTGATCGTGAGCCGCGGCGCGCCGGACGGCGCCGAGGACGGATTCGAGCTCCTCGCCGCCGCGATCATCGCGGTGTGCGTCGGCGCCGCGGCGCTGGTGGCGCCGCCGTCCTGGGCCGTGAGCGGCGCCCTCGTGCTGACCCTCTTCCAGAGCCACTGGGATGCGCTCGGGGTCTCGTTCAGCGTCGACCGCTACGTGATGCTGCTCGTGATCGGCTCGGTCCTCGTACGCGAGTGGAGGCATCGCGACGGCCGCCTGGCGACCCGGCCCGTCGACTGGCTCCTGGCGGTCACCCTGATCTACGCCGCCACGTCGGCGTGGGTGGTCGGCGAGCTGTCCACCGAAGACGGTCGCTTCGAGCTGCTCGACCGGTTCGGCGTGATGCCGTTCGTCCTGTTCTTCCTGGCGCCGCTCGTGTTCCGCACCGAGCGCGACCGGCGCGTGCTGCTCGGCACCCTCGTGGCCATCGGGACCTACCTCGGCATCACGGCGATCCTCGAGACGACCGGACCGAAGGGTGTGATCGTGCCGAGCTACATCACCGACCCGGCGCAGGGGATCCATCAGGACCGCGCGCGCGGTCCATTTCTCGACGCGGGCGCGAACGGACTGGCGCTGTACATGTGCGCGGTCGCGTCGACGATCGCGTTCACGAAGTGGCGGAACCCGCGCTGGCGGATCTTCGCGCTCCTCGTGGCCGGGCTCTGCCTGGTGGGAGTTCTGCTCACGCTCACCCGGGCGGTGTGGCTGGGCGCGCTCGTGGCCACGCCGGTCGCGCTGCTCTCCGCCCGCGGGGCGCGCCGCTTCCTCGTGCCCGGGATGCTCGCGGGGCTCGTGCTGATCGTCGCCGCGTTCGCCATGATCCCCGGCCTTCAGGATCGCGCCGAGCGCCGGCGCGGCGACAAGCAGCCGGTCTGGGACCGCCAGAACTCCAACTCAGCGGCGATCCGGATGCTCGAGGACCGGCCGCTCTTCGGCTTCGGCTGGTCGCGCTTCAAGGAGGAGAGCCCGCCCTACTACCGGCAGTCGAACGACTTCCCGCTGGGGGAGACGGGCAACCTCCACAACGTCTACCTGTCGAACGCGGTGGATCTGGGCCTCGTCGGCCTGGCGCTGTGGATCGCGGCGCTGCTGGCCGCGCTCGGCGGCGCGATCGTGCGCCGGGGACCGCCGGAGCTCGTCGCGTGGAAGGTCGGGCTGCTGGCCGTGACGCTGAGCGTGCTGATCACGTGGGCGACGGCGCCGGCGCTCTTCGTGCTGCCGACGCTGCTGCTCTGGCTGTGGGCGGGCATCGCGTGGGGACCGCGCACGCCGTCAGAGGGCGCTGTAGACGACCGCCACGCAGCCCGCGAGTTGAAGCACGCATAGGGCGCCGAGCCCGACGGTCGCGCGGCGGCGGTCGAGGCCCGCGAGGGCGGCGAGCAGCGCGAGGCAGGCGATCACCGGCGGCTCGAAGTAGCGCTGGTAGGTGCGGACCGTCCCCGCCTGGGCGATCGCGACCGAGGCGATCGCGACCAGCACGACGGCGGCCGGGCGCTGCATCGCGTTGCGCGCCGCGGCGCGCCAGAGGACCACGAGCAGCGCCGCGCCCAGCCCGGCGAGGATCGCGATCGTGAGCGAGCGGTCGGCGACCGCCGGGGTGTCGCGCACGATCGACCACAGCCCGCCGCCGGTACGCCGCTCGGCCGTGGCGTCGTGCGAGGTCGGGACGGCGAGCGCCAGCAGCGCCCCCGCCGCGGCGGCCCCCGCCAGCGCCCGCCGCTCGCGCAGGTCCTCGCGCGTGGCCACGCAGGCCGCGAAGAACGGCGCGAAGAGCCCGGCGAGCGCGAGCGTGAACGGCACCGCCGCGGGGCTCGTGCCGCTCTGCCCGGCGGCGATCGGCGGCGTGAGCTGGCCCCACAGGGAGGCGAAGGCGGCGAGCATCGCGATCGCGGGGATCACCGCCACGCCAGCGAGCACGAGCGGGCGGAGGCTCGGGCGACGCTCCGCCGGGCCGCCGCCGGGCTCCTCGCGGAGGCCGGGGATCCAACGCCCGGCGACGGCCGCCGCGAACACGAGCGGCCCCGCCGCCCAGAGCGCGAGCTGCCGGACGGAGGCGCCGAGCAGCACCCAGAGGCCGCCGAGGAACAGGCCGCGCCCCGTCTCGGCCACCGTCAGGGCCGCCCCGAGCGTGAGCAGGATGAACAGCATCGCCGTGTTGTCGGTGTTCAGCCACGCGGCCGACTGGAGCACGTAGTGCGACAGCAGGAGCGGCAGCGTGAGGAACAGGCCCGGCCAGCGCCCGGCGTAGCGCCGGATCAGCCTGTAGGCGACGAGGATCATCGCGAGCGAGAAGAGCGCGGCGAAGGCCTCCACCGCGGCGCGGTCGTCGCTCACGAGCCGGACGAACACCGCGGTGACCAGGTGCAGGCCCGGGGTGGTGGCGGTGTGGATGTTCTCGAGGTCCGGCGAGGGCAGGTCGGCGGCCAGCTCGACCACGGTGCGCCCGTGGTAGACCCGCTCGTCCTCGTAGCCGGCGGTGCCGGTGCCGCCCGCGGCGATCACCGGTGCGACGAGGGCGACGAACAGAGCGGTCAGCAGCAGCTCCGGGGCTCGGCCGGCCAGGATCGCTCGCACGCCGCCACTATTGCAGCGGCGCCCGTATAGGTTCCGGCAGATGACGAGGCCACCGGCAGCCGGTCGGGTCGACGCGGCGCTCGCGGTCCCCGCCGGCCTGCTCGCCGCCGCCGCGGCGCACCAGCTCGGGCTGCTCGCCGCCGCGGCCACGCTCGGGCGCCGGCGGCACGCGGCGCCCGGCGCGGCGATCCGCTTCGCGATCCTGATCCCGGCCCACGACGAGGCCGCGACGATCGGCCCCACGCTCGCCGCGATGGAGCCGCTCGGCGCCGAGCGGATAGTCGTGGCCGACAACTGCACCGACGCGACCGCGGCCGTCGCGGCCGGCGCGGGCGCCACGGTCTGGGAGCGCCACGACCCCGAGCGGCGCGGCAAGGGCCACGCGCTCAGGTGGGGGCTCGAGCGCCTGCTGCGCGAGCGCGCGGGGGTCGAGGCGGTGGTGGTGATCGACGCCGACTGCCGCCCGTCCGCGAACCTGCTCGACGCGGTGGGCGCCGCCATCCGCGCCGGCGCCGCAGCGGTGCAGGTGGACTACGTCGTGGCGGATGCGGACAGCTCGCCCGCCGCGGCCCTGCGCGCCGCCGCGTTCGCGCTGATGAACCACGTGCGCCCGCGCGGCCGGACCGCGCTCGGGCTGTCGGCCGGGCTGCTCGGCACCGGCATGGCGTTCAGAGCCGACCTGCTGCGGCGGGTGCCCTGGCGCTCGTACGGGCTGGCCGAGGACGCCGAGCACCACCTGCGCCTGGTCGAGGCGGGCGAGCGGGTCGCCTTCGTGCCGGAGGCGAGCGTGCGCTCGCCGATGCCGGCGACGCTCGCCGCCAGCGAGTCCCAGCAGATGCGCTGGGAGGGCGGCCGGCTGCGGCTCGCGCGGCGCGGCGCGGCGCTCGTGGCGCGGGGCCTCGCGCGGCGCGACCCGGTCGCCGTGCAGGCCGGGCTCGACCCGCTGCTGCCGCCGCAGTCGGTGCTCGGCGCGGGATCGGCCGCCCTCGCCGCCGCCGGGGCGGGGCTGAGGCTGCGTCGCACGGCCGTGCTGGGCTCCGCGAGCCTCGCGATGCAGGCCGCGTACGTGCTCGGCGGGCTCGCGCTCACGCGTGCGCCGGCGGCCGCGTGGCTGGCGCTCCTGCGCGCACCCCTGCTCGTCGCGTTCAAGCTGCGCGTCTACGCGAGGGCGCTGCGCGGGGGGAGCCCGGACGAGTGGGTCCGCACGGAGCGCTGAGGGGCTGTTCGCCCGGCCTAGACTCTGAGGCATGAGCCCCAAGGTCGAGAAGAGCGAGCAGGAGTGGCGTGAGCAGCTCACGCCCGAGCAGTACGAGATCCTCAGGCGGCAGGGAACGGAGCCGCCGTTCACCGGCGAGTACGTCTACACGAAGGACACCGGCACCTACAACTGCGCCGCGTGCGGCTCGCCGCTGTTCAGCTCGGACACGAAGTTCGACTCCGGCACCGGCTGGCCGAGCTTCTACGAGCCGATGGACGAGGGCGGCGTGGAGCTGCGCCAGGACTCGAGCCACGGGATGGTGCGGACCGAGGCCGTCTGCGCGAACTGCGGCGGGCACCTGGGCCACGTCTTCGACGACGGCCCGAACCCGACCGGCCAGCGCTACTGCATCAACTCGGCGGCCATCGCTCTGGACGCTGAGTAGCGCCGCGCGCCCGTGTGCGGGATAGCCGGGTGCGTCGCCGCGCCCGGGCGCGAGCCCGATCGCGAGGCGCTCCGCCGGATGGCGGCCGCGCTCGCGCACCGCGGCCCCGACGACGAGGGGATCGCCGTCGACGGGCAGGTCGGGCTTGTGCAGCGCCGGCTCGCGATCGTGGACCCGTCGCCCGCGGGGCACGCGCCGATGGAGGACGCGGGCGGGCGCTGGCTCGTCACCTACAACGGCGAGGTCTTCAACCACCTCGAGCTGCGCGCCGAGCTGCCCTGGGTCCGCTGGCGCGGGGGTAGCGACACCGAGACGCTCGTCGAGGCGCTCGCGCACTGGGACGAGGCGGCGGTGCCGCGCTGCAACGGGCTGTTCGCCTGGGCGGCGCTCGACCGCGAGCGGCGGCGGCTCGTGCTGGTCCGCGACCGCTTCGGGGTGAAGCCGCTGTACATGGCCCGGCACGCGGGGGCGCTCTGGTTCGCGAGCGAGATGCGCGCGCTGCTCGAGGCCGGCGTGGCGCGCGACGTCCGGCGCGACGTGCTCGCCCACGCGGTGGAGCGCGGCTGGGCGAACGGCCGGCGCACGCCGCTCGCGGCCGTCGAGCGCGTGATGCCGGGGACGCTCGTGGAGGTGGACCTCGAGACGCTCGCGACGGCCGAGCGCACCTGGTACGACCCGCTCGAGACGGTGGGCGGGGGCTCCGGCTCCGCCCCCGATCCGCGGCTCCTCGAGGACGCACTCCGCGGGGCCGTGCGCCGCCGCCTGATGGCCGACGTCCCGCTCGGGACGATGTGCTCGGGCGGGCTCGACTCGAGCCTGATCACGGCGCTGGCGGCGGAGGCCGGCACCGTGCACGCGTTCAACGCGCGGATCGTGGACCAGCCCGAGTGGGACGAGGGCCGCTGGGCGCGCGAGGTGGCCGAGCACGTGGGGGTCGAGCTGCACACCGTCGAGATGACCGCGGCCGAGTGGCGCGCCGGGCTCGTGGACGTGGTCCGCCACGTCGAGTATCCGCTCACCCACGAGAGCTCGGTGCCGATGGCGGCGATCGCCCGGCTGGCCCGCGAGCGCGGCGTCAAGGTGCTGCTGAGCGGCGAGGGCGCGGACGAGCTGTTCGGCGGCTACTCGTGGGTCCACCACCACGCGTCCGCGGACTTCGCCGCGCGCCGCCGGCCCGCGGCGGCGGCGGCGCGGGCCGCGCTGCGGGCGGCGCAGCGGCGCGGCGTGCTGGCCGGCCGCGCGATCCCCGACCCGTTCCCCGGCCCCTCGGACGAGGTGAACGCGTACGAGCGCGAGCGCTTCGGGGCGGCCCTGGCCGCCTACGCGCACCACCGCGGCCCGCGCCGGCGCCTGGAGGCCGGGCTGGCGGCCGATCTCTCGACCTACCTCCCGCACCTGCTCAACCGCCAGGACAAGACGACGATGATGCACTCGGTCGAGACGCGGGTGCCGTTCCTCGACCCGGAGGTGGTGGCGCTGGCCCTGAACATGCCGCTCGAGCACCGGGTCGAGCCCGAGCGCAAGGCGCCGTTGCGCGCGCTGGGCCGGGGGCTCCTGCCGGCGAGCGTCGTCGCGCGCGAGAAGGTGGGCTTCGGCTTCGACGTCGGCCGCTACCTGGGCGGCGCCGTGCGCGAGGAGTTCATGCGCGGCGGGCGCCTGCGCGAGGAGCTGGGCGTGGCGCGCGCGGAGTGGGATCCGCGCGTGGGGGAGCTGTGCGCGAGCCTCGCCCCGCTGACGGCGGAGATCTGGCTGCGGACCGTCGCCGGCGGCGAGTTGCCAGACGCCGTGCAGGCGGAGCTGTGGGCCCCGGCGCGCCCGTAGAATCACCGAACGTGGCGGAGGGACTCGACACGGTTGCGCCGCCGGCGGCCTCCCAGCAGCGCGCTGCCACCTTCGAGGGCACCTGGCGCGGGACGCTCCCCGGCGGGATCTTCCGCGCGCTGCGGCCCAAGCAGTGGCTGAAGAACGTGCTCGTGGCCGCGGCGCCGGGCGCGGCGGGCGTGCTCACCGATGCCGGCGTGCTGCTCGACGTGGCTCTCGCGTTCGTCGCCTTCTGCATGGTCTCGAGCGCGACCTACCTCGTGAACGACGCGCGCGACGTGGAGGCCGACCGCCTGCACCCGCGCAAGCGCTTCCGCGCGATCGCCGCGGGGACCGTGTCGGTGCGGCTCGCGCTCGCGCTCGCGCTGCTGCTGCTGCTGGGCGGCTTCGCCGTGGCGGCCGTGGTCCGGATCGAGCTGCTGGTCGTGGTCGCCTCCTACGTGACCCTCACGACCGCCTACACGCTCTGGCTCAAGCACGTCGAGGTGGTCGACATCGTGGCCATCGCGTCGGGCTTCATCCTGCGCGCGGTGGCGGGCGGCGCCGCGGTCGACGTGCCGCTGTCGCGCTGGTTCATCATCGTCGCCTCGTTCGGCTCGCTCTTCATCGTCGCCGGCAAGCGCCACGGCGAGCACATCGACCTCGACGAGTCGCGCGGGGCGATCCGCTCCACGCTCGCGGGCTACTCGCGCGACTACCTCAAGTACGTGTGGACGATGGCCTCCGGCGTGACGATCGCCGCCTACTGCCTGTGGGCGTTCGAGATGGCGCCGCGCGACAGCGAGGTGCCGCTCTACGAGCTGTCGATCGTCCCGTTCGTGACGTTCATGCTGCGCTACGCGCAGCTCCTCGAGGCCGGTCACGGCGAGGCGCCGGAGGACGTCGTGCTGGGCGACCGCCTGCTGCAGGCGCTCGCCGCCGTCTGGATCGCGCTGTTCGGAGCGGGTGTCTACTTCCTCTGAAGCCCTGCTCACCGGCTGGGGCCTGACCGCGCCTTCGCGAGCGGAGGTGGTGGAGGCCAGCGCCGAGAGCATCGCCGCCACGCTCGCCGACCCCGGCCCGCGCGGGGTGCTGGCGCGGGGCCTCGGGCGCAGCTACGGCGACGCCGCCCAGAACGCCGGCGGCCGCGTGCTGCTGATGGAGGAGCTGGCGAAGGTGCACGCGGTGGACCTCGCGAGCGGGATCGTGACCGTGGACGCGGGCGTGAGCATCGAGACGCTCACGCGCACGCTGCTGCCGCTCGGGCTGTTCGTGCACGTGACGCCGGGCACCTGGTTCGTGACCGTGGGCGGCGCGATCGCGGCGGACGTGCACGGCAAGAACCACCACGCCGACGGCTCGTTCTGCGACCACGTGCTCGCGTTCGACCTGATGACCCCGGACGGCGAGGTCAGGACGGTGGAGCCGGGCGACGAGCTGTTCGGCGCGACCGCCGGCGGCATGGGCCTGACCGGCGTGATCCTGCGGGCCACGCTCAGGATGCTGAAGGTCGCGTCGCCGAACATGGTCGTGGATCGCGAGCGCTGCGCCGACCTCGACGACGTGATGGCGCGCATGGCCGCGCGCGACGACGAGTACCGCTACTCCGTGGCGTGGATCGACTGCCTCGCGCGCGGCCGGAACATGGGCCGCTCGGTCCTGATCCGCGGCGACCACGCGCCCGAGGCCGGGTCCAACGGGCACTTCGGCGGGCTGCGGATCAGCGCCCCGCCGTTCGTGCCGGGCGGCCTGCTCAACCGCACGACGCTCCGCGCCTTCAACGAGGCCTACTACCGCGCCGCGCCCAAGCGCGAGACCGGGCGCCGCGAGGGGGTGCGCGAGTTCTTCTACCCGCTCGACGCGGTGGGGAGTTGGAACCGCATCTACGGGCCGAGCGGCTTCCTCCAGTACCAGCTCGTGGTGCCGTACGGGCGCGAGGACGCCCTCCGCGAGTCGCTCGAGCGCCTCTCCGGCGCGGGCGCGCCGTCGTTCCTCGCGGTGCTCAAGCGCTTCGGCGCGCAGCGGACCGGCATGATCTCGTTCCCGATGGAGGGCTGGACGCTCGCACTCGACATCCCGGCGACCGTGCCGGGGCTCGCGCCGCTGCTCGACGGCCTCGACGAGGTCGTGGCCGAGGCCGGCGGCCGCGTGTACCTGGCCAAGGACTCGCGCCTGCGCCCGGACGTGCTCGCCTCGATGTACGGGCGGCTCGGCGAGTGGCGCGCCGCGCGCGAGCGGGTCGACCCCGGCGGCGTGATGCGCTCGGACCTGGCGCGGCGGCTGGAGCTCGTATGAGGGACGCGACCGGGACCGTGCAGTCGGTGCTCGTGCTCGGCGGCACCTCCGAGATCGGCGTGGCGACCGCCAAGCGGCTGGCCCGCGAGCGGGCGCGGCGCGTGATCCTGGCGGTGCGCGACCCGGGGCGGGCCGAGGGCGCGGCCGCCGAGTTGCGCGAGCTCGGGGCCGAGACCGAGGTCGTGGCCTTCGACGCGGTCGATATCGGCTCTCACGAGGCGTTCGTGCAGGACGTCTTCGACCGCTTCGGCGACATCGACCTCGTGCTCGTCGCCTGGGGCGTGCTGGGCGACCAGGAGCGGCTCGCGCGCGACCACGACGCGGCCGTGGAGGCCGCGCAGGTCAACTACACCGGCGTCGTCTCGGTGAGCGTGCCGCTGGCCGAGCGCATGAAGCGCCAGGGGCACGGCACGATCGTGTACCTGTCGTCGGTCGCGGGCGAGCGCGCGCGTGCCTCGAACTTCGTCTACGGCTCGACCAAGGCCGGCATGGACGCGTTCGCGCAGGGGCTGGGCGACTCGCTCGCAGGCAGCGGCGTGCGCGTGATGGTCGTGCGGCCCGGCTTCGTGAAGACCAAGATGACCGAGGGGCTCGACCCGGTTCCGCTCTCCACCGACGCCGACGCCGTGGCCGAGTCGATCGCCGCCGGGCTGCGCACGGGCGCGCACACCGTCTGGTCGCCGGGGCCGCTGCGCTTCGTCATGTCGGCGCTGCGCCACGTGCCGCGGCCGATCTTCCGCCGGCTCGACCTCTAGGCCGGCTCGACCTCTAGCGCGGGGCGGAGCCGCGTCTAGCCGACCGGCGGGCGCCGCTCGGGCCAGCCGATCTCGGCCTCGAGCTGCGCGGCGAGCGAGAGCAGCGTGGCCTCGTCGTTCGGGCGGCCGACGAACTGGGCCGACAGCGGTATCCCGCCGGGCCCGGTCTGCGGCGTCGGCACCGCGGCGGCGGGCTGACCGGTGAGGTTCCAGATGTTCGTGAACACCACGGTGCTCGCGCCGCGGTCGATGCTGCGCACGGCGCCGGCCCGCGCGTAGAAGCCGGCCACGTCCGGCGGGTGGGGCATCGTCGGCATGAGCAGCACGTCGGCGTGGTCGAAGACCTGGTTGATGCGGGCCGCGCGCCCGGCCTCGCGCGCGCGGGCCCAGCGCACGCCGCGCTCGCCGATCAGCCGGCCGAGCACGGCGAGGCGGCGGGTGCGCGTCTCGAGCGCCTCGGGGTGCGGGCTCTCGTCGACGTCGTCGGAGATCCCGCGCGCCCAGCGCGGCAGGAAGAGCGGCAGCAGCCAGCCCACGTCGGGATCGCGCTCGTGCACCTCGTGGCCGAGCGAGCGCAGCAGGTCGGCCATCCCCTCGATCGCGCGCCGGACCGGCTCGGTCACCTTCGTGAGCGGGTCGGGCGACTTCGTCGAGAGCGCGATCCGCAGCTTGCCGGGCGGCGTGGCCGCCGACTCCGCGAACGGGCGGTCCGGGTCGGGCGCGCCGGCCCCGCCGGACACCACGTCGAGCCACAGCGCGGTGTCGATCGTGTAGCGCGTGACCGAGCCCGCCACGCTCAGCCCGTGCCAGTGCTCGTCGGCGCCCGACAGCGGCACGCGGCCGCGCTGGGTCTTCAGGCCCACGAGGCCGCAGCAGGCCGCCGGGATCCGGATCGAGCCGCCGCCGTCGGTGGCCACGCCCGCGCCCACCAGCCCCGCCGCGACGGCGGCGCCGGAGCCGCCGCTCGACCCGCCGCAGGTGCGCGAGGTGTCCCACGGGTTGCGCGAGATGCCCCAGGCGTCCGACTCGGTCGCGGGCCAGATCGCGAGCTCGGGCATGTGCGTGCGGCCGATCACGATCGCCCCGGCCTCGCGCAGGCGCGCGACCATCTTCGCGTCCTCGCGTGCCGGGCCGTCGTAGGAGGCGGAGCCGTGCGCGGTGATCTCGCCCGCCACGTCGATGTTGTCCTTCACGGCCACCGGCACGCCCAGGAGCGGCCGCTCGCCGCCCGCCCCGGCGCGCCCCTCGGCCTGCTTGGCCTCGGCTCGCGCCCGCTCGGCCTCCACGCAGCGGAACGCGTTCAGGCGCGGGTCGATGCGCTCGATCCGGTCGAGGTACAGGTCCACCAGCTCGGTCGGCGAGACCTCGCGCGAGCGGATCAGCTCGGCCTGCCGGGCGATGCCCGCGAATGCCAGCTCGGTCGCGTCCACGGACGGGAGGGTCGCACAGTTAGGATCGAAGGCGATGGAGGGGCTCGCCTTCGACGACCGCGGACTCGTCGCATGCGTCGTGCAGGACGCGCGCAGCGGCGAGGTGCTGACGCTCGCGTACATGAACGAGGAGGCGCTCGAGCGCACGCGCGCGACCGGCGAGACTCACTTCTGGAGCCGCTCGCGGCAGGAGCTGTGGCACAAGGGCGCGACCTCCGGCAACGTCCAGCGGGTGCGCTCGCTGCGCTACGACTGCGACCTCGACGCCGTGCTCGCGCTGGTGGACCCCGCCGGCCCGGCGTGCCACACCGGCGAGCGCACCTGCTTCCACAACGGCGACCTCGCGCCCGTGCCGCACGAGGCGCTGCCCGCGCTCGAGCGCACGATCGCCGCCCGCCGCGAGGAGCGGCCGGAGGGCAGCTACACCGCGGCGCTCCTGTCGGATCCGCCGCGGATAGGCGAGAAGGTCCGCGAGGAGGCCGACGAGGTGGCGCGCGCCGCGGAGGGCGAGAGCGACGAGCGCGTGGCGGAGGAGGCGGCCGACGTGCTCTACCACCTCACGGTGCTGCTGGCCTCGCGCGGGCTGGCGCTGGAGCACGCGCTCGGCGTGCTCAACGCCCGCCGGGGGAGCTGAGGGGCGCCCCTGCTCCGCAGTCCGCTCGCGCTGCTGCTGGCGGCGGTGGCGGTCGTCATCGTCGCGTGGGCCCTGCTGGTGCCGCCGTTCTCGGTGCCGGACGAGACCGCGCACTTCAGCTACGTGCAGTCGCTCGCGGAGAACGGCGAGCGGCCGGCGCGCGGCGACGGAGACCCCGAGACCCGGCTGTTCTCGACCGAGGAGCAGGTCGCGCGGCAGCAGGTCCGCAACAGCGTCCACTTCTTCGACCCGGACGTGAAGCCGGCCTGGGAGCCGTCCGCCGAGCGCGCCTGGAGGGCGGCCTCCGAAGGCCTCCCGCGCGACGACAGCCGGGGCACCGGGCCGCAGGCGGGCCACCCGCCGCTCTACTACGCCTACGAGGTCGCGCCGTACGCGGCCACCCCGGGCGGCGACCTCTTCGACCGGCTGTTCCTGATGCGGCTGTGGTCGGGTCTGCTGATGCTCGTCACGGCGGCGGGCACGTGGCTCCTGATCGGCGAGCTGGTGCGCGACCGGGCGCTCCGGCTGGCGGGCGCGGCGTGCGTCGGCCTCCAGCCGATGGCGACCTTCGTCAGCGCGGGGGTGAACCCCGACGCGCTCCTGTTCGCCGCCTACGCGGTGACGCTGTGGCTGGCGGTGCGGGTCGCCCGCCGCGGGCCGAGCCGCGGCGCGGTGGCGGGCCTCGTGGCGGCGACGCTCGTCGTGAGCCTGACGAAGGCGGCCGGGCTGGCGCTCGTGCCGGCGGTGCTGGTGGTGCTCGTCGCCGCGGCCGCGCGGGGCAGGCGGCCGCGGGCGAGTGCGCGGGTGCTGGCCGCGATAGCGCTCGGCGCCGCCGTCGTGGTGGCGGCCGGGGTCGGGGCCAGCCAGGGGGTGCAGGACCGCGTGCCCGCCGACCTGCGCCTCGGCACGCTGCGCGGGTTCCTCACCTACCTGTGGGACTTCTACCTGCCGCGGCTCCCGTTCCAGCGCGACTACGGGATGCCGGGCGGCGGCGGCGGATGGAACCTGCACGAGCAGACCTGGGCGGCCTTCGGCTTCCTCGAGGTGAGGTTCCCGGAGCCGGTCTACGTGCTGCTCGGAGCCCTGGCCCTCGCGGCGTTCGCGGGCGCGGCGCTGGCCGTGCGCAGGGGCCGGGTCGAGGTGGACCGCCTCACGCTCGCCGTGCTCGCGCTCACGACCCTGTGCCTGACGATCAGCCTCCACTGGCGCGACTTCCAGACGATCAGGATCGGGGACGGCCACGTGATCCAGGGGCGCTACTTCCTGCCGCTGATGCCGATCGCCGGCGTGGCCGTGGCGGCGGCGCTCGCCAACCTGCGCGAGCGGCTCCGGCCGGCCGGAGCCGGGCTGGTGCTGGGCGCGGCGGCGGCGCTCCAGCTCGCGTCGCTGTCGATCGTGGCGGGGAGGTTCCTTGCCTAGCCGCACGCTCGCGTCCGTGCTCGCGCCCTGCGCCGTGGTGGCGCTCGCGCTGGTGCTCGCGGCCGCGGGCGACGAGCGCGAGCTCGCCTTCACGCACAACGTGCGCCCCACGCACGGCGTCGTCGAGATGGCGCCGGGCGGCGAGGCGTGCCAGTGGGGGATCGAGGCCGCCGCGGAGTTCGACGTCGTGGAGCCCCTGATCGGCACCCACGGCCGGCCGGGGCCGCCGCTGGCGCTGGCGGTCCGCGAGCTGGGGAGCGGCCGCGTGCTCGCCCGCGGCCGCATCCCGGGCGGCGCGCGCGACAACCGGCTCGTTCGCGGGCGCGTGGCGCCGCCCGTGGCGGAGGGGCGGGCGGTCGGCGTCTGCTTCCGGAACGAGGGCGCCGCGCCGGTTGTCTTCTACGGCGGCCCCAGCGGGGAGGCGCCCGGCCACGCGTTCGCCGGCATGCACGCCGGGGCCGGCGACATGCGCCTCGCGTTCTACCGCGGCGAGCCGCGCTCGGCCCTCGCGTCGGTGCCGGACATGTTCAGGCGCGCCGCGCTGTTCCGCCCGGAGCCCGTGGGCGCGTGGACGTTCTGGCTGCTGCTCGTGCTGGTGGGCGCGGGCGTTCCGCTGCTCCTGGCCCGGGCCCTCCGGGCGACCCGTACTTAGACTGGCGCCTACATGCCCAACCCGGTGCTCACAGCCGCCATCGACCGCCTCGCCGCGCGCGAGGACCTGCCGGCCGACGACGCCTCCGCGGTGCTGCGCGAGGTCATGGAGGGTCGCGCGTCCGAGGCGGAGACCGCGGCCGTGCTGATCGCGCTGCGTACGAAGGGCGAGACGGTGGACGAGCTGGTCGGGCTGGCGCGCACGATGCGCGAGCTGGCCACGCAGGTGCGCGTGGACCTGCCGCACCTGCTCGACACCGCCGGGACGGGCGGGGGGCACCCGACGTTCAACGTCTCGACGACGGCCGCGTTCGTGGCCGCGGGCGCCGGCTGCACGGTCGCGAAGCACGGCAACCGCTCGGCCACCGGGCGCTCCGGCTCGGCCGACGTGCTCGAGGCGCTCGGGGCGCGGATCGACCTGGAGCCCGCCGCGGTCGCGGACTGCATCGAGTCGGTCGGGTTCGGCTTCATGTTCGCGCCGGCCCACCACGCGGCCATGCGGCACGTCGTGCCGGTGCGGAAGGCCCTCGGGGTCCGGACGATCTTCAACTTCCTCGGCCCGCTCACGAACCCGGCCGGAGCCACGCGCCAGCTCATCGGCGTGTCCGACCCGGACTACATGGAGACGATCGCGGCGGCGCTCGGGCAGCTTGGCGCGGAGAGAGCGCTGGTAGTGTCGAGCGAGGATGGGTTGGACGAGATCGGCGTGGCGGGGCCCACGCGCGCCGTGGAGCTGAGGGACGGGACGATCGAGACGCGGCGAATAACGCCGGAGGAGCTGGGCGTGGAGCCCGCGCCGCCGGGCGCCGTCGGCGCCGGCGAGCCCCATGAGAGCGCCGCGCTGGCGCGCAAGGTGCTGGCGGGCGGGGCCGGCCCGGACCGCTCGATCGTGGTGCTGAACGCGGGCGCCGCGATCTACGTGGGCGGCGGCGCCGGCACGCTCGAGGCGGGCGCGCGGGCGGCCGAGGCGGCGATCGACTCGGGCGCGGCGCTGGACGCGCTGGAGCGCTTCGTGGCCCGCAGCCGGGAGCTGGCGTGAGCCTGCGGCTCGACGAGCTGATCGAGGCCACGCGCGAGCGGCTGGAGCGCGCCAAGCGCGAGCTGCCGCTGGCCGAGCTCGAGCGGATCGCCTCCACGCGCGCGGAGGGGCGCCCGTTCGCCGAGGCGCTGTCGCGGCCGGGCACCTCGCTGATCGCGGAGCACAAGCGGCGCTCGCCGTCCGCGGGCACGATCCGCGAGGGAGCGACGGTCACCGGCATCGCCCGCGCCTACGAGCGCGGCGGGGCCGCGGCGCTCTCGATCCTCACCGAGGAGACGCACTTCGGCGGCTCGCTCGACGACCTGCGCGAGGCGCGCTCGGTCACCGACGTCCCGATCCTCCGCAAGGACTTCACGATCGACCCGTACCAGCTCTGGGAGGCCAAGGCGGCCGGCGCGGACGCGGTGCTGCTCGTGGTCGGCTCGGTCCGCCCGCACGAGCTCGGCTCGCTCCACGGCCTGGCCCGGGACCTCGACCTGGATGCGATCGTCGAGGTCCACGACGAGGAGGAGCTGGAGATCGCGCTCTCGGTGGACGCCGACGTGATCGGCATCAACAACCGCAACCTCGAGGACTTCAGCGTGGACGTCTCGCGCACGTTCGAGCTGCTCCACGACGTGCCGGCGGGGAAGATCGTGGTGTCCGAGTCGGGCATCGCCGACCGCTCGCAGATCGAGGAGCTGGAGGGGGTCGGCGTGGACGCCGTGCTGATCGGCGAGGCGCTGATGCGGGCGCCCGATCCGGAGGCGGCCGTCCGCGAGCTGACCCGCACCGAGGAGCCGACACAGGCCTGACGAGCGGCGGCCGCCGCGACCCGGCGGGCCGAGCCTCGCCGCTCCCTAACATCGCTCGGGTGAGCACGGTCCCGCAGCTCGACCCCGCCGGGGTCCAGGCCCTCGGCGCGCGGCTCGCGGCCAACGTCCGGCGGGCGGTGAAGGTGCCGTCCGCGGCGCTCCGCGACGTGATCGTCGCGCTCGTGGCCGAGGGGCACGTGCTGATCGAGGACAACCCGGGGGTGGGCAAGACCGCGCTGGCACGAAGCGTCGCGCGCACCATCGACGCCGAGTACGCCCGCATCCAGTGCACCGTGGACCTGCTGCCGGCGGACGTGGTGGGCACCAACGTCTTCAACCAGCGCGAGAGCCGGTTCGAGTTCCGGCCGGGTCCCGTGTTCGCGAACGTGGTGCTGGTGGACGAGATCAACCGCGCCTCGCCCAAGACGCAGTCGGGCCTGCTCGAGTGCATGCAAGAGCGGCACGTGACGGTGGACGTGCACACGCACGAGCTCGCCCGTCCGTTCGTGGTGATCGCGACGCAGAACCCCGTCGAGTACGAGGGCACGTACCCGCTGCCCGAGGCGCAGCTCGACCGCTTCATGGTGCGGGTGGAGCTGGGCTACCCGGAGCCGGCGGACGAGGCCGAGATGCTGGGCGACCACGCGACCGGCGACCGCGTGCTGGAGCTCGAGCCGGTGGCGACGGTGAGCGAGATCGTGGCCGCCCAGGAGGCGGCCGCGCGCGTGCACGCGAGCGAGGCGCTGCGCCGCTACGTGGTCGGCGTGCTCGACGTGACCCGGCGCGACCCGCGCCTCGACCTCGGCGCCTCGCCGCGCGCGGGGCTGATGCTGCTGAAGGCCGCGAAGGCGCTCGCGGCGCTCGACGGCCGCGACCACGCGCTGCCCGACGACGTGCAGGCGCTCGCGATCTCGATCCTGCCGCACCGCCTTCTGCTGGCGCCGGACGCCGCGGGCACGGACCGGGTGAGCGTGGTGCGCGAGGCGCTCGACCGCGTGCCGGCGTTGTGACCGGCGCCGGGCGGGCCTTCGGCGCGGCCCTGCTCGGCCTCGTCCTGCTGATCGGCGGCCTCGCGCTCGGCACCCCCAGCCTCTACCTGCCGGCCGTCGCGCTGATCCTGCTGGGGCTCGGCGCCGCCGCCTGGGTCGCGCTCGCGGCATCGGGCGCCGGCCTCGACCGCACCGCCGGCCCGCACACCGTCGAGGAGGACCAGCCCTGGCCGATCACCCTCGCGGTCCGGCCCGGCGCGGCTCCGGCACCCGCCGGCGAGCTGGTCGAGCCGCTGCTGGGCCAGCCGCTGCCCGCGGGCGTCGGCGCACCTGCCCGCGTGCGCGTGGACGTGCGCTTCGAGCGCCGCGGCCGCCGCCGGATCGAGCCGGCGCGACTCACGATCCGCGACCCGCTCGGACTCGCGGAGCGCACGGTCGAGAGCGACCCGGCCGAGGTGGTCGTGCTCCCGCGGATCCACCCGGTGCTCGCGCCCGGCGCGGCGGCGACAGGCCGCATCGGCGCGCGGACCGCCCGGCCGGTGGCCGAGTCGGCCGAGGTCGAGATCGACGGCCTGCGCCCCTACCGCGCGGGCGTGCCCGCGAGCCGGATCCACTGGCCGGCCGTCGCCCGCCGCGGCGAGCTGGTCGAGCGGCGCGTGGTCGCCGACTCCGACTCGCGCCCGCTCGTGATCCTCGACGCGCGCCGCCCGCCGGACGAGGACGCGCTCGACCGCGCCGTGCGAGCGGCCGCCTCCCTGTCGGTCCACCTCGCGCGCGGCGGAGGCTGCGCCCTGCTCCTGCCCGGCGACCGCCGCCCCGCGGACGTGGACGCCGAGCTGCGCGCCTGGCCTGCGCTGCACGTGCGCCTGGCTCTCGTGGAGGCCGACTCCCGCCCGCCGGCGGCCGGCCGCGTGGAGCGGACCGGCGGGGTCTTCTGGGTCACGGCCTGCCCCGGCGTCCCCTCGGGCCTGGCGCGGCTCTCGGCGGGCGAGCGCTGGGTCGTCTCCCCATCCGGCGACGCCGCTCCGCCCGGCGGCTTCACGGTGGCGGGCTGCACGGGCCGCCGGCTCGGCCGGACGGCGGCGGCGGCGAGGGCGGCGTGAGCGGGATCTCGGCCTCACCGTCCTGGATCAGGGTCGGTATGCGACCCCAGGGCAGGACGGTGGACCACGAAGGCTCGCTGCCGCTGCGCATCCTGACCTTCTCGGCGCTGCTGCTGTTCTGCGGCGGCCACTGGATCGGCTTCGTGGCGGAGGCCCCGGAGGGACGGCTGCTCCTGATCGTCCTGATCGCCGCCGTCTCCGGGAGCGGCCTGGCGCTGACGGGCCTCGTACCGGGCGGCCTGCCGGCGCGAGTGGCGGCGCGGTTGGGGCTGGTAGTGGCCGCCCTTGCGGCGGGCCTCCTCGCCATAGGCCTCGACGACCGCTACCTCCTGGACTGGAGCGCCCTCGCCGCCAACGTCGACGGCGGCCTGGCCGGCACCACCAGCGCCAACTGGCCCTACGCGGGCGACGACGCGTGGCTGCGCCTGACGGTCCTGCTCGCCCTCCCGGCGGTGGCCACGCTCGCCACTGCGCTCGCCTTCTGGCCGGCCCGGCGGGGAGCCGGCATCCTCCGCTCCGCCGCCCTCGTGCTTGTGGTCGCCCTCTACTCGCTCGCCGTCACCGAGCGCGGGCTCGGCGACCCGATCGGGCGCGGCCTGGTCCTGCTGATCCTCGTCGCCGCCTGGCTGTGGCTGCCGCGCCTGCGCGCCCGCGACGCCACGACCGCCGCCGCCGCCCTGCTCGCCGCCGGCGCCGTGGCCCTTCCGGTCGCGGCCGGCCTCAGCGAGCGCGAGGGCTGGTTCGACTACGAGAACTGGTCGCTCTTCGGCGACGACGCGCGCGGTCCCGGCGCCACGTTCGACTGGTCGCACAGCTACGGGCCGATCGACTGGCCGCGCGACGGCAAGACGCTGCTGCGCGTGCGAGCCGCGCGCCCGCACTACTGGAAGGCCCAGACGCTGGACTACTTCGACGGCCTGCGCTGGGCCCACTCGAACGTCACGCAGAGCCAGGTGGCGCGGGCCGAGCTGCCGCACGAGCGCAACCGGGCGTGGGACGAGCGCCTGTCGTTCCGGGTCGACGGCCTGAGCAGCCGGCTGGTGGTGGCCGCCGGGACCGTCTACTACGTGCGCGGCGACGCGCTCACGTCCGAGAGCGGCGACGGCACGATCACGATCGTCGACGACGACCTCGAGCGCGGCGACGCCTACGAGGTGTTCTCGTACGTGCCGAGGCCCAGCCCGCGCCAGATGCGCGCCGCGCCCGCGCGGTGGCCGGCGGAGATCGGCTACTACACGGCCTTCGAGCTCCCGCGCGCGAACGAGCGGCAGGGCCAGGGCCAGGTGGTCCCGAACCGCGAGCGCGTGGTCGCCGCCGAGCCCGGCACGCCGCTCGGCGACGACCCCGCCACGCGCGCCCGGATCGAGGCCTCGCCGTACCGCCGCACGTACGAGCTGGCCCGCCGCCTGGCCGCCGGGCAGGCGACCACCTACGACGTGGTACGGCGGATCGAGGAGCACTTCGAGCGCGGCTTCACCTACACCGAGCGCCCGCCGCGGCGAGCCGTCCCGCTCGACGGCTTCCTGTTCCGCGACCGCGCCGGCTACTGCCAGCAGTTCTCCGGGGCGATGGCGCTGCTGCTGCGGATGAACGGGATCCCCGCGCGCGTGGCGGCCGGCTTCTCGCCCGGCGTGCGCGATCCCAAGACGCGCGAGTTCCGCGTGCGCGACCTCGACGCGCACTCGTGGGTCGAGGTCTACTTCACCGGCATCGGCTGGGTCGCGTTCGACCCGACGCCGTCGCAGGCGCCGGCGTCCGCGCAGGAGTCGGACTCGCGCGAGCGCCGCGCGGCGGCGACCGGCAGCGGGGGCGGCGACGCGGCGGGCGGGGGCGACCAGGGCGGCGACTCGGCAGGCGGCGGGGCGGGCGCCGGCGACGACGGCCGCTCCGTGCCGTGGAGAGCCGCCGCGGTGATCGCGCTGGTGCCGATCGCGCTGCTCGCCGGGCTGTGGCTGACCGCGCTTCTGCGGGCTCGCCGCGTCCGCGCCGCCGGCGGCGACCCCGACCTGCGCGAGCTGGTCTGGGCGCTCGACCGGCTCGGCCACCCGGTCGCGGAGGGGACGACCCTGCTCGAGCTCGAGGGGCGCCTCGCGGGGATCGCCGGGCCGGGCGCCGCACGGCACGTCAGGTCGCTGCGCGAGCGCCGCTACGCGCCGCCCGGCGTACGGCACGCGACCGGGCTCGACCGCCGCGCGCTGCGGCGCGGCCTCGCCCGGGGCCGCGGGCCGCTCGCCCGGCTGCGCGCCCTGATGGCGCTGCCGCCGCGCCGCCCCACGCTCGGCCGGGGCTAACCTCGCCCGGCAGGTGCAACGCCAGTCCTCCGCATCCCACCTCGTGTCCGGCGCGCTCGGCGGCCTGATCGCCGTCGTGGTCGGCGCGATCCTGATCGCGACCGGCGTGATCGACACCGGCGACACCGTCGTGCAGCGCGAGGGCGCCCGCCCCACCGCGTCCGGCGGCGACGAGCGCGCCGGCTCCTCCGCCCAGACCGTGAACGACATCTACCGGCGCACCGACGCCGGCGTGGCCTACGTCCAGGCGCGCGGCGGCTCGGTCGGGCGCTCGCCGATCCCGGGCCTGCCGGCCCCGGAGGAGGGGCGCGCCAGCGGCTCGGGCTTCGCGATCGACCGCGAGGGCCACATCGTGACCAACGCGCACGTGGTCGAGGGCGCCGAGGAGGTTCGCGTGCGCTTCGGCGACCAGGACCTCGTGAAGGCGAAGGTGCGCGGCAGCGACCCCTCGACTGACCTCGCGCTCCTGAAGGTCGACCCGAAGAAGGTGAAGCTGCGGCCGATCCCGTTCGGCGACTCGAAGAAGGTCCAGGTCGGCGACCAGGCGATCGCGATCGGCAACCCGTTCGGCCTCGAGCACACGGTCACGACCGGGATCGTCTCCGCGCTCCAGCGCTCGATCGAGGCGCCCAACGGCTTCTCGATCGAGAACGCGATCCAGACCGACGCCTCGATCAACCCAGGCAACTCGGGCGGCCCGCTGCTCGACGGCAACGGGCGCGTGATCGGCATCAACGCCCAGATCGCGACCGGCGGCGGGGGCAACGGCTCGGTCGGCATCGGGTTCGCCATCCCGATCGACCTGGCCAAGCGGATCGTCCCGCAGCTCAAGGAGCGCGGCGAGGTGGAGCACGCCTACATCGGCGTGACCACCGCCCCGGTGCCGCAGGAGGCGCGCGGCCTGCCCACGCGCGACGGCGCGCTCGTGCAGGAGGTGGCGCCCGGCAGCCCGGCGGAGAAGGCCGGCTTCCGCGCGGGCCGCGACAGGAGCCCCGACGGGATCGTGGTGCTCGGCGGCGACCTGATCGTGCGCGTCGACGGCGTGCAGATCAAGGAGCCGACGGACGTGGCGCAGGCGATCGCCGACAACAAGCCCGGCGACCGAGTCGGCATCGAGTACTACCGCGGCAAGAAGCTGCGCCGGCTGACCCTCACGCTCGGCGAGCGGCCCAGGCGCCTCCCGCAGGACGGCCAGGGGCGCGGCCAGGAGCCCGACCCGCCCGGCGGCGAGCCCGACGACAAGCCCGACCTGCCGTTCCAGGTGCCATGACCCGCGTCCCCGTCACCCGGCCATGACCCGCGTCAAGGTCTGCGGCGTCGCCCGCCACGAGGACGCGCACCTCGCCGTCGAGCTGGGCGCGTGGGCGGTGGGCATGGTCTTCCACCCCGAGAGCCCGCGCGCGTGCGACCCGGGAACGGCCGAGCGGATCGGGCTCGAGCTCAAGCGGCAGGCCGAGATCGTCGGCGTGTTCGTCAACTGGCCGCTCGACGAGCTCGAGCACATGGCCGACCGCGCCTCGCTCACGATGCTCCAGCTCCACGGCGACGAGGGCCCGGCCTACTGCCGCGAGGCCGCGCGCCGCACCGGCTGCAAGGTGATGAAGGCGATGCAGGCCAAGGACGCCGCCGCCGTGCGCAAGCTCGTCTCCTACCGCGAGGTGGATCTGCACATGCTCGACGCCCACTCGGAGGAGGTGCGCGGGGGGACCGGCACGACCTTCGGCTGGGAGCTGACCGAGCACCACCGCTCGCCGGTGCCGCTCGTGCTGAGCGGCGGGCTCCACCCCGGCAACGTGGCCGGGGCGATCGAGCGGGTGCGGCCGTTCGCGGTCGACAGCGCCAGCGGCACCGAGGCCGAGCCGGGCGTGAAGGACCCCGAGCGGGTGCGGGCGCTGTTCCGCGCGGTCGAGCAGGCCGACAGCCGGGCGGCGGCGTGACCACGCCCGCGATCGAGCGCCGCTTCGGGCCCTACGGCGGGCGCTACGTGCCGGAGACGCTGATCCCTGCGCTCGACGAGCTCGAGCGCGCGTGGGTCGAGGCCCGCTCCGACGACGACTTCCAGGCCGAGCTCGGCGCACTGCTGAGCGACTTCGCCGGGCGCCCCACGCCGCTCTACCACGCGCGGGCGCTGTCGGAGGAGACCGGCCGCGAGGTGTGGCTCAAGCGCGAGGACCTGCTCCACACCGGCTCCCACAAGATCAACAACGCGCTCGGCCAGACGCTGCTCGCGCGGCGGATGGGCAAGACGCGGATCATCGCCGAGACCGGCGCCGGCCAGCACGGCGTGGCCACCGCCACCGCCTGCGCGCTCATGGGGATCGACTGCGTCGTCTACATGGGCACCGAGGACATGCGCCGCCAGAAGCCCAACGTGGAGCGCATGAACCTGCTTGGCGCGCACGTGGAGGGCGTCGACGCCGGAGCGCGCACGCTGAAGGAGGCGGTCAGCGCGGCGATCCGCGACTGGGTCGCCAACGTCGCCGACACCCACTACGTGATCGGCTCGGCCGTCGGGCCCGCGCCGTACCCGGCGCTCGTGCGCGACCTCCAGCGCAGGATCGGCGACGAGGCGCGCGCGGAGCTGCTCAGGCGCACCGGGGCGCTGCCCGACCGCGTGATCGCGTGCGTGGGCGGCGGGTCGAACGCGATCGGCACGTTCGTCCCGTTCGTCGGCGACGCGAGCGTGCAGCTGATCGGCGTCGAGGCCGGGGGCGAGGGCATCGACACGCGCCGCCACGGCGCGCCGCTCGCCACCGGCGCGCGCGGGATCCTCCACGGCGCGCTGTCCGCCGTGCTCCAGGACGAGGACGGCCAGGTGCTCGAGGCGCACTCGATCTCGGCCGGGCTCGACTACCCGGGCTCGGGCCCCGAGCACGCGCACCTGCGCGACACGGGCCGCGTGCGCTACGTGGCGGTCGGCGACGACGACGCGGTGCGCGCGTTCCGCCGGCTCGCCGAGCTGGAGGGGATCGTGCCGGCGCTCGAGCCCGCGCACGCGATCGCCTGGCTGCTGGGGGAGGGGCGCACGCCGGCTGGGGCGGAGCGAGCCGCGGGCTCCGCCTCCGGCGTCGACCTCCTCACGCTCTCCGGCCGCGGGGACAAGGACCTGGCCGAGGTGCTGGAGCGCGGGTGAGGCCCGCGGACCGGATCGCCGCCGCCTTCGCAGACGACGGCAAGAGCGCGGCGCTCATGCCCTACCTGATGGGCGGCTACCCGTCGCCGGAGGTCTCCGCGCGGGCGGCCCTCGCCGCCGCGGACAACGGCGCCGACCTGCTCGAGCTCGGCATCCCCTTCTCCGACCCGCTCGCCGACGGCCCGACCATCCACGCCGCGGGCACCGAGGCCCTCGCCAACGGCGTCACGCCACTGGCGGTGCTGCGCGTATGCGAGCAGGTGTCGGAGGCGATCCCGGTCGTCTTCATGGTCTACGCCAACATCGCGCTCGCCGACGGATTCGTGGACCGCGCCGCCGCGGCCGGCGCGTGCGGCCTGATCGTGCCCGACCTGCCGCACGACGAGGCGGCGCCGCTGCGCGAGGCCTGCGACGAGCGCGGCCTGGCGCTCGTCCCGCTCGCCGCACCGACCACCACGGACGAGCGACTGGCCGAGATAGCGGCCGACGCGCGGGGCTTCGTCTACACCGTCTCGCTGACCGGCACCACCGGCGAGCGCGACGCGCTGCCGCCCGGCCTGGCCGGCACGGTCAGACGGGTGCGCGCGGCGGCGGACGTGCCGGTCGCCGTGGGCTTCGGCATCTCCACGCCCGCCCACGCCCGGGCGGTGGCCGAGGTGGCCGACGGCGTGATCGTCGGAAGCCGCGTGGTGCGCGCCTCGGGCGAGGGCGGGGCGGAGGCGGTGGGCGAGCTCGTGGCCGAGCTGGCCGAGGCGCTCGTGCCCTAGCTCGACGGCCGCGGAGCGGCCCCGCCCGCCGGCGCGGTCGGGTAGTAGTCCAGCACCGAGTCGTCCACGTGCGCGCCGGGCAGGACCCCCGTCGGCAGCGTGGCCAGGATCAGGATCCAGCGGCGGCCGCCGCCGGTGTCGACCGTGAAGAAGTGCAGGTCCTTGGTGCCGCCGACGTCGACCGGCTTCGCGCCGGGCGCGCGGGCGAGCTGCGTGGCCAGCCGCTGCGGCGCGTTGCGCGTCTCGCGGAAGGTCTGGCAGTAGCGCCCGGCGTCGTCCTGCGCCGAGGTCACGAACGGCGCGGCCGGGCTGAGCAGCCGGAAGATCCGGCGGCAGTCGCCGGCCCGCTGCGCCTCCACGAAGGCCGCCGCGTTGGGCACGAACCGCGGCTGCAGCTTCTGCTGGCTGCGGATCTGCGGGTCCGAGCCGGGCAGCGCCTGCACCTGCACCCAGCGCCCGTCCACGTCGAGCACCCACACCAGGACGAAGAACCGGCCGTCGACCGTCCCCTCCACGATCGCCGCCGGGCCGATCACCTTCATGCGCTTCGACTTGAAGTCGAGCAGCGCCGTGAGCGAGGCGCCGCGGGCGCTGCACTCGGCGGAGTCCGGCGGGTCCTCCGGCCCCTTCCCGGGCGGGCGGATCGCGCTGTGGACGTAGCGGACGAAGGTCCTGCAGTCCTGATCGGCCACCGCGCGCTCGTAGTCGGCCACGGCCTGCTCGAGCCGCTTCTGCGGCGAGGGCGCGCCGCCCCCGTCGCCACCGCCGCAGCCGGCGGCCGCCACGAGGGCGAGGAGGACCGTGACGAGGGGCGCGCGCACGCACGGGAGGGTATGCGGCCGTTGATAGGGTCCGCTCCGGATGGCCGAGGCAGCCACAGCCAGCCGCTCCGCCGAGGAGACCGCCCGCGCCGCCTTCGAGGCGTTCATCGCGCGCGACGTCGAGACGCTCCTGGCGAACTGGCACCCCGAGGGCATCCAGGACTGGGTCGCGCTCGGGATCTTCCGCGGGCACGCCGAGATCCGCGAGCTGATGACCGGCCTGTTCGCCTCGATTCCGGACATCGACATGAGGATCGAGCAGGTGACCGCGGACGAGCGGCGCTGCGTGATCCAGTGGCGCTCCGCAGGCACGCACACCGGCCCCGCGTTCATGGGGATCGACCCCACCGGCCGCCGCCTCGAGCTGCGCGGCGTGGACGTCATGGAGGTCGAGGACGGCCTGGTCGTGCGCAACACCGTCTACTACGACGGCGCCGCCTTCGCCCGCGGGCTGGGGATGCTCCCGCCGCAGGACTCCGGCGCCGAGAAGATCATGATCGGCGCCTTCAACGGCGTGACCCGGCTACGGCGAGCGATCGCCGACCGGACCTAGAGGAGACCATGGGAACCATCGCCACCCTCACCGTGGGGCTGATCATCTGGATCGTGCTGTGGGCCAACGGGGCGAAGGCGTTCGACGCCTTCCTGATCCCGTTCTTCATGCTCATGGGCGCGGTCGCCGTGCGGATGATCATGCCGTACGTGCGCGAGCGGCTGCTGCCGTAGCGCCGGCCGGCGCGCTCCGCGAGCCGCGGCCGCCTAGCCGAAGAACACGCCGGCCTGCTCGTACTCCTCGGCCGGGACCGTGCGCAGCTCGGCGACCGCCTCCGCGAGCGTCACCAGCTCGACCCGCGCGCCGCGCAGCGCGGCCATCGTGCCCCAGCGCTCCTCCGACACGGCGTCGATCGCGGCGAGCCCGAACTGCGTGGCCAGCACGCGGTCGTAGGCGGTCGGCGTCCCGCCGCGCTGCACGTGGCCGAGCACGGTCGCGCGCGTCTCGTAGCCGGTCCGCTCCTCGATCTCGCGCTCGAGCCGCTGCCCGATCCCGCCGAGCCGCACGTGGCCGAACTCGTCGGTGCCGGCGGCGCTCGTCGCCATCGTGCCCTCGACCGGCGTCGCGCCCTCGGCCACCACGATGATCGCGAAGTAGCGCCCGCGCGCGTGGCGGCGCTTGATCAGGCGGCTGACCTCCTCGATGTCGAACGGCCGCTCCGGGATCAGGATCGCGTCGGCGCCGCCGGCGATGCCCGCGTGCAGCGCGATCCAGCCCGCGTGGCGCCCCATCACCTCGACGATGAGCGTGCGGTAGTGGCTCTCGGCGGTCGTGTGGAGGCGGTCGATCGCGTCGGTGGCCACCTGCAGGGCGGTGTCGAACCCGAAGGTGCGGTCCGTGCCGCCGAGGTCGTTGTCGATCGTCTTGGGCACGCCGACGACGTTGATCCCGGCCGCGTGCAGCTTGGCGGCCGCGCCCAGCGTGTCCTCGCCGCCGATGGCGATCAGGCCGTCGATCCGGTTGTCCGCGAGCGACGCGCGCACGGTGTCCACGCCGTCCTCGCGCTTGAACGGGTTGGTCCGCGACGAGCCGAGGATCGTCCCCCCGCGCGGGAGGATCCCGCGGACCGACTCGAGGGTGAGGTCCCTGGCGTCGCCCTCGAGAACACCGCGCCAGCCGTCGCGGAACCCTACGATCGCATGCCCGTAGCGATCGACTCCCTTGCGGACCACCGCGCGAATCACCGCGTTGAGCCCGGGGCAGTCGCCGCCGCCTGTGAGAACGCCGATGCGCAAGACGCCCGCAACATACCCCGCCCTCGCGACGCTGCTCGTCCTGCTCGCGCTCGTGGCGGCCGGCTGCGGCTCGGACGACCCGCCCGAGCGTCCGGCCGACGGCGCGCTCGCGATCTACACGAGCGTCCCGCGAAGCGGCGTGCTCGCCCGCGACGGCGCCGCGATCGCCGCCGGGCAGCGGCTTGCGCTGCGCGACGCCGGCGGCCGGGCCGGCGAGCGGCGCGTGCGGCTCGTGGAGCTCGACAGCGCCGGCACGGACGACGACGAGCCGTGGGATCCCGGCGCGATCGAGTCGAACGCGGAGCGCGCCGTCGACGACCCCGCGGCGGTCGCCTATCTCGGTGAGGCCGGGCTCGGCGGGTCGGCGGTGTCGGTGCCGGTCACGAACTCCGGCGGGCTCCTCCAGGTGAGTCCGGGCGACACCCTGCCGAGCCTCACCCAGCCGGCGCCGGGCGGCAGCGGCGAGGGGCCGGCGCGCTACTACCCGGAGGGCGGGCGCACGTTCCTGCGGCTCGTGCCGCACGGAGGGCTGCAGGCTGCGGTGCTCGTGGACTGGGCGCGCAGCCGGGGCGCGCGCAAGATCGCGATCGTGCGCGACGAGGGCCCGCTCGGGCAGGAGATGACCACCTGGCTCCTGGAGGCCGCCCGCCGCGCGCGGATCCAGGCGGAGGCGGAGCGCGTCCGGCCGGGCGAGGACGACTACGCCGACCTCGCGCGCGACGTGGCCGAGGAGCGCCCGGGCGCCGTGGTCCTGGCGATGGCGGCCGGGGAGGACCCGGGCCGCCTGGTGCCCGCGCTGCGCGCGGCGCTCCCATCCGCGCCGATCCTCTCCACGAGCGGCGTCGCCGCCAACCCGCCCGCGGGCGTGGACTACCTCGACTCCCACCTTCCGCGCGAGGAGTACCCCCGCGGCGCCCGCAGGGTCCTCGACGGTGCGCGGGAGGCGACGGGCGCCGCCTCCCTCTACGGCTACGAGTCGATGCGCCTCGTGCTCGACGCGATCGCGCGCGCCCGCCCGCGGGGGACGGACGGCCGGGCGGCGGTGGTGCGCGCCGCGCTCGCTCCGCGCCGGACCGCGGGCGTGATCGGCCCGTACTCGATCGTCCGCGGCGGCGACGTGGCGACCTCCGTCTTCGGCGCGTACCGCGCGACGCCGGCGGCGCCGCGCCCGCTCGGCGTCCGCAGCGCGGAGACGGCCACCGCGCCGCGGCCGTGAGGCTGGGCTACGCGCTCGCCGCGATCGCGGCCTCGCTCTGGGCGATCAACGCCAGCATCGGCTCGGAGCTCATGGACCGCGGGCTCGGCTGGGCACCGCTCTCGCAGCTGCGCGTGGCCGGGGCGTTCGTGCTGCTGGCGGCGGGCCTCGCGATCTTCCGCCGCGACCTGCTCAGGGTCGAGCGCTCCGCGGTGCCCGAGCTCGCGCTGCTCGGGGTGTTCGCGCTCGCGCCGGTCCAGGCCACGTACTTCCTCGCGATCGACCGGCTCGAGGTCGGCCCCGCCGTCACGATCCAGTACCTCGCGCCGCTGCTCGTGCTGCTGTGGCTGCGGCTGTGGCTCGGCCGTGCGATCCCGTCCGGCCTCTGGTACGCCGTGGCGCTGTCGGTCGCGGGCTGCTTCTTCGTGGTCGAGGCGTACAGCGCGAGCTCGCTCGACGCCCTCGGCGTGGTGGCCGCCTTCGCGAGCGCGCTGACCTTCGCCACCTACATGGTGCTCTCCGAGCGCGCCGGTGCCCACCTCTCGCCGTTCACGACGATCACGTACGGGTTCGGCTTCGCGACGCTCACCTGGGCGGTCGCCCAGCCCTGGTGGCTGTTCCCCTTCGACGAGCTCGGATCCGCCCGCGACGGGCTGCTCGCGGCCGGCGTCGTGGTGATCGGCACGCTCCTTCCCTTCCTCGCCCTGGTGGCCGCGGTGGCCCTGATCCCCGCCGCGCGGGCGGGCGTGGTGGCCACTCTCGAGCCGGTCCTGGCGACCCTCTTCGCGTGGGTCCTGCTGGGGGAGGCGCTGGCCGGGTTCCAGGTGATGGGCGTGGTCTTCGTGGCCGCGGCGGTGGTCTGGGTCCAGCTCCACAGGCCGGACCTGGAGGCGGAGGCGGCACCCGGGCGCGGGGCCGCCTCGACCGCCGGGCCTAGCACAGGCACCTGAAAGGCGCATTGCTACGCCTAACACGGGAGCTGCGCGAGGTGTACGATCCCGGCAGTCCTGGCTAAACCGAGGAGGAATTTTGCGAGTACGTTGGTTCTTGATTGCGGCGCTGTGCGCCGTGTTCGCCCTGGGCGTGGCTGCCTGCGGCGACGATGAGGAAGGCGGGGGCGGCGGTGGCAAGGTCGAGGGGAACACCCTGACGATCTACTCGAGCCTTCCGATGCAGGGTTCGAACCGTCCGCAGTCGCTCGACGTCGTGGACGGCATGAAGCTGGCGCTCCAGCAGCGCGGCGGCAAGATCGGCAATTTCACGATTCAGTACAAGCAACTCGACGACTCGACCGCGCAGGCCGGCAAGTGGGACCCGGGCGCCACGCAGGCGAACGCCCGGAAGGTGCAGCAGGACAAGACGTCCATCGCGGTGCTCGGGGAGTTCAACTCCGGCGCATCGGCGATCTCGATCCCGCTGACCAACCGCGCGGGCATCCTGCAGGTGAGCCCGGCCAACACGGCGCTGGAGCTCACGAAGGACGCCGGCCCGGAGGACAAGGGCGCACCGGAGAAGTACTACCCGTCGGGCAAGCGCAACTACGGTCGCGTCATCCCTGCGGACCACATCCAGGGCGCGGCTCAGGCCGACTGGCAGCAGGAGCTCGGAGTCAAGAAGCTCTACGTCCTGAACGACAAGGAGGTCTACGGAGTCGGTGTCGCGAAGACGACGGCCGACGCCGCCGCCAAGCGTGGCATCGAGGTGCTCGGCAACGAGGGCATCGACCCGAAGGCGCCGAACTACCGTGCCGTGGCCGCGAAGATCAAGGCCGCGGGTGCCGACGCCGTGTTCTTCGGCGGGATCACCCAGAACAACGCGGGCCAGCTGTTCAAGGACCTCGGGGCAGCGATGCCCGACGTGAAGCTGTTCGGTCCTGACGGCGTGGTCGAGACGGAGTTCACGAAGGTGCTTCCGGAGGACGTGCAGGCTCGTACGTACCTCACGGTCGCGACGATCGATCCCAAGGACTACCCGGCGAAGGGCCAGAAGTTCTTCAAGGACTTCGAGGCCGCCTACGGCAAGGCCAAGCCCGAGCCGTACGCGATCTACGGGTACGAGGCCATGGACGTCGTGCTCGACGCGATCGAGCGCGCCGGCCCCAAGGCGAACGACCGCCAGGCCGTCATCGACGCGTTCTTCGCGACGAAGGACAAGGAGGGCGTCGTCGGCACCTACGACATCGACAAGGACGGCGACACGACTGCGAACCAGTTCGGTCGCTACCTCGTCAAGGGTGGCGAGGCCGAGTTCAACGAGACGGTCGAGGTCAAGGAGGACAGCTTCGGCCGTCCGCTGGGCCAGTAGCTAGCTGACGCAGGAGGTTCCGGCCCGGGGGCGCTGTGCCCCCGGGTCGGCCCTTCGGCTTCGCTACCTGACCAAGCCTCGATCGACGCCATGGAAGCCGGAACAATCGCCCAGCGGCCTATGCCAGGAGCGTGGTCGCGTGCTCGCGGCTTCCTCGGGCAGTACGGCCTCATCCTGCTGCTGCTCGCCCTTCCGGCGTACTACGGGGTCAAGGACCTCGGCGAGGAGGGCGACCTCTCGAGGCTCGCCACCAACCTCAAGGACGGGCTCTCGAACGGGGCGATCTGGGCGCTCGTCGCGCTCGGCTACACGCTCGTCTACGGAATCATCGAGCTGATCAACTTCGCCCACGGCGAGGTCTTCATGATCGGCTCGTTCGTCGCGGCGAGCTTCTGGGGGACGCTCGGCCTGACGCTCGCGACCGGCATCCCCGGCCTGATCCTCGGCCTGACCGCGACGCTGTTCGTCGCGATGGCCGCGTGCGCGTCGCTGAACGTCATGATCGAGCGCGTCGCCTACCGGCCGCTGCGAAACGCGCCCAAGCTCGCGGCGCTGATCACGGCGGTCGGCTTCACCTTCATCCTGCAGAACGTCGGTATCCTGTGGCGCGGCGGCTCGCAGCAGAGCGTCGACAACCTCATCCACCAGGAGCAGAGCGTCGCCGAGCTGTTCGGCGTCGTGATCTCGCGCGGCGACCTGCTGGCGATCGGCGTGACCGTGCCGCTTGTGTTCGTCGTGACCGCGTTCATCGCGCGCTCGCGCCTGGGCAAGGCGATGCGCGCGA
>DASVVS010000038.1:0-4346 GCA_036386455.1 Thermoleophilaceae bacterium
CGCCGCGCAGGCGGCGCTCGGCCAGCCGCAGGCCGGCGGATACGCGTCGCCGGGCCCGGCGCAGGTGGGTGGCTACGCCGCGGCCGGCTCCGCGCCGGGCGGCGGCTACGCGCAGCCGGGCGCGCCCGGGGGCTACGCCGCGCCGCCGATGGCGGGCGGGGCGCAGCCGGCTTCCGGCGCCCCTGGCGGAGCCGCTCCCGGCCAGCCGGGCGGGGCTCCCGGCGCCGCCCAGTCCACCGACATGCCGCTTCCCGGCGGCGCCCAGGCCCCGGCCGGCACCTTCGGCCAGCCCGGCGGCAGCCAGCCGATCGCGCCGCCGCTCGGCCCGCCCGGCGGAGCGCCCTCGGCCAAGGCCCAGCCCGGCTCGTTCCCCGCCGACTGGTATCCCGATCCCTGGCTGCAGAAGCGGATCCGCTACTGGGACGGGAACGCCTGGACCGGGCACACGTCGGACTAGCGCCCTAGAGCAGCCCCTTCTCGCGCATCTCCCGCAGCGCCTCCTCCGACTTCCCGGCCGGCTCCACCCCGACGGCCGCCGCGGCGCCGGGCGTCTTCGCGAACTGGACGTCGGCGTACTCGACCACTTCGACCCGGTTGCCCCACGGGTCGCGGAAGTTGAGGCCGCGGCCCGGCACCAGCTCGGCGCCGGCCTCCTCGAGGGCACGCCGCGCGGCGTCCCTGTCGTCCACCACCAGGCCGAAGTGGCGCTCGGGGTCCGGGCCCTGCTCGCGCCCCTCGGCGAGCGCCAGGAACTGGTCGCCCATGTCGAGGAACGCCATCCCGGGCACGCGTCCGCGGAGCTCGAACTCGAAGACGCGCCCGTAGAACGCGAGCGCCTCGTCCAGGTCGCCCACGTCCAGCGCCACGTGGTTGATGCCGACCAGCCGCGCCCGCTCGCTCACGCCGCGTAGTGTGACGGCGATGGAGCGGACGCTCTCGGCCCGCGAGCTGGGACGGGCCACGCTCGCCCGGCAGATGCTGCTGCAGCGCGAGCGCGTGACGGCGCCTGATGCGGTCGAGCGGCTCGTCGCGCTCCAGGCGCAGGTGCGCGAGCCTCCGTTCGTGGGCCTATGGACGCGGATCGAGGACTTCCGGCGCGCGGAGCTGGTCGAGGCGATCGAGCGCCGGGAGGTGGTCCGTGCCACCGCGATCCGCTGCACGATGCACCTGATGTCCGCACGCGACTTCCTCGCGTTCTGGGGCGCGATCCAGCCGGCGGTGGCGCGCGCCGTCCGCGCCTGGACCGGCAAGCGCCTGGGCGGGCTCGACATGGACCGGATCGCGGCGGCGGTGCGCGAGCGCGTGGCGGAGCGGCCGAGCACGTTCGCGGAGCTGCGCGCGTCGATCCCGGAGCTCGCCCAGGCCGAGTCGCCTCAGGCCGCGGCGTACGCGGTCCGAGCGCACCTCCCGCTGGTCCAGGTGCCCGACGGCGGCAGCACCGGCCACTCGAACGCGGCCCCGTACGGGCTCGCGGAGCACGTGCTGGGCGCCCCCGCCGCGCGCGAGCCCGCTACGGCCGAGCTCGTGCGCCGCTACCTGGCGGCATTCGGCCCGGCCTCGGTCGCCGACGCCCAGGCCTGGGCGGGACTGACGGGACTGAAGCCCGTGTTCGAGGATCTGCGCGCGGAGCTCGCCGTGTTCCGCGACGAGTCCGGGGGCGAGCTCTTCGACCTGCCGGATGCGCCGCGCCCCGACCCGGGCACCCCGGCGCCGGCGAGGCTCCTGCCCGACTACGACAACCTCGTGCTCGCCTACAGGGACCGCTCGCGCTTCGTGCCCGAGGAGCACCGCAAGGCGATCTTCCGCCCCGCAGGCGTGGTGCGGGCGACGTTCCTGGTCGACGGCGTAGTGGCCGGGACGTGGAGCAGGGACAGGGACGGCAGCGTGGCGCTGGAGCCGTTCGGGCGCATCGCGAAGAGGGACCGGATCGCGCTCGACGAGGAGGTCGAGCGGATGCGGGAGTGGGCGGGCTCCG
Source organism: Thermoleophilaceae bacterium (assembly GCA_036386455.1). Lineage (GTDB taxonomy): Bacteria > Actinomycetota > Thermoleophilia > Solirubrobacterales > Thermoleophilaceae > AC-37. The sequence continues at coordinate 1,976 of DASVVS010000038.1, forward strand.
CCCCTGCGCTCTAGCGCCGCGGCCGGCAGGGGAGGACGCGGACGATCGGCCGCCTGCCCGCGAAGCGCGCGGTGAGCACGCGGGTTCGCGGCCGCCACGACCACGCCCCGCGCGGGAGCGCGCGGCCCGAGACGCTCACCCCGCACGGCCGGAACGGCCGCTCGAGCGCGGCGAGTGACGCGCGCAGCGTGTAGGTGCGCTTGCGGGCGCCCGCGACCTTGAGCCGCCAGCCGCCGCCGCGCGGCTCGCTCGCGCTCAGCGACTCGCGCTCGAACATGCGCCCCCTCCAGCTCCCGCGCGGGAAGGCCAGCAGGGTCAGGCGGTCGTCGCGGTCGCCGAGCCGGACGACCGCGCGCCCGTCGCCGTGGGGCGCGAGCGTGTCGACGTCGGCGCTCAGCATCGGCAGGACGCTGCCGGCGCGCGCCAGCAGCGGCAGCTCGTCGAGCGGCGCGGGCAGCGTGTGCTCGCGACCGCCCTTCAGGACCCGGGCGGCGCGCGGCTGGAACGAGCCGTCGCCCTGCTTGAAGCTCACGCTCCGCCACCAGTCGATCCAGCGCCCGCGCGGCGCGTAGACCGTCCGCTCCCGCTGTTCGGGCGCGACCACCGGCGCGGCCAGCAGGTCCGGCCCGAACAGGAGCTGGCCGTCCTCGCGCACCGCCCGCGGGTCGTCCGGCACGGCGAGGGCGAGGTGCCTCATCAGCGGCAGGCCGGTGGCGCGGTACGTCGCGTCGGCGCCGAGGATGTAGGGGTAGAGCTGGGTGTGGAGCTCCGTGTAGCGCCGCCACACCGGCAGGATCGCCGGGTCGAAGACCTGCGGCCGGCGGTATGGCGGCACCGCGAGGCCCGAGTACTTCGTGCGCATCACGCCCGAGACGGCGCCGAACTGGATCCAGCGCACGAGCAGCTCGGGCGTGAGGTTCTGGCGCGGGCCGTAGGTGTTGTAGCCGCCGATGTCGGTGCCGAAGCGACTTACGCCGGACATGCCGATGCCGAGCGCCTGGCTCACGCCCGAGGCGAGGCCGTCGTAGTCCCAGACCGTGGTCGGATCGCCGCCCCACACGTTCACCGCGCAGCGGGCCGCGCCCGTCCAGCCCGAGCGCTGGTGGCGCACGACCGGCCGCCCGATCCGCTCGACCGCCCGCTGGACCGCGCAGTGGTAGTCGGTCGGGTAGCGGTTGTGGAGCGCGGTGCCCGTGGAGCCGTCGGCGGCCACCCCGGTCGGAGGCGCGCCCTCGCCGAAGTCCTCCATCCAGCCGTCGTGGCCGCCATCGGTGGCCTCGCGGAGCAGGCCCTCGTAGAAGGGGCCCGTGCCGGGGTTGGTGAAGTCGAATTGCGACAGTGGCTCGGTGGTGAACCCGGCCGGCCCGCCTCCGCCCACGAACGCGGGGTACGCGTGTGGCGTGCCCGCTCCGCCCTCGCGGATCAGCAGCCCGCGCGCGGCTGCCTCGTTCCACACCGGCTGGTAGGAGGTGCAGAGCGACGGGTTGAAGTAGACGAGGTGCGCCAGCCCGGCGGCGTGGAACTGCCTGGTGCGGTCGGCGTTGTAGGCGGGATCGTCGCGGTGGGCGCCGCACGGGAGGAAGTGCATCTGCGTCTCGGCGGCGGAGACCGGCGCGTCGGCGTCGCGCTGGATGCGGATCATCTCGGCCTCCTGCGCGAGGTCCACCCGGTTCGGCTGGCCGGTCTGGAACCACGGCCCGAACGTCCACGGCGCCGGCGGCGGGGGCTGGCGGCCGGTCGCGGCGGTGAAGCGCCGGAGCGCGTCCGCGGGGGTCGGGCCGGCGAACACCCGCAGCGCGAGGGCGGGCGCGTCCACCTCGACGCTCCACGCCCCGGCGTCCTCGGCGGCGAGCCGGAACCGGCTGGTCTCGTCGCGGTCCACCAGCACGCCGTAGCCGCGGCTCGAGAGCAGCCACGGCACGGGGTAGTAGGTCGAGTCCTCGCGCTCCCCGTGCGACCACGGCGGCACCACCGCGCGCGGGTACTGCCGGTCCTCCGGACGCGTGGGGCCGTCGGCGACGTAGTTCTCGACCTCGCGGCCGCGATGGTCGACCGCGTCCGACCGCGAGCCGAAGCCGAAGAAGCGCTCGCCGGCCGGTGCGTCGAAGCCGATCCCGAGGGCCGTGGCGGTGCCGGCGGCGGGCTCGGCCTGGATGGCGATGGTCCCGTCGCCGGCGGGCTGGATGCGCACGTCCAGCGCGGGGCCGCCGGCGGTCTCGACGTGCGCGACGATCGTCGCTCCGTCCCGGCGGAGCTCGGTGGCGCGCGTGGCGCGGGCCCAGCCGGCGGCGGTTTCCACGCCCAGCTTCGTGCCGGCGTGCTCGGAGAGCGTGGCGCCTCCGCGGAGCTCGAGGCGCCAGGGGTCGTCCGT